>JAJZMD010000245.1 GCA_021803085.1 Actinomycetes bacterium
GCGCTGTCCGTCGCCGGGAGTGGCCCGGAGACACAAAACGCGCGTGGAGGGGCACACCCCCGGCTTCGGCCGGACGCCCCGATGAAGCGCGAAGACGGCACCGGGCAACCGGCTAGGACCGTCACCGCCTCGTCGCAAGGCGAGGCTGCCTGACCATGCTCACGTTTGTGCACGGGTTGGGTAACGGCACGTACGAGGCGACGAAGTGGACCGACCGGGAGGTGAAATTCCGCCTCCGCGGGACTCGGGTCGACGCACGGTTCGTGCTCTTCAAGACCCGAGGCGACGACTGGATGATCCACCGCGAGGACCCGACGACCGAAGGCTGGGAGCCGCTTCCCGAGCTTGTCAGGCCCATGCTCGCGGTCCCGGGTGCCCTGCCCGAAGAGCGCGGCGCCGACTGGCGCTACGAGTTCAAGTGGGACGGAGTCCGCACGATCGCGTACGTCCAGAGCGGACGCGTCCGCCTCGTCTCACGCGCCGAGCGCGAGCGGACCGCGGCCTATCCCGAGATCGGCAAGCTCGGCGACGTGCTCGGCTCGCGTCAGGCGGTGCTCGACGGCGAGATCATCGCCCTCGGCCCAGACCGACGGCCGAGCTTCGAGGCGCTCCAGCCACGGATGTTGGTGGACGACGCCGCGCGCGCACGCCGCCTCGCTGCGACGGTGCCGGTCACCTACATGATCTTCGACCTCCTGCACCTCGACGGGCTGTCGACGCTCTCGCTGCCGTACGTCGAGCGGCGCCGGCTGCTCGACGGCCTCGGGCTCGCAGGCGACCGCTGGAGGGTCTCCCCTTCTCACGAGTGCCCGGGCGTCGACCTCCTCGCCGCAGCCGAGGCTGGCGGCCTCGAGGGGGTGGTCGCCAAGCGCGCCGACAGCCCGTACCGGCCTGGCAGGCGCAGCGCCGACTGGGTCAAGGTGAAGCTGGCGCGGACCCAGAGCGTCGTGATCGGCGGCTTCACGGAGCCGAAGGGCTCGCGAGCGGGATTCGGCGCGCTGCTGGTCGGGATCCCCGGCCCCGAAGGGCTCGTCTACTCGGGACTCGTCTACTCGGGAAAGGTGGGGACCGGGTTCAGCGACGTGGCGATCGCCGGGCTCCTCACCCGGATGAGACCCCTTCGCCGCACCGGCACGCCGTTCTCGACGTCCGTGCCGGCCGCCGACGCCGCGGGCGCGATGTGGGTGGAGCCGCAGCTCGTGGGAGAGGTGCGCTTCAGCGAGTGGACGCGCGCGGGCCGGCTGCGCCAGCCGTCGTGGCTGGGGCTCAGCGACGTGCGTCCCGGCGACGTGGTCCGCGAGGCCTGACCCAGGCGTCCCGTGGGGCCCGAGACCACGACGGCGACGGAGGTGGAGGGGCGCCACCTCGTGCTCACCAATCTCGGCAAGGTCCTCTTTCCGGAGGCCGGGCTCACGAAGGCCGACGTCATCGACTACTACGTGCGGATCGCGCCGGTGCTCCTGCCGCACCTGGCCGGCCGTCCGGTCACCTTCGTGCGCTGCCCCGACGGGGTGGGCGGGGGGTGCTTCTTCGAGAAGCGGCTTCCGCGCGGCGCCCCGGAGTGGCTCCGGGCCATCAACGTCCCGCGCTCGAGCCGCGTGGACGCGCCGGCGATCCACGCACCGGCGATCCGCGCGCCGGAGATCGCCGACCTGCCCTCGCTCGTCTGGGCCGCCAACCTGGCCGCGCTGGAGCTGCACGTGCCCCTCTGGCGGGTCCGGTCACCCGGCGAGCGCGGGCCGTTCGACCAGATGGTCTTCGACCTCGACCCGGGCCCGCCGGCGACGATCGTCGAGTGCTGCGCCGTCGCCCAGGTCCTGGTCGACGTCCTCGCCGAGAAGGGGCTCTCGACCGTCCGCGCGAAGACCAGTGGGAAGAAGGGCCTCCAGCTCTACGCGGCGCTCGAGCCTCCGCGTATTCCCGAGTCGGTGCGCGAGGAGGCGATGAGGATCGCCCGCGCCGCCGAGCGCGACCACCGGGACCTCGTCGTGGCGAAGATGCGCAAGGACCTGCGCCCGGGGAAGGTCTTCATCGACTGGAGCCAGAACGTGCCCGCGAAGACGACGGTCGCCGCGTACTCCTTGCGGGCGCTGGCCCGGCCGTCGGTCTCCACCCCCGTCACCATGGCCGAGGTCGCCGCCTGCGCGGCCGGCGGCGACCCGCACGCGCTCCGGTTCGGGCCCGAAGAGGTGCTCGCCCGCGTCGAGCGGCTCGGCGACCTCTTCGACACCGGGTGAGCGGGCCCGGCTCCGGGTCCCGCCGGGCGTGGCCGTGGGACCGGCGAGGGGGCGCCGCCGCCGTTCGGTCCCGCCGCGCGGACCTTTGGCCCTACCGTGCGGGCGGGGCGGCGGAAGGCTGGCACTGGAGCGGCACGCCGGCTCGCAGAGGCCGGTCTCGGAGGCCGCTCGGCCGGGCCGGGTGAAGCCGGGTGAAGAGGAGGCCGATGTCCGAGTACGTGCGCTTCTTCGAAGAGATCGGGGCCGGCGACGTGCCCCTCGTCGGGGGCAAGAACGCGTCGCTGGGGGAGATGTACCGCTCGCTCGCCGCCCATGGCGTGCGGGTGCCGAACGGCTTCGCGGTCACCTCCGACGCCTACCGTGCGGTCCTCGACAGGGCCGGGGCGTGGGAGCCGCTCCATGACGCGCTCGAGGGGCTCGATCCCGCCGACGTGGCCGACCTGGCGCGCCGGGCGGGTCTGGCCCGGGAGATCGTGTACGGCGCCGGGTTGCCGTCCGCTCTCGGAGAGGAGATCCTCGGCGCGTACCGGACCCTCCAGGACCAGTACGGGCAGGACCTGAGCGTGGCCGTGCGGTCGTCGGCCACGGCCGAGGACCTGCCCCAGGCGAGCTTCGCCGGCCAGCACGAGACGTACCTGAACGTGAAGGGCGACCACAGCCTGCTCGACGCCTGCCGACGCTGCTTCGCCAGCCTCTTCACCGACCGCGCGGTCCACTACCGCATCGACCAGGGGTTCGACCACTTCAAGGTGGCCCTGTCGGTGGGGGTCATGAAGATGGTCCGCTCCGACCTCGCATCGTCGGGAGTGATGTTCAGCCTCGACACCGATTCGGGCTTTCGCGACGTGGTGTTCATCACCGGGTCGTACGGGCTCGGCGAGAACGTCGTGCAGGGGGCCGTGGACCCCGACGAGTTCTACGTGCACAAGCCCACCTACGCAGCGGGCCGGCGTGCGGTGCTCCGCAGGTCGCTGGGCGACAAAGCCGTGAAGATGGTGCTCGCCGAAGGGCAGTCGAAGCAGACCACGCGCAACGTCCCCACCCCCCGCGCGGACCGCGCCCGGTACTGCGTGACCGACGAGGAGGTCCTGGCGCTGGCCGGCCATGCCGTCACCGTCGAGCGTCATTACGGCCGGCCGATGGACATCGAGTGGGCGAAGGACGGGCTCGACGGCGAGCTGTACCTGGTGCAGTCCCGTCCCGAGACGGCGGCCTCTCAGCGCCCGGTCTCGACGCTGGAGACCTACGAGCTCGAAGGGCGCGGGGACGTCCTCGCCCGGGGCCGTGCGGTCGGCGAGCGGATCGCGTCGGGCAGGGCGCGACTCGTGCTCGGGGTCGACGGCCTGGGGCGCTTCCAGCCGGGCGAGATCCTGGTCGCCGACACGACGACGCCCGACTGGGAGCCGGTCATGAAGACGGCCGCTGCCATCGTCACCAATCGCGGCGGGCGCACCTGCCACGCAGCGATCGTCGCGCGCGAGCTCGGGATCCCCGCGGTCGTCGGAACTGGCGATGCGACCGCCCAGGTGCCCTCGGGAGAGGAAGCCACCGTGTCGTGCGCGGAAGGTGACGAGGGGCGCGTCTATCGGGGGACGGTCCCCTACAGCGTGTCGCGGATCGAGGTCGCCGACATCGCGCGACCGAGAACCAAGGTGATGGTCAACCTCGGCAACCCCGACGTCGCCTTCAAGACCTCGTTCCTGCCGAACGACGGTGTGGGGCTCGCGCGGATGGAGTTCATCATCACCGAGGACGTGAAGATCCATCCCCTCGCGCTGGTCCACCCCGAGAAGGTCGCCGACAGGGCCGCGCGGACGGAGATCGACCGCCTCACCGCGGGGTACCCGAGTGGAGGGGCCTTCTTCGTGGAACGGCTCTCCGAGGGGATCGGGACGATCGCCGCCGCCTTCTGGCCGAAGCCCGTCGTGGTGCGCATGTCGGACTTCAAGACCAACGAGTACGCGAACCTCATCGGCGGTGCCGACTTCGAGCCGGTCGAGAGCAACCCGATGCTGGGCTTTCGCGGCGCGTCTCGTTATGCTCACCCTGGCTACGAAGAAGGGTTCGCTCTCGAGTGCCGGGCGATGCGCAGGGTGCGTGAAGAGATGGGGCTCACGAACGTCGTGCTCATGCTGCCGTTCGTTCGCCGCGTCGCCGAAGCCGACCTCGTGCTCGCACGGATGGCGGAGCTCGGCCTCGTGCGCGGCGAAGGGGGCCTCGAGATCTACGCGATGTGCGAGATCCCGAACAACGTCGTCCTCGTGGACCGCTTCGCGCGCCGCTTCGACGGGCTGTCGATCGGGTCGAACGACCTGACCCAGCTCACGCTCGGGGTGGATCGCGACAGCGAGACGGTCGCCTTCGACTACGACGAGCGCGACGATGGCGTGAAGGAGATGATCAAGCTCGCAGTCGAGGGCTGCCGGCGCAACGGGATCCACTCGGGGATCTGCGGCCAGGCGCCATCGGACTACCCGGACTTCGCCGAGTACCTCGTCACGCTCGGCATCGACTCGGTGAGCCTGAACCCCGACACCGTGGTGAAGACGACCCAGCTCGTGCTCGACGTCGAGCGCCGTCTCGCAGAGCGGTCGGGCCAGCCTTGAGCGGGCCGGTGCCCGATCTCACGCCCCTTCCGGACCTCGCCCACGACCGGGCGACCGCGGGGCCGCTGCGGACCCGGCTTCCCGTCTACGTCGACCTCCTCCCACCGTGCAACGCGGCGTGCCCGGCGGGAGAGGACGTCCAGGGCTGGCTGGCCGACGTCCGGGCCGGCGACGCCGAGCGCGCGTGGCGAAGGCTGGTCCGGGACAACCCGCTCCCGGCGGTCCACGGGCGCGTCTGCTACCACCCCTGTGAGGACGACTGCAACCGGGCACAGCTGGACGAGGCCGTCTCGATCCACGCCGTCGAGCGCTTCCTCGGCGACCGGGCTCTCGAGTCGGGTTGGCGGCCGGACCCCCCTGCCCCCCCGACCGGGAAGAAGGTGCTCGTGATCGGCAGCGGCCCGAGCGGGCTCTCGGCCGCCTACCACCTGAGGCGGCTCGGCCACGCGGTCGAGGTCCGCGACGCCGGCAGCCGCCCCGGAGGGATGATGCGCTACGGCATCCCCCAGTACCGGCTTCCGCGCGGCGTCCTCGACGCAGAGATCGCGCGCATCGAAGAGACCGGGGTGCGCATGCTCAGCGGTCACCACGTCGAAGACCTCCTCGCCGAGCGCCAGGAGGGCGGCTTCGACGCGGTGTTCGTGGCGGTGGGGGCACACCTCGCCAGGCACGTCGACATCCCCGCGCGCGACGCCGGCCGCATTCTCGACGCGCTCTCGCTGCTCGGGCGCGTCGCCGCGGGTGAGCGGCCGGCCATCGGCCGGCGCGTCGCGGTCTACGGGGGCGGCAACACCGCGATGGACGCGGCGCGCGTCGCCCGCCGCCTCGGCGCGGACGAGGCGCTCGTCGTCTACCGGCGCACCCGTGCCCAGATGCCCGCGCACGAAGAGGAGGCCGAGGAGGCCGAGCAAGAGGGTGTCACGATGCACTGGCTCCGCACCATCAGTGCGTTCGACGCGCCCGACCTCCAGGTCGAGGTGATGGAGCTCGACCAATCTGGGTTCCCGCGCCCGACGGGCCGGTTCGAGGCGCTCGCTGCCGACACGGTGATCCTCGCGCTCGGCCAGGACGCAGAGACGGGCTTCCTCCGGCAGGTCCCCGGGGTCGAGTTCGAGCCCGACGGGACGGTGAAGGTGTCGGCGACGCTCGAGACGGGCTGCGCGGGAGTGTTCGCAGGCGGGGACATGGTGCCCAGCGACCGCACGGTCACCGTCGGGGTCGGACACGGGAAGAAGGCTGCGCGCCACATCGACGCATGGCTGCGCACCGCGGGACCGGCGGCCGGCTCGAAGCACGCCGTCGCGACGTTCGAGGGGCTCCACCTGTGGTACTTCGGCGACGCGGCGCGCCGTGCAGAGCCCGTCGTCCCCGCTGCACGGCGCGTCGAGGGGTTCACGGAGGTGAAGGGAGGGCTCGGTCCGTCCGAAGCAGTCTTCGAGGCGACCCGCTGCTTGTCGTGCGGGAACTGCTTCGAGTGCGACGGCTGCCTGGGCGCGTGCCCGGAGGGGGCGGTGGTGAAGCTCGGACCGGGGCTGCGGTATCGATTCGACGAGGACCGCTGCACCGGGTGCGGCGTCTGCTTCGACCAGTGCCCGGTCCACGCGATCGAGATGGTGGAGGTGACGCCATGATCCGGGCGACCGTCGATGGGAACGACGCCGTGGTGTCGGTCGCCTACAGGCTGAGCGAGGTCTGCTGCATCTACCCGATCACCCCCTCTTCGCCGATGGCCGAGCGCGCCGACGAGTGGTCGGCGGCCGGCCGGCCGAACGTCTGGGGGACCGTGCCGACGGTGCTCGAGATGCAGAGCGAGGGCGGCGCCGCGGGTGCGCTCCACGGCGCACTGCAGAGCGGGGCGCTCGCCACGACCTTCACCGCTTCCCAGGGGCTCCTCCTCATGATCCCGAACCTCTACAAGATCGCCGGCGAGCTCACGCCCGCAGTGCTGCACGTGGCCGCGCGATCGGTCGCGGCCCAGGCGCTGTCCATCTTCGGCGACCACTCCGACGTCATGGCGGTGCGGCAGACCGGCGTCGGGATGCTCGCTTCGGCGTCGGTCCAAGAGGCGCACGACCTCGCTCTGGTGGCGCACGCCTCGACGCTCCGGACGCGCGTGCCGTTCGTGCACTTCTTCGACGGGTTCCGCACGTCACACGAGCTGAACACCGTCGAGCTCCTCGAAGACGAAGACCTCTGCGACCTCGTCCCCGCGGCGCTCGTCCGCGAGCATCGGGGCCGCGCGCTCGCCCCCGAGCGAGGGTTCATCCGCGGCACCGCGCAGAACCCCGACGTCTACTTCCAGGGGCGGGAGTCGGTGAACCCGTTCTACGCAGCCGTCCCTCCGGCCGTGGAAGAGATGATGGCACGGCTCGCGAAGAGGTCCGGGCGCAGGTACCACCTCGTGGACTACTCCGGGGACCCGGACGCCGAACGGGTGATCGTCGTCATGGGCTCGGCAGGGGAGACGGTGCGAGAGACCGTGCGCGTCCTCGTCGCCCGCGGGACACGCGTGGGCGTCGTGCAGGTCCGGCTCTACCGGCCCTTCCCGGCCGACGCGCTCGTGGCCTCGATGCCCCCGAGCGTTCGGGCGGTCGCAGTCCTGGACCGGACGAAGGAGCCCGGATCGCTCGGCGAGCCCTTGTACCTCGACGTCGTCGCGGCGCTCGCCGAGGCAGAGAAGACCGGCACGAGCCGGCGCCCGCTGTCCCCGAACGTGATCGGCGGCAGGTACGGGCTGTCGTCGAAGGAGCTGACTCCGGGGATGGTGGCGGGGGTCCTCCACGAGCTGACCCAGCGCGAACCGAGACGCCGGATCACCGTCGGGATCGTCGACGACGTCACCAACACGAGCGTGGAGCCCGACGCCTCGGTCGACGTCGAGCCGGTCGGCACGTACGGGGCGCTGTTCTTCGGGCTCGGCTCGGACGGGACCGTGGGCGCCAGCAAGAGCACGATCAAGATCCTGGGAGACGAGGGCTTCTACGCACAGGGCTACTTCGTCTACGACTCCAAGAAGTCCGGGTCGAAGACGGTCTCCCACCTCAGGTGCGGACGGGAGCCGATCCACGCCCCGTACCTCCTGCGACGGGCGGACTTCGTCGGGTGCCACCAGTTCGCCCTTCTCGACGATCACGAGGTGCTCGCCGCGGCCGCGGACACAGGGACCCTTCTCCTGAACTGCGCGCTCGGGCCGGACGAGGTGTGGGACGCGCTCAGCCGTCCGGCGCAGGAGCAGATCACGGCCAAGCATCTCGCGCTCTACGTCATCGACGCGAGCGGCATCGCCAGGGAGGTCGGCCTCCCCGGGCGCGTCAACACCGTGCTCCAGAGCGCGTTCTTCGTCTTGTCGGGGGTCATCCCGAAGGAGCGGGCCGTCGATCGGATCAAGGCTTCCCTCACGAAGACCTATGCCAAGCGCGGGCCGGAAGTGGTGGCCCGCAACCTCGCCGCGGTCGACCGCGCCCTGCTGGCGCTGCACGCCGTGGACACCCAGCGTGCGGTGACCTCCGCACGGCTCCCCGCACCGGCGGTGCCCGCCTCCGCGCCCGAGTTCGTCCGCAGGGTCACCGCTGCGATGCTGGAGGGAAGGGGCGACGAGCTCCCCGTCAGTGCCATGCCCGTGGACGGCACCTATCCGAGCGGCACCGCGGCGTTCGAGAAGCGGAACATCTCCGAACTCGTCGCAGACTGGGACCCCCGGGCCTGCATCCAGTGCGGACAATGCAGCTTCGTCTGCCCGCACAGCGTCATCCGGTCGAAGCTCTACGAGGAAGACGAGCTCGCGGGCGCGCCGGAAGGTTTCAGGACCGCGCCGCTCAACGCTGTCGGCCTGCCCGGGCGACGCTTCACCCTGCAGGTGTACGCCGAGGACTGCACGGGATGCGGGCTGTGCGTCGAGGCGTGCCCGATCACCGTCCCGAGCGCTCCTGGGCAGAGCCCGCGCAAGGCGATCGACCTCGTCGAGCGGGGGCCCATCGTCGGGCAGGCCCGCGTGCACGTCGGCTTCTTCGAGCAGCTGTCTGTCACCGACCGCGCGCGGGTCGACTTCGGCACGGTGCGGGGCACCCAGTTCCTCACGCCGCTCTTCGAGTTCTCCGGTGCCTGCGAAGGCTGCGGTGAGACCCCCTACCTGAAGGTGCTCTCCCAGCTCTTCGGCGACCGGATGGTCGTCGCGAACGCGACGGGGTGCTCGTCGATCTACGGCGGGAACCTGCCGACGACGCCCTGGACGGTCGACGGGTCCGGTCGTGGGCCGGCGTGGTCGAACTCCCTGTTCGAGGACAACGCCGAGTTCGGTCTCGGCATGCGCCTGGCGATCGACCGTCAGACCGAGATCGCCCGCAGCCGCCTCGGGGAGCTCCGTCACGAGGTGGGGGAGGAGCTGGCAGCCGCGATCCTCGGCGCTCCGCAGCTCAGGGAGTCCGAGTTCGCCGCTCAGCGGGCGCGGGTGGCCGAGCTGCGGGCGCGGCTCGAGCACGTCCGCGACGACGCCGCGGACGACCTGCGGAGCGTCGTCGACTTCCTCGTCCGACGCAGCGTCTGGATCATCGGCGGGGACGGTTGGGCCTACGACATCGGGGCGGCCGGACTCGACCACGTGCTCGCCAGCGGGCGGAACGTGAACATCCTGGTGCTCGACACCGAGGTCTACTCGAACACCGGCGGCCAGATGTCGAAGGCGACCCCTCTCGGGGCGGTCGCGAGGTTCGCAGCGGCAGGCAAGGACGTGCCGAAGAAGGATCTCGCGCTCCAGGCGGTCGCCTACGGGAGCGTCTACGTCGCGCGTGTGGCGATGGGCGCCGACCCCCAGCAGACGCTTCGGGCGCTGCGGGACGCCGAGGCCTACGACGGCCCTTCGCTCGTCCTCGCGTACAGCCACTGCATCGAGCACGGGATCGAGATGCGCGACGGCCTCGCGCAGCAGTACCGGGCGGTGGCGAGCGGCTACTGGCCCCTCATGCGCTACGACCCGATGGTCCGGGCGTCGGGCGGCAGCCCCTTCCTCCTCGACTCCCCGCGTCCTCGCATCCCGCTCTCGGCGTACACCGAGCGAGAGACGCGCTACCAGGCGCTTGCCCGCGCCCACCCGGACGAGGCGGCGCGGCTGCACCGGCTCGCAGAAGAGGCGGTCACCCAGCGCTGGGACGTCTACGAGGAGAACGCGACCCACGGCGCGCGGCAATTTGCCGCCGACGCCCGGAAGGTCGGAACCGCGAAGCTCTGAGCGTGCGGGCGACAGCCAGCTCGCCGGCAGTCCCCAGTGTCGGGACCTTGTTCCCTGTGCGAGGCGGGCCCGAGGAAGGGACGATCACACGGTGACGACATCGACCCGTCCGACCCCAGCCGTGCACGAGTTCCTGAAGACTGCCATCGTGTCGGTCGATCGGTCGGCGACCTTGCGCGCGGCCGCCACCGCCATGAAGCGAGCTGGCGTGGGAGCGCTTGCGGTGATGGACGCCGACGACGTGCAGGGCATCGTGACGGAGCGAGACATCGTGAGCGCGCTCGCCCTCGGTGCCGACCCCGACAGCTGGCGGGTCGCCGACGTGGAGTCGGTCTCTCCCCGCTATCTCACGTTGGCCGATTCGGCGGCTACCGCCGCGCGGGTCATGCTCGCTGCCGGCTGCCGTCACCTTCCGGTGATCGACGAGGGCGTCGCCGTCGGGATCGTCTCCATCCGCGACGTGGTGCAGGCGCTCGTCGCCGACGGCCACGAGCTCCAGACAACCGCGTCCTGACGCGGAAGAGCGCGCCGCGGGAGGTCTGGCACAGGTAGGTGCAGGTGGCTGTCGGTCCTGGGGCGGACGGCACCGAGTCGAGACGGGCGTGCCGGCTCGCCCGGTGCGGCGCGTTCGCGCTACGCGTGGAGGTGCCGGACCGACGCGTCCGATCCCGGGAAGAAGAGCCCCTCCTCGCCCGTATCGCTCCAGCGGACGACGTACGGAGGTTCGCCGTCGGGGCCATGCACCTCGAGGACTTCCCCGTCGCGGTCCGGTTGTCCCATGCGATGGCCCTGCACGACGATACGGTCACCCACGGTCGCTTGCACGAGGACCTCCCCTCAGCCCTGCTCCCTGCCACCTTTCCGGTTCCCACGATCGGCTCGCCGGAGCCGCTCGGGTAGGGGCGAAGGTCATGGCGGCGGTCACCGCCCGCACGGCAGCGTCCGCGCCGTGCGGGCGACGGAGGGGCCCAGGGCACTAGGACCCTTCCCGGGCAGGGCGGCCCAGGCCAGAGTCGGAAGGGAAAGACGAGTGGCGCGGGAACGCTTCGTCGGTCCCGCGGCATGAGGAGGAGTCGGGTTGTGCACTGGTTGACGGGTGGGCTCGGATCCGGACGACGGCGCCACCGGCGGCGCGCGGACGCAGAGCACGAGGACGTGGAGGAGTCGACCGACGCGATCTTCGACTCTGACGTGGTCGCGGACTGCGAAGCGTTCCTCCTCGGGAGGTACGCCGAGTCCCTCGAGGCACGGTCGGAGCCGGTCCCGGTCTGGGCGTGGACCAACGTCCTCGCCCACGGCTGCCGGGAGGACGTCTGCCGAGCCGCCGCGGGCGGGCGCGTCGGATGGTCCTCGACGCGCCGGTGGCGGGTCGCCCGGACCGCTGCCGCTGGCGAGCTGCTGGACAGGGTCGGCAGTGGAGCGTCGCTCGCAGACATGCAGCGCGAAGTCCTGGTGCCGCTCGAGCTGGAGCTCGTGAGCTGCCCGGGAGACTGGGCGTGCACGCCGGAGCGCTGGCTCGAGGCCGTGCGGTCAGCTCTTCACAGCTACCGTCCCTCGAGCCGGACCTGAGGAGGCCCGGGACCCGGATCAGCCGTTCCCACCGCTCTCCCCGCTCTCGCCGTTCCCCCAGAGGGCCCGTAGCTCGCGGGGGAGCACCGCTCCGACACGTTGACGGTCGTCCGGCACCAGGTCGCGCAGCGCGTGGACCACGCCCGAGGTCACCGCCTCAGCCTGGTCGAGCTCGACGCCCGACGTCGTCGCGACGATCCGGCCGACCAGGTCGTGCAGCGAGCGGGCGGGAGGGGCGTCGAGGATGCGCCTCGGGGGTGTGAGAAGCGGCCGGACGTCTTCTGGGAGATGCGACGCGAGGTGGGCTCGCTGGGCGCGTGGCAACCGGTCGGCAAACGTCGCAAGGACACCTCGGACCACGAATGGCGCCGCTGTTGAGGCGACCCCGGCCGTCTCGGCGGCACCGACCAGGGCCTTCAACGCCGCGGACGGCGGGTGCACGTCGTGGCCCGCGGACGGGCGCGTGTCCCATGGTCCCAGCCCTACGTGGAGGTACGACTCGACCCCGGCGACACCCGCGACGTCGGCCACCGCGCGCTCGATCTCCTCTGCGTCGTGCGTGCTCCCGACCTCTCCGTGGAGCAGGGCGACGTGGTGGTCGACCATCACGTGCACATGCGGGAGGTCCAGCGCGTGCTCGAGCCTCCCGAGGCTCGAGCGGATGCGATCGGCGAGAACGTTGTCGATGACGATCGGATCAGGCTCGCTGCCGCGCAACCGGTAGCGCGCGCCCTCGATGCGCCCCCTGGCGTAACGGACCCGGCTCGACGCGCGGGTGGCCGTTCGGCGAAGCTTCCGTTTGACGGTGTTGCCGGGGGGACTCGCCACGACGACGGCACCGGCCGCTGCGACCGCCCCGATCAGTGCCCACCGGGTCCGCCTCCGCATCAGGTCCTCCCTCCTGCGCTCCTCCAGCAACCCGTCGCCTCACGCGACGTGTTCCGCTGTGACGAGCCGCGCGCCGTAGTAGGTGCGCAGGTACTCGAGCGCGTGAGCCTGACGCTCTGTCACGGGCTCGGTGGAGCTCGGCTCGAACACCGTCGTCGCGTCGGGGCACACCGTGACCTCCAACCCCTTTATGAACGCGTCGTACGCAGTGTGGCGCACGCAGCAGTCGGTGTGCTGGCCGACGAGCACGAGCCGGCCGACGTCGTGCGCCCGGAGCTCGCCCTCGAGGGTGCTCGAGGTGAACGACGAGTAGAAGCGCTTCGGCACCACGATGTCGTCGTGCTCGGGCCGGAGCTGGTCCACGACGGCAGCTCCCGGGGTACCGGCCATGGCGTGCGGGGGAAAGACGCGAAGCTCGACGTCCGAGGGCTCGTGGGCGTCGTTGGCGTAGACCACCAGCCAGTCGTGTGTCGTGCGGGCACGAGTCGCGAGCCGCTGGATGGGCTCGACGATCCCGAGGGCTGCGGGATTGCCGAGGACTCCGTCGACGAAGTCGTTCAGCATGTCCACGACCAAAAGAGCGCTTCGCATGACGTTCGATCCTCCTGCTCCTTTCGATCCCCTCGTCCGAGTTCTACTCGGATGGCTCGCGGATCATCGCGTCGAATCCTGAAAGGAGCCCACCGAGCCAACCCGAGAGCTGGGCGAGGGCGATGCGAAGCTCCGAGGGGTCGGCTGGCACGTCGTCCAACCAGTCGAACAGATCGTGCAGCTCGTCGAGGAGGGGGTCGGGGAGGACGGCAGCGAGCTGGGAGCGCCACCGTCGTTCCAGCTCGCTGACACGGGACCGCAGCCCCGAGTCGTCGAGGGACTCGAGCTGCGCGATCTCCGCGCGTACAGCGTTGAGCGACCCTTCGATCCGCCAGAGCTCGCCGGGCTTGCTCACCCGCTCCGCTGGCGGTTGCTCCGTGCCCCGAGCCTGCACCGGGATGGCCGGTTCCGTTCCCGCATCGGGACTTCCGCCAGAAGAGGCCATGACATGACCGTGCCCTTCCAGCGGCCGATCCTCCAGGGTCGAACGGCCTCAGATCGTCCCGGCCTCCACGGCGGCCATCACGGCCGCGACCACGTCCTCGACGAACGCGTCGTTCAGCGGCATGTGCCCGTGGAGCAAGCGATGGTAGGCGGGGCCGAAGAGCAGGTCGAGGAGAAGCCCCGTGTTCGCGTGCGGCACGAGCTCCCCTCGCTCGATCGACCGCTGGAGGACTGCGAGGTGGCGAGTCCGTAGCGGGACGACGAACCGGTCGCGCCATGCGTCGGCGAGCTCGGGGTCGCGTTGCACCTCGGCGATGAGACCCTTCAGGGTCCGGCCGACGGTCGACTGGCGGACGGCTCGGACCCACGCCCGGAGCAGGCCGAGCAGGTCGTCGCGGAGGCTCCCGGTATCGGGGACCTGCTGGTGCGCGAGGTAGTCCGTGACGAAGGCGTCGAGGGCGAGGGTGCCCTTGGTCGGCCACCGGCGGTAGATGGACGCCTTGCCCACGTGGGCACGGGCAGCGACCTCTTCGATCGTCATCGACGCGAGGCCGCGCTCCGCCAAGAGCTCGGACGTCGCCTGGAGGATCGCCCGCTCCGTGTCGTCGCTGAGCGGCCGGCCACGGCCGGGGTGCGGCTCGCGGCGCGGGACTGGGAGCCCTGATGTCGGCGCCACGTCCTGCCGCGCCACGTCCTGCCGCGCCACGAGGACAGTCTACCCCGCGCTCCCTTTTTAGAAAACGATCCGTATCGTATTGTAGTTATCCGATTCCGCGGCGGCGAGTAGGCAACCACCGGTCGAACATCGAGGTCCTGGGCGCTGGGGAGCCCGCGGGCCCGGGGAGCCCAGGAGCTCCTGAGGAGCGCGCCTGGAGCCCACGGCCCCGGGAAGTCCGGGCGACTCGAGAAGGCGTCGTAGGCGAAGGGCCGCTCGGGGAATAGGTTCGGGCTCCCGGTGTTGCACCTTCCGTCGAGCCCGACAGATACGACACGTATCGTTTCGTATTGTTGAGAGTATGGCTCGGCGAGGGATGGCAGATGGAGCCGAAGGTGGAGACATGTCGATGAGCCGAGGCTCGCTGAACCCGGCCCGAAGCGCACCGAGCAGGCGGCACATGCCGTGGAGCCCGGTCGGGGGCTCGCGGACCGACGCGGACCCCGCGCCCGAGGGACCCCGGAGCTCTGTCCCTCGCCATCGAACCGCAGCGCTCGCCCTCATCCTCACCGTCGCGTTCATGGTCGTGCTCGATTTCAGCATCGTGAACGTCGCACTCGCGTCGATCGAGCGCGAGCTGCACGCGGGTACGGCGGCAGCTCAATGGGTGATCACCGCATACGCGATCACCTTCGGAGGTCTGCTCGTCCTGGGCGGAAGGATCGGCGACCTCTTCGGCCGCCGGCGCATGTTCACCCTGGGCCTCGTCCTCTTCTCCCTGGCCTCGCTGTCGGGAGGGCTGGCGACGTCGATCGGCGTCCTGATCGCCGCGCGGGCCGTGCAAGGCGTCGGTGCCGCACTCGTCGCGCCTGCCGCGCTCTCCCTCATCACGACCAGCACGCCCGTGGGTCACGCACGCAACCGCGCGCTCGGGTACTACGGCGCCACGGCTTCGATCGGTTTCGTGGCGGGCCTCGTGTTCGGCGGCGTGCTCGTCCAGTTCGTCGACTGGCGCGGCGTTCTCTGGGTCAATGTCCCCATCGGATTGATCGCGGCCGCGCTCGCCCCGGTCCTCATCGCCGATGACTCACGCGGCGTGCGCACGAGCCTCGACGTCGGTGGCGCCCTGCTCGTCACCGGTGCGATCGCAGCCCTCGTCTATGGGGTCTCGGAGGGGCCCGAGCTCGGGTGGACGTCGGCCACGGCGCTCGGCGCGCTCGCCATGGCGCTCGTCCTCGGCGCAGGCTTCGTCTACGTCGAGCAGCGTCATCCCACCCCGCTCGTGCGCCTCGGGATGCTCCGGCGACGGCGGCTCCGCTCGGCAAACGTCGCGATGGTCCTCCTCGGCGCGTGGTCCGCAGGAGAGCTGCTGACGGTGACGCTCTTCTTCCAGCTCGTCCTGCACTACTCGGCGCTCACCACGGGGCTTGCGATGGCGCCCCAGGGAATCATGGGGTTCCTCGGAGCGTCGCGCGGCGCGAGCATCGTCCGGCACGTAGGGGTGCGCTCCCTCATGATCGCGTCGGCCGGCGCAGCCGCCATGGGCCTCTTCCTCCTCGGCGTCAGCTTCGCGTCCCACGAGTACGCGCTGTATGTTCCCGGGTTCATGCTCGTAGGCTTCGGCACCGCCGCGAGCGCATTCGGAGCCACCGTCGCGGCAACCCATGGCGTCGAGGACAGCGAGCAGGGGCTCGCAGGGGGCCTCATCAACATGAGTCGCCAGGTCGGTGCTGCCGTCGGCGTGGCGCTGAGCGCGGCGATCATCGGCACCGGGGCGAGCTCTGGCGGCTCCATCGGGCCGGATCGCGCGTCGCTGTTCTTCGTCGCATCGTTCGGCGTGCTCGCTGCCGTAATGGCCGCACGGGGAATCGGCGCCCGTTTGGCTCCGGCAGCCAGGACCGCGAGCGAGCCTCACGAGAGCGACCAGACCGGCTCGCGAGCCGCGGTCGCGAACGCCGCGGTCGCGAAACCGTCACCGGTTGTAGGGGGCGTCGACGTGATGGGCCGGAGCCACCCGCGCCCAGCTGTTGGCTGCGGCACATCTCCGGCGCGCGTCGGCGCGTCAGCGTTGTGCGCGTCCGGTTCTTGACGGGTCCTGATCCGGGGCCGCGGTCGTCCGCGACGCGCCCGGACTAACGGGTCGTCGGAGCGCCTCGAAAGAGACAGACTTGTGCGATGGACAGCTCCGAGTGGCCGTGGTCCCCGGCCGGCTCGACCACGGGGAAGGTGCGTCGGGCGGCCGGGCGAGCGCCCCGCGAACCGTCTGGCCGCGGCTCGACCGCAGCGGCGATCCTCGCCCGCGTGCGCGCGATCCCGCCGGGTTTCGTGCGGACGTTCGGGGACGTCGACCCGAGGGCGCCGCGCCTCGTCGGGCGGGTGCTCGCGACGACGACCGAGAGGGTGCCCTGGCACCGGGTGGTGCGCGCGGACGGCTCGGCACCGCTGGGGGAAGAGCAGCTCGCGCGGCTGCGACGCGAAGGCGTGCCCGTCCGAGGCGGCCGTGTGGACCTCGCCCGGACCCGGCTGCCGACGTGACCGCGACGGGTGCCCGGACGGGCGGCTCGAGGTCCATCTCGCACTCAGCTGCTGCCCGGGTTCTCGCGGACAGGGACCCGGTCGTTGCACGCCTGTTCGACCAGGTCGGTCCGCCACGTCTGCGCCGGCCGCTCGAGTCCCACTTCGCGGCCCTCGTGCGCGCCGTCGTCCACCAGCAGCTGGCCGGGGCCGCCGCATCGGCGATCCACGGGCGTCTGATCGCGGCCATGGGCGGCGAGGCAGACCCCGAGAGGCTGCTCGCGCTCGCAGACGAGACGCTGCGCGCGGTGGGGCTCTCGGCCAACAAGACGAGGTCTCTCCGAGACCTCGCGGCAAAGGTGCTCGACGAGACCGTCGTGCTCGACCCGCGTGGCCTCGCGCGCGAAGAAGACGAGGAGGTCGTGGCGCGGCTCTCCTGCGTCAGCGGCATCGGCAGGTGGACCGCCGAGATGTTCCTGCTGTTCCAGCTCCGGCGTCTCGACGTCTGGCCGACCGGCGATCTCGGCGTGCGCCGCGGCTACGGGCTCGCGTGGGGTGTGACGATGCCGAGCGCCAGGGAGCTCGGCCCGCTGGGCGACTCCTTTCGGCCGTACCGCTCGATCGCCGCGTGGTACTGCTGGCGGGCTGTCGAGGTCCACGCCCGCGGCATGCAAAGCGACCTGAACGCCTGACGAGAGCTGCTCCTTCGGGAATGACCTGGTAGAACGTGCATGTGGCGCAGGTCTCCGGCCCTAACGCTGCCGTCGAGCACGACGCGGCGGGGGAGCGCTTCGTCGTGCGCGAGGGTGGCGAGGTCGCTGTGCTCGAGTACCACCGGCGCGGCGACCGCATCTCCATCCTGCATACCGGCGTCCCGGCGTCCCTCGAGAAGAGGGGCATCGGGTCCGAGCTCGTGCGCGCCGCGGTGGAGCTGGCTGCGGCGGAAAGGCTGACCGTCGTGCCCTGCTGCACGTTCGTCCAGTGGTGGTTGGAAGGCCACCCGGACCTGGCAGCATCCGTCGTCGTCGACCGCCCATGAGCTCGTCGAGTGGAAGGCGGGCGGACGCCGAACAGGACGGAGAGGCAGGAGTCGGCAGCGCCCGAGCGTGCTCCCATGTCGACCTCGTGCGGGACGTCACGCCGTCGGCGGACGGCTGCGAGGACTGCCTGCGGACCGCCGGCTGGTGGGTGCACCTGCGCCTGTGCATGACCTGCGGGCACGTAGGGTGCTGCGACAGCTCGCCGA
This sequence comes from Actinomycetes bacterium, assembly GCA_021803085.1. GTDB lineage: Bacteria > Actinomycetota > Acidimicrobiia > Acidimicrobiales > RAAP-2 > JAJYVT01. Next base: position 17,975 of record JAJZMD010000245.1, read on the forward strand.
ACAAGCATGCCACGGCACACTGGCGGGCCAACCACGGCCACCCGATCATCCGCTCCTTCGAGCCCGGCGAGGACTGGTGGTGGTGCTACGAGGACCAGCTGGCCTTCGACGTGGAGGGTGCGCCGCCCGCGCCGTCCCACTCCTGACCGACGCGGAGGGACGAGCGCGTCGGAGGGACGGGCGCGTCGGCGAGAGGTGGGAGGAGCAGCCGGATGCTGGGGAATCGACGTGCCGAACGGCGGGGCCGCCCGCCCGGTCGTCCGCGGATCACCTGACCGGGCGTTCATGCCGTGAGCTGGCTCCTCTACCTGATCGGCGCCCTCGTCGTCGTGCTCACGTCGGCGAACGTGCTCTTCACCTTGGTGCTCCCTCGCCGGCCGTTCGGCATCGATCGGCTGAACCTCTTGGTCAACCGAGCCGTCCTCAGGACGATGAGCGGGCTGTCGCACATCGCCAGCACCTACGAATGGCAGGACGCGGTCCTCTCGCCCGTGGGGCCGATCGCCCTCGTGCTGCAGCTGCTCCTTTGGGCGGGCGAGCTCACCGTCGGTTTCGGGTTGCTCATCGCCGCGACACACCATTCGATCGGTGACGGGCTCATCCAGGCGCTCACGTCGCTGTTCACGGTCGGCGCGGCACATGAGGGCGGCGCGCCCGTGGCGTGGTGCGACATCCCGTGCGGAGCGATCTGGGTGGTCATCGTCGCGTTGCAGATCGCGTACCTCCCCACGCTCTACAGCGCCTTCAGCCGACGCGAGGGACTCGTCGCGCTCTTGGAAAGCCGTGCGGGCGTGCCGGCATGGGGCCCGGAGCTCCTCATCCGACACCAATTGGTGGGCATCACCGACACGCTGCCCGACCTCTACGCGTCGTGGGAAGCGTGGGCTGCCGACGTCGCGGAGAGCCACACGACCTACCCGGTCCTGCTCCTCTTCCGATCGCCTGAAGCGTGGTACTCGTGGGTGGTCGGGCAGCTGGCGGTACTGGATGCCGCTGCGATCCACCTCGCGGTCTCGCCGTCGAGCGCGGGCTCGCGAGCCAGGCTCTGCTTGCGCATGGGGTTCACCCTCTTCGACCGGATCGCCGTGTCGCTCGGATGGGAGGTCGATCCGGACCCCGACCCCGAAGGGCCGATCTCCCTCGAGTTCGAAGAGTACGAGCGGGCGGTCGACAAGCTCGCCGAGGTTGGGTTCCCCATGGAACGCAGCGCCCAGGAGTCCTGGCCCGACTTCAGAGGCTGGCGAGTGAACTACGAGAGCGTCGCCTACCGGCTCGCAGACCGGCTCACCGCTCCGCCCGCCCCTTGGTCCGGGACCCGCCGGCATCTTCGGACCGGCCCCGTGCTCCCGAAGCGTCCGCCCCAACGTCATCCCGGAGAGCGTCCGGCACGCTCGCACGCGGTCGTCGGACCGCCCGCGCGCCGTGCGCGCGCGGTACGAGGGCGCCCCTGGGCTCCCCGGTCGCGTCAGGGTTGAACGAGCCGGGGGGGCGACCGCTCCCAGGGTGGCGAGCCGTCCGCAGGTCAGGCCGCGTCGCCGTCTGCCGCCCGAATGGCCGACACCTCCACCTCCAGGGTGACGTTCTCGCTCACGAGCACGCCGCCAGCCTCGAGCGCCACGTTCCAGTTGACGCCCCAGTCCTTGCGGTTGATGGTCGTCGAGCCCTCGAACCCGATACGCCTGTTGCCGTAGGGGTCGGTCGCCTCACCGGTGTACTCGAGCTCGAAGGTGACGGGCTTGGTCACGCCTTTCACGGTCAGGTCGCCGGTGACGCGGTAGGACCCTCCACCCGCCGGCTCGACCCGGGTGGAGGCGAACTTGATCTCGGGGTACTCGTCCATCGAGAAGAAGTCGTTGCTCTTCAGGTGCGCGTCGCGGTCGGGGTTGCGCGTGTCGATGCTCGCGGCCTTGATCGTGAGCTCGAGGTGCGACTTGGCGGGGTCCTCGACGTCGAAGTGCCCGCTCCCCTCGAACTCGTTGAACGAGCCCCTTACCTTCGCCACCATGGCGTGGCGTGCCACGAAGCCGATCCGGCTATGGCTGGGGTCGATCTTGTAGGTGCCGGTGACAGTGGCGGGCACGATCGTGGTCATGAGGTTGCTCCTCCTTCTTTCTGGCGAGCTCCTGTGGGGAGTCCCGTCTTCGAGCTCGTTCGAGCCGAGCCACCGGTCCTCCCGGTGAGTGACGATTCACCCAACATAGAGGAGACGTCACCTATTCCCGGACCGGCACCTAGCCTGGGTGCAGTGGCTGAGAGAGCGGCGGACCAGGAGAGGCCGATCGTCCCACGCGGGCTCGGGTCGAGCGCCGAGCCAGGTTCGCCGACACGTGCCCCGTGGCTCGACGAGGGCCAGCAGCGGGCCTGGCGAGCGGTCCAGGTGATGCAAGCCCGGCTGAACGCCGCCCTGAGCAGCCAGCTTGCGGCCGAGTCCGGTCTCTCGTACGCGGACTACGTCGTCCTGGTCGTGCTCACGGACAAGCCGCAGGGCGCTGCGCGGGTTCGCGAGCTGGCCCGCTACCTGGGCTGGGAGCGCAGCCGGGTCTCCCATCACGTCGCGCGAATGGTCGAGCGGGGACTCGTTCGCAAGGAGCGTTCCACGGCGGACCGCAGGGGGTCCTTCGTCGTGGTGACCGAGGCTGGCCGGCGGGCGATCGAAGCCGCCGCGCCGGGGCATGTGGCAGCGGTGCGGAGGTTCTTCGTCGACCCGTTGACCGACGAGCAGCTGGACGCCATCGCCGATGCGGCGGACCGGGTCGTCGCCGCCATCGACTCCGCCGATCGGGCGGAGCACGCCCGCATTGCGGGCGCACGCTGAACGCGGGGCCCGCCCTCGACGTCGGTCGGTCGGCTGGCCGAACCGCGCTGACCGACGGACGCTGACCGACGGACGCTGACCCGTCACCGCTCGTCGGCGGTGATCCACTTCTCCACCTTGGCGGGCCGGTACGCGTCGATCAGCTCGAACACGGCGTCTGGCGAGGTCGCGGACGGGAGGAGCTCGCGGTTCTCCGCCTTCAGCAGCCCCACGGTCACCATGCGGTCGAGCTGGGCCACCATGGGGTCCCAGAACCCGTCCACGTCGAAGAGCACGATCGGCTTGCGATGGAGGCCGAGCTGCGACCACGTCGCGATCTCCGCCAGCTCCTCCAGCGTGCCGAGGCCCCCTGGGAGCGCCACGAACGCGTCGGCGAGGTCGTACATCCGCTGCTTGCGCTCGTGCATCGTGCCCACCTCGTACAGAGTCGTGAGGCCGGCGTGAGCGATCTCACGACGGAACAGCCCGACGGGGATGACGCCGGTGACCTTTCCGCCGCGCGCCAGGCACGCGTCAGCGACGACGCCCATCAGGCCGACGCTGCCGCCACCGTAGACGAGCTCGACCCCCCGGGCCGCGATCTCCGAGGCGAGGGAGCGCGCGGACTCGGCGAACCGCACGTCGGAGGGGAGCGACGAGCCGCAAAAGACGCACAGCGCACGAAGCGTCGCCACCGGCGGCACGATAATGGATCGGCCGCGCGGGGCCGCGCGGGGCCACGCGGGCCGCGCGGGCCGCGCTCAGTGCTGCAGGACCGTCGGGACCACGTGTCAGTGCGCGCGATCCGGCCGTCGCTGAAGCCCTATCCTCCGAATTCACCCGCCCGCTCGCGCTCAGCAGGGGAAATCAGTCACGACTTGACGGTCGTGCGGAGGAAATCGTAACGTCGCTGTCGCGAAAAGATTCTACGGGGCGCGAGCCCTGCGGGTGCGTGGACCGGGGGGACTGCGAATGATCAACAGGACTGCTGGAGACCCGGGCGCAGGGCGACGCGCGCCGACCTTTTTGTCGGGTTTGTCGGGTCTGTCGGGTCTGTCGGGTCGCCGGTGGGGCGCGGCGTCTGCGGGTGTCGCGCTGGTGCTGGCGGTGGCCGGAGCCGGCCTCGGCGCGGGGGTGTCGAGCGGGCTCGCTGCCGCCAGCTCGGCGAGCCACAGGGCGAAGCCCGCAGCAGGCGGGAACGCGAGCTACTCGCTCCTCCCCGGCGACAACTTCACATGGATCATCCCGATCGAGAGCCAGCAGGCGTACGAGCCGTACCAGACGAACGTCGAGGACGAGATGTACCTCCCGCTCCTGTGGTTCGGCACCGGCTCCAAGACCGGCGTCGACTACAAGCTCTCGATCGCCGAGCCGCCTGTCTGGAGCAACGGCGACAAGACCGTCACGATCCACATGAAGCACACGTTCAAGTGGTCGACAGGAGCACCGGTCACCGCGAAGGACGTCGAGTTCTGCTACGAGCTCTACCAGGTGGGCAAGAGCCAGATCGGCAACTACCTCCCGGGCCTCTTCCCTGACAACGTCGCGAGCATCTCGTACCCGGGCACCTACACAGTCGTGATCCACCTGAAGAAGTCGTTCAACCCCACGTGGTACACGGGGAACCAGCTCGGCTGGATCTACCCGCTTCCGGTCCAGGCGTGGGACAAGACGTCCGCGTCCGGGAAGGGCAGCCTGGCCAACTCGTCGACGGCCGCGAAGGCGAAGGCAGTCTTCACATTCGTGTACACCCAGGCGAAGGACCGGCACACCTACGGGACAAACCCGATGTGGAAGGCCGTCGACGGGCCGTTCGTGATCTCGAGCTACGACGCCGTCACCCACTCGGCTACCTTCGCCAGGAACACGCACTACACCGGGCCGACAAAGGCGCACCTCGCGAGCTACAGCATCTACAGCTACACAACATCGACCGCTGAGCTCAACGCCCTTCGCTCGGGGAAGATCACGTTCGGGTACGTCCCCTACAGCGACCTCTCCCAGATCTCGTACTTCAAGAGCCACGGTTACTCGATCAAGTCGTGGCCGATCTTCTACAACGAGGTGGTCGAGCTCGGCTACACGTCCAAGACATGGGGCGCCCTGGCCAAGCAGCTCTACATTCGTCAGGCGCTCCAGCACCTGATCACACAGAAGCTCTACATCACAAAGACGCTCGGGGGCTACGGGCTCCAGGACTACGGCCCGGTCGCCAACTATCCGCACTCGAGCTACGTGAGCCCGGCGATGCAAACCGACCCGTACCCCTACGACCCGAAGACGGCGGCGAAGCTCCTCACCAAGCACGGATGGGCCAAGGGGGCTGGAGGGGTCGTGGTCTGCGAGCGGCCCGGGACCGGGGCTCGCGACTGCGGCAAGGGCATCGCCAAGGGCAGGAAGCTCACATTCCTCTTCATGTACTCGACGGGCACAACAGCGTTCGCCCAGGAGGTCCAGGCGTTCGCCGCGGCTGCAAAGTCCGTGGGGATCGACCTCAGGCTCGACGGCCAGACTGTCACAACCATGTACTCGATCGGCGGCGTCTGCCCGACATCGCCCCCGTGCAAGTGGGGGCTCGCGGGCTACGCAGGGTGGTTCTGGAACTACGGGCAGTACGAGCTCCTCCCCTCGGGCGAGGACGAGTTCGGCAAAGGCAACTACTGGGGCGGCGGCTACTACACAAAGAAGGCGCAGCAGCTCATCACAGCCGCCGAGACCTCTCCGGGTACCAAAGCCCTCTACAAGGACGAGAATTACCTCTCACAGCAGGTGGCGTCCCTCTGGTGGCCGCTGCAGGACTGGGAGGTGGTGGCAGTGAAGAAGAGCCTGTCTGGGTGGCAGAACCTGAATCCTTACGCGAACTACATGCCCCAGACGTGGTACTTCACGAAGTCGACTTAGGCTCTCCGACGCGGTCGCGCCGCCGGAGAGCCGGCCGTGCGGACGCGACCGTGTCCGCGAGCTCCTGGCGGGGAGGACCTGACGGGCCGTGATCGGCTACATCGTTCGCCGCTTCGGCCAGGCGTTGATCGTGCTCGTGCTCGTGACGATCATCGTGTTCGCCCTCTTGCACGCGCTGCCGGGCGGGCTCGTCCGGGCACAGCTCGGGGCGAAGGCGAACAAGTTCGCCGTCCGTCAGCTCACCATCCAAGAGGGCCTCACAAAGCCGCTCCCCGTCCAGTACTGGGTCTGGCTCTCCAACCTCCTCCACGGCAACCTCGGCTTCGCCTACAAGCAGGAGACCCCGGTCGCGACCCTCATCGCCGAGACCTTCCCTCGCACACTCATCCTCGCGGGCAGCGGTCTCTTCCTCGCCGGCGTCCTCGCGATCCCGCTCGGCCTCCTCCAGGGCGGGCGACGGAACTCGCTGTTCGACTACGGCGTCTCGGGCTTCCTCCTCACCACCTACTCGACGCCGTACCAGCTCCTCGGCGTCATCCTCATCTTCCTCTTCACCATCGAGCTCAACCTCCTGCCCGCGACGGCCACAAACTTCGGTCAGGGCTTCGGCACCGACGTCAAGGTGCTCGCGCTGCCAGTCCTCGCGATCTTCCTCGGCAACATCGCGTACTTCTCCCGGTACGTGCGCAGCTCGGTGATCGACAACCTCGCCGAGGAATACGTCAGGACCGCGAGGGCAAAGGGTGTCTCCAGGGGACGGATCCTCGTCCGTCACGTGCTGCGGAATTCCCTGCTCCCCTTCGTGTCGGCGGTCGGCCTGAGCCTCCCGACACTGGTGAGCGGGACGCTCGTCATCGAGGTGCTCTTCAGCTATCCGGGGATGGGGACGCTGTTCTGGCACGCGCAGCAGAGCCGCACATATCCGCTCCTGCTCGGGATCCTGCTCATCGTCACGATGCTCGTGGTGGTGGGCAATCTCCTCGCCGACCTGGCCTACGCGACCCTCGACCCCCGCATCCGCTATGACTGAGCTGTCCCCGGCGGAGCAGAGCCCCGCGACGCTCGTCGCCTCGACGGAGGGACGGCCGGCCCCGACTGCGCCGGCGGACGGGCCCGCCGGCGGCTCGCCTCGAGCATCCGGCGGGCTGGCACGCTGGCAGCGGCGGCGCCAGGACCTGGCGGTCTTCGCGTCCAACCGCTTCGCCCTGGTCGGCCTCGTGTTCCTCGTCGCCCTCGTGCTGTTCTGCTTCGTGGGTCCGATCATCTACAGGACCAACCAGACGTCGGCGACACTCTTGTACTCGAACCTCGGACCATCGGGGCAGTTCCCCCTCGGGACCGATCCCGACGGCTTCAACGAGCTCGGGCGGCTCATGCTCGGTGGCCAGAGCACGCTCGAGGTGGGCTTCGCCGTGGCGATCCTCGCCACGGGTTTCGGGGCGCTGTGGGGCGCGCTCGCCGGCTACGTCGGGGGATTCGTCGACTCGGTGCTCATGCGCGTGGTCGACACCGCGCTCTCCATCCCCTACCTCTTCCTCGCGGTCCTCCTGGCCACGTTGTTCCAGCCTTCGCTCTGGCTCATCATCGGGACGATCACCGCGGTGAGCTGGCCTGCTGCCGCGCGCATCGTGCGGGGCGAGACGCTCACGCTGCGCACGCGGGACTACGTGACCGCGGCGAGAGGCTTCGGGAGCTGGCAGCTGCGGCTGATCGGGCGTCACATCCTGCCGAATTCGGTCGGGTCGATCGTGGTGAACGCCACGCTGAGGGTCGCCACAGCGATCTTTATCTTCGCCCTGCTCGCCTATCTCGGTCTCGGCGTGCCGCTGCCCGCGACGAGCTGGGGACAGATGCTCCAGCAGGGCATCACACACCTCTACGACAACTACTGGTGGGAGCTGTGGCTCCCGGGGGCATGCATCGTCCTCACGGTCGTCGCGGTCAGCGCGGTCGGCGACGGGCTGTACGACGTCGTGGTCAAGCGGCAGGCGGCGGGGCGCAGCTGACGACGTCGCGACGACATGCACTGGTCCGAGGCGAGCCTGCCGGCCGATCTCCCGCTCGTCGAGCGCGACGCGGTCCGTCTGGTGGTGGTGGAGGCTGGCGGCGCGTTGCTGCTCTTCTGGGCCCGGGAGGTCACGCTCCCGGAGGTCGGCCGGTGGTGGGAGCTTCCGGGCGGGGGCATCGATCCCGGCGAGACCGCCGCCGACGCAGCGGCCCGCGAGCTCTTCGAAGAGACGGGCATCCGGATCCCGCCGTCACAGGTCGGACCGCCGGCTTGGCGCCGCACCGCCTCCTACCGGTTCCGGGGAACCCGCCGCCTCCAGCACGAAGTCGTCTCCGTGGTCCGTCTCGACGAGAAGACGCCGGTCGTCGACCCGAGCGGCCAGCTCGACCACGAGCGCGACGACTACACGGCGTGGCGTTGGATTCCGGTCACGGAGATCCAGGCGATGGGCGAGCAGGGGGTCCGCTTTTACCCCGGCCGCCTTCCCGAGCTCCTTCCCCGCGTGCTCGCGGGGGAGCCGATCGACGAGCCGTTCGAGCTCTGGTCGTGATCGCGGGCGGGCGGGCCGTGGCAGCTGGCCGCCCGCGATCAGCTGGACTCGACGCGGCGGGCCACGAGGACGGGGATCTCGCGCGTCGTGTTCTTCTGGTACTCGGCGTAGGTCGGGAAGGCGCGCACCGCGCGCTCCCACCACTGCGCCTTCTCCTCGCCGGTCACCTCCCTCACCGCGGCGTCGAAAGGCTCCGGCCCGTCTTGGATCATGAGCGCCGTGGGGTCTGCCTTGAGGTTCTCGTACCACTGGGGATTGTCGGGCGCGCCGCCCTTGGACGCCACGAGCGCGTACTCGCCGTCGTGCTCCACGCGCATGAGCGCCCACTTGCGGATCTTCCCCGTCTTTGCACCCCGCGCCGTCACGATGATGACCGGGAGCCCAGTGTCGAGCAGCGTGTTCGCCCGCGTCCCTCCCGAGCGCTCGTACTCGGCGACCTGGTCACGGACCCATTCCGAAGGCGACGGCTCGTACTCCCCGGTGAGCGGCATGGCGGCCTCCTTGGGCTGCACTCTGTGGCTGGTCGAGATGGCCGGTCGACGTGGCCGACCGAGATGGCTGGTCGAGATGGCTGGTCGACGCGGCCGGTCGGCGTGACCTTACCGTTCGGCTCGGCTCGTCGCGTGCTCTCGTCGCGTGCTGTCGTCGGGTGCCGCCGTCGGACGCCCGGGTCTCCAAGCCGAAGGACCCCGCTGACCTCCGTTGGTCAGCCGATCCAGTGCAGCGCGAGCAGCGCCACGTCGTCGGTCACGACCTCGCCGGCGAGCGATCCGGCCACGGCGTCGAGGAGCTGGTCTGCGCCACCCTGCGCCGCCGAGACCAGGGCGCGCAGGCGCTCCATTCCTGTGTCGAGGAGCTCCCCGCGCCGCTCGACGAGCCCGTCGGTGTACGCCAGGAGCGATGCCCTGCTGGGGAGCTCCACCGTGAGTGGCTCGTACCGCGCGGTCTGCGTGACGCCGATGGGCGGCCCCGGAGGCACCTCGACGAAGTGGGATTCCGCAGCGGACACGACGAGCGGCGGCAAGTGACCCGCGTTCACCACGGTCAACCGGCTGGCGGGCACGTCGACGTTCCCGAGCAGCACGGTGGCGAAGTGGCTGTCGCGGCCCACGTCCAGGAGCAAGTTGAGCTTGTGCAGGATCGTCACGACATCGTCCCCCTGGGCCACGTAGGCACGGATCGCGAAGTGCAGCGAGGCCATGACGTTGGCTGCCTGAATGCCGTGTCCCGAAACGTCGCCGATGGCGAAGACGAACGACCGCTCATCGCGCAGGATGACGTCGTACCAGTCTCCGCCTACGTCGACCGAGGTGTCCCCGGGTATGTAGCGAGCCGAGAGCTCGACTCCCGGCACCGCCGGGAGGCGCTGGGGCAGAAGGGCGTTCTGGAGGGTCTGCGAGATGGTTCGCTGCTCTGCGTAGAGGCGGAGGTTCTCGCGGGCGAAGTGCTCGGCCGTGCGTCGGCGACGTATCAGCCATTCGGAGATGAGCACTGCGCCGACGACGAGGACGGCACCGAGCGCGCCGACGATCCACGGCAACGCGGGGAGCACGCCGCCTCCGAGCGGTCGTTGCGCCGAAGCGACCAGGTCGAGAACGGTCGTCCCGAACGGGACGCGCACGCTGGCGGTGGGCGCCTCCACCGGAGGGGGTGTCGTTGCTTCGAAGAGGTGGTTCGCGTCCTGCCGGCGTCCGAGGTAGAGGGCGAACTCGAGGTCGTGGAAGGTGGAGGCAGCGGGAATGACCGCGCGGCGGTGAGGAGGGATCGCCAACTCCGCGAAGACCGCGTAACGCGGCGCCGCGCCGATGCCCTCCACTGCGAAGCCCAACCGAGGAGGTGACAGGGACAAGAGGTCGATCACGGTCAGCTTGTCGGGTGCGGGGATCCTGCCGAAGACCGGCTCCAGCGCGAGCGCGTCCGTGCCGAGCGCAGATCGGCTCCCCAGCGAGAGGAGCGGCACCGGGCGGCCCGAGGCGAGCCGCCACAGCGAGAGCGAGACGAACCGGTGACCGGGGCGCGGCCCCACCTCCGACGCGACGTAGCGCTCGACGTCGGCGGCGTCCCCATGGGTCGTGTCGGCGATCGCCGTCGCGGTGGTGAGCGGCGCGAGGAGCGTGGGTGCCAGCCCGCCGAGCACCACGCCGGCGGCGTCCGCCTGGATCCGCAGGAGGCGGGACTGCGTGTGCAAGTTGACGACTCCCGTCAGCCAGACGAGCGAGGCGACAACGACTGCGCCGACGACGCCGACGACCCCGCCGATCAGATGGATGGGCCGCCGCCGAGAGGTTCGCCCGCTCGGCCCAGACTGCCGGGCGCCCTTTCCGAGGGCGGCCTTCACAGGGGGGGCGTGTGGGGCGCGCCGGCAGCAGGCATTGCAGTGCGGTCCGTGATGTCGAGACACTACCGAGGGAGCGACACCGTGTGAACCACGGACCTGTGGTCATCTCGATCTGCGCACCGCGCGCCGTCCGGTAGCGTCGACCTGTCATGGCTCGCACAGGCCTCGTGCCCCTCGAGATCGCGTACTACTCGATGGAGATCGCCCTCGACGACCGGCTTCCCACGTTCAGCGGCGGGCTCGGAGTGCTCGCGGGCGACCATGTGCGTGCCGCGGCCGACCGCGGCCTTCCTCTCGGCGCCGTGACGCTGTTGTACAACCATGGGTTCTTCGACCAGTCGACCAGCGGCGGCGAGCAGCGTGACGCTCCGGTCCGATGGCAGCCGTCTGCACGGCTCGAGGAGCTGCCGGTGCGCGTCGTCGTGGTCATTGCCGGCCGCCGCGTCGAGGTCCGCGTGTGGCGGGCGATCGTCGAGGGTGTCGACGGCCACAAGGTGCCCGTGCACCTCCTCGACACCGACGTGGAGGGGAACGCTCCGGACGACCGCCGGATCACCGATCGTCTCTACACGAGCGAACCGTTCGAGCGGCTTCGCCAGGAGGCCGTGCTGGGGCTCGGCGGGCCGCTCGTGCTCGACACCCTTGGTCATGAGGCAATCTCGGTCCATCACCTGAACGAGGGACACGGTTCTCTCGTGCCCGTGGCGCTGCTCGCCCGACGTGTCGCGGGGCTCGACCCCGCCGGTGCCCTTCCGGGGGGCCTCATCCGAGCCGGGGAGGCTGATCTCGAGGCGGTCCGCAGGAGGTGCGTGTTCACGACCCACACCCCCGTCCCTGCCGGCCACGACCGCTTTCCGCCAGAGGTGGCGGAAGCGGTGCTGGGCATGCCCGTGCTCGACGCGCTGCGCAGCTTCGGGTGCCTGGAGGAGGACGGGACGCTGAACATGACCATCCTCGGGATGCGGTGCGCGGGGTTCGTGAACGCCGTCTCGCTCCGGCATCGCGACGTGACCCGACGGATGTTCCCGTCGCAGCACGTCGAGGCGGTGACCAACGGCGTGCACGGCGCGACCTGGGCAGCGGCTGCGACCGCATCGCTCTTCGATCGCCGCCTGCCGGGTTGGCGAAGGGACGGCACGCAGCTCCGCTACGCGATGGACATCCCGCTCGACGAACTACGGGCCGCTCACGGCCAGAACAAGAGGTCGCTGTGCGCCGACGTGCGCCGGCGCACGGGCGTGAGCTTCCGCCCTGACGTCCTCACGATCGGTATCGCGCGCCGCTTCGCTGCGTACAAGCGCAACGACCTCGTGCTTTCCGATGTCGATCGACTCTCGTCCATCGCGAAGAGCGCTCCGCTCCAGCTCGTCTTCGCCGGAAAAGCACACCCGGGAGACGGGGAGGCGAAGGCGATGATCCGGCGCGTGCTGTCGGTGATCGACGCGCGCCCGAGCGGCGTGACCGTCGCTTTCGTGGACAACTACGGCATGGACCTCGGCCGTCTGCTCTGCGCGGGGAGCGACGTCTGGCTCAACACGCCCGTCCCGCCGAACGAGGCGTCGGGCACGAGCGGGATGAAGGCGGCGCTCAACGGGGTGCCGAGCTTGAGCACGCTCGACGGTTGGTGGATCGAAGGGTGGATCGACGGCGTCACCGGGTGGGCGTTCGGGACATCGAGCTCCGCTGCCGAGGGCTCCGCCGACGGCCCTCCCGACGACGCGGAGGGCTCCGCCGACGGCCCTCCCGACGACGTGGAGGGCTCCGCCGACGGCCCTCCCGACGACGCGGACCGCCTCTACCGCGTGCTCGAGGAGGTCGTCGCCCCCGCGTACTACGAGGACCGCGACGTGCTGACCGCCATGGGGCGTCGCGCCATCGCACTGAACGCGTCCTTCTTTTCTGCCCACCGGATGGTCGACGAGTACGACCGGCGTGCGTATCGCCGGGCTCTCGGGGGTTGACCCTCCACGTCGGGCTGGCCCGGATCGCGACTGGTCCGGCTCTTGCGGCCGGTTGGGGCGCGCACCCGGGTCGCGCACCCGCGGCGCCAGGTGGGACAATCCGCCGGTGGTGACCGCCGAGCAGGAAAAGCGCGTCGCGGCAGAGGCCGCTGCCGAGCTCGTCGAAGACGGCATGACCGTCGGCCTCGGGACTGGATCGACGGTCGCCCTCTGCGTGCCCGCGCTCGCCGCTCGCCGCCTCGACCTGCGTTGCGTCGCGACCTCGCCCCGCACGGAGGCAGCAGCCCGCGAGGTGGGGCTGCGGATCGAGCGGTTCAGCACGGTCGCACACCTGGACATCGCGATCGACGGTGCCGACCAGGTGGCGCCGGACGGCTGGCTGGTGAAGGGCGGAGGCGGTGCCCACACCCGAGAGAAGCTCGTTGCCGCGGCTGCCTCCCGCTTCGTCGTGATCGTGGACTCCACCAAGCTCGTGCCCGCGCTGGGGCCGCCGGTCCCGCTGGAGGTGCTTTCCTTCGGGCTCTCCTCGACGCTGCGAAGACTGGCGGCGGTCGGCCCCGTGCGGAGGCGAGACGGGCCCAGGAGCCCCGACGGGGGGGCGATCTGCGACTACCTGGGGCCGGTCGGCGACCCGCGCTCGCTCGCTCGGAAGATGCAGGGGGTGCTGGGGGTGGTCGAGCACGGGCTCTTCCCCCCGGAGCTGGTCACCGAGATCGTCGTGGGCCGGGGCGCCTCTGTGGAGTGCCTGGATCTCCGGGACCTCCGGGGCGCCAGGAGAGGCGGGAAGAGGCAGAGCTCGCTCAGCGGCCGGCCGGTGCCGCCGCCCGGTCGGCCATGACGAGGGAGGCTCCGGCCTCGACGCGACCAGCCGGGATCGAGGGGTCGGCCGCGAGGAGTCGCTCGAGCGGTGCGCGCTTGTCCTCGCCAGCGACCAGCCACAGGAGCTGCCGTGCCCGCTCGATGCCCGGGTAGGTGAGCGTCATCCGGCGTCTGCCCTGGTAGCTGGAGGAGGTCACCGCTACCGGCCGGTCCCGAACGTCGAGCACCGGATCGCCCGGCACGAGGGAGGCCGTGTGGCCGTCGGGGCCGATCCCCAGGTGCACGAGATGGAACCGCCGGGGCAAGGCGGCACCGTAGCGGGCGGCCGCAACGCCGAGATCCGGGTCCTCGACGGGCATCGGGTGCAACCGCACGCGCTCGACCTCGTCGCCCAGGGCCTCTCGCAGATGCGCGAGGTTCCGGTCGGGGTCGCCGTCGGGCGCGACGCGCTCGTCCACCTGCCAGATGACGCAGCGCTCCCAGGGCATGTCCAGCGTGGTGAGCACGCGGAACATCTGCCAGGGCGAGCTCCCCCCGCTCACGGCGAGATGGAAGGTGTCGCCGCCCGCGACCGCCGCGCGCGCGTGACCGGCGACGTAGCGCGCGGCCACCTCCGAGAGCGATTCGGGGTCGTCGAGGACGGTGAGGTCGTGGTGCACCGGGCGTCTACGACCCGGCAGGCTTCTCGACGTGGCCGCCGAACTCGCTGCGCATCGCCGAGAGGAGCTTCGCGGTGAGCTCCCCGAGGTCGCGTGACTCGAAGCGTTCGAACAGCGACGCGGTGATCACCGGGGCGGGCACCCCCTCCTCCACCGCGGCGAGCACCGTCCACCGTCCCTCTCCCGAGTCCGACACGCGGCCTGCGAACTGCCGGAGCTGCGCTGTGCGCGCGAGTGCGTCCGCCACCAGGTCGACGAGCCACGACCCGACGACCGAGCCGCGCCGCCAGAGCTCCGCCACCTCGCCGATGTCGATGGAGTAACGGTAGGCATCAGGGTCGCGAAGGGGCGTCGTCTCGGCGTCGCTCTCCTGCGGCTTCGTGCCCACGTCGGCATGCCCGATGATGCTCAGCCCCTCGGCGATCGCGGCCATCATCCCGTACTCGATGCCGTTGTGGACCATCTTCACGAAGTGCCCGGCGCCGCTCGGACCGCAGTGCAGGTAGCCGTCGGGCGCGGTACCCGCGCGGGTCCTCCCAGGGGTCTGCGTCGCGCTGTCGCGACCAGGTGCGATGGTCTTGAAGATGGGGTCGAGCCTCTGCACGGGCTCGGCTTCCCCGCCGATCATGAGGCAGTAGCCCCGCTCGAGTCCCCACACGCCACCGCTCGTGCCGCAGTCGACGAAGTGGAGCTCGCGCGCCTCGAGCGCCTTCGCTCGGGCGATGTCGTCGCGGTAGTACGAATTTCCCCCGTCGATGACAGTGTCGCCCACCTCCAGGGAGCCGACGAGCTCGTCGAGCGTCTGGCCCACGATCGCCGCCGGCAGCATCAGCCACACGGCGCGCGGGGTGTCGAGCTTGGCGGCGAGGTCCGCGAGGGACGTGGCGCCCGTCGCACCCTCGGACTCGAGCTCGTGCACGGAGCCGGGGTCGACGTCGTAGACGACGGCGCGATGGCCATCGCGCAAGATCCGGCGGACGAGGTTCGCGCCCATCCTGCCGAGACCGACCATACCGAGCTGCATCGGGGTGTCCGTGGCCATGCCCCACCCTAGGCTCCGCGCCCCCGGCGGGTTCGGCGCGGGGCACGTCCGCCCGGCGTCAGCCCTGCCGCTTGAACGCGCGGTAGCGACGGATCAGCGCGTTGGTCGACGAGTCGTGGGCGAGGGCCGGCTCCGAGCTGCTCTCGAGCTCGGGGACGATCGCCTTCGCCAGCTGCTTGCCGAGCTCCACACCCCATTGGTCGAAGGAGTCGACGTCCCACAGCGCCCCTTGGACGAAGACGTCGTGCTCGTAGAGGGCGACGAGGACGCCCAGGATGCGCGGCGTGAGCGACTCCGCGAGCAGCACGTTGGTGGGACGGTTTCCCGGCATCACCCTGTGCGGGACGACTCTCGCCTCGGCGCCTTCGGCGAGGACCTCCGCCTCGGTTCGGCCGAAGGCAAGCGCCTGCGCCTGCGCGAACACGTTGGACATGAGGAGATCGTGGTGCTCGCGCAGCGGGTTCAGGTTCTTGCCGAACCCGATGAGGTCGACGGGCACCAGCCGGGTCCCCTGATGCAGGAGCTGGTAGAAGCTGTGCTGCCCGTTGGTCCCCGGCTCGCCCCAGTACACGGGACCGGTGTCGTAGTCGACCGGCGCGCCGCCTAGCGTCACCCGCTTCCCGTTCGATTCCATCGTGAGCTGCTGGAGGTACGCGGGGAAGCGCTTCAGGTACTGGCTGTAGGGCATCACCCCCACCGATTGCGCGCCGAAGAGCTCGCTGTACCAGAAGGACAACAGCCCCATGACGACCGGCATGTTGCGCTCCAGCGGCGCCGAACGGAAGTGCTGGTCCATCTCGTGGAAACCGGCAAGCATCTCTCGGAAATTGTCAGGGCCGATCGCGAGCATCGTAGACAGGCCGATGGCCGAGTCCATCGAGTACCGGCCCCCGACCCAGTCCCAGAACCCGAACATGCTCTGCGTGTCGATGCCGAACGCAGCCACCCGGTCGGCGTTCGTCGAGACGGCCACGAAGTGTTTCGCGACTGCGCCCTCGCCAAGCGAGCCCACGATCCACTCGCGCGCGGAGGTGGCGTTCTCGATCGTCTCGAGCGTCGCGAAGGTCTTCGACGACACGACGAAGAGCGTCTCTTCGGGAAGGAGGTCGCGCGTCGCCTCGACGAGGTCGGTCGAGTCGATGTTCGAGACGAAGCGGAAGGACATGTTCCGCTGCGAGTACCAACGCAGCGCTTCGTACGCCATGACCGGGCCCAGGTCCGATCCACCGATCCCGATGTTGACGACGTTGCGGATCCGACGCCCGGTATGGCCGGTCCACTCTCCGGAGCGCACCCGATTGCAGAAGACCTCCATCCTGTCCAGGACCTTGTGCACCTCGGCCACGACGTCGGTTCCGTCGACGACCAGCGACGTGCCCTTCGGCATGCGCAGGGCCACGTGCAGCGCAGCACGGTCTTCCGAGACGTTCACGTGCGCGCCTGCGTACATCTCGTCACGGCGAGCTTCCAGCCCCGACTCGCGGGCGAGCTGGACGAGCAGGCCGAGAGTCTCGTCGGTGATCCGGTTCTTCGAGTAGTCGAGGTAGAGCCCGGCGGCCTCGATGCTCAGGCGATCGGCACGGCCGGGATCGTCGGCGAACAGCTCGCGCAGGTGGGTGCCTGCGATCTCTGCGTGATGGCGCTCGAGGGCACGGAAGGCGGGTCGCTCGTGCAGCGCCGGACGTGGGGGCGTGGTCTCGGCCATCGAGCGCCGACGCTACTGGTGGGCGGGGAGGCGGACCACTTGGCGTCGGTGACGAGCCCGGTGGCCGGCGGTGTCACGAGGCGTCCCGCCCCTCTCGCCCGCCGTCTTCCCCGGGCTGTGTGGAAGTTGTCGAGTCGCGCCCATCGGGCCCGCGGGCTTTCCCGGTCCCGGCCACGGTCTCGCGCAGCCGCTCGAGGCTGGCCGCCAGGAGCCTCGAGACGTGCATCTGGCTGATCCCCACCCGCGCGGCGATCTCGGACTGGGTGAGCCCGTGGGCGAACCGAAGCTGGAGGATCAGCTGCTCGCGAGGTGCGAGCGTCGCGATCGCCGGCGCGAGCAGCTCACGGTCTTCGACCGTTCCCAACGAGGTGTCGTCTTCTCCCATCCGGGAAGCGAGCACCTCCTCGTTGCGATCGGTCGCGTCGATCGACGCCGTCCGGTAGCCCTGCCCTGCCTCGAGCGCTTCGAGCACCGCTTCCTCGGTCGTCCCCGTCGCCGACGCGAGCTCGCTCACCATCGGCGAGCGGCCGAGCTCCTGCGACAGCGTCTCGGTGACCTTGCCGATCTCGAGGTAGAGCTCCTGCACGCGCCTCGGCGCACGTACCGCCCAACCTTTGTCGCGGAAGTGGCGTTTCAGCTCGCCGATCACCGTGCGCGTCGCGAACGTCGTGAACTCGACGCCCCGCTCGGGTTCGAAGCGATCGACCGACTTCACGATGGCGAGCGACGCCACCTGGACCAGGTCCTCGTAGGGCTCGCCGCGGTTTGCGTAACGCCTGGCCAGGTGGTGGGCCAGCCCGAGGTGCGCGGTCACGAGCCGGTCTCGCAGCGCAGGCTCCCGGTTGGCGGCCAGCTCGAAGAACAGCGCCCTCGTGTCCTCGCCTTGCGAGCGAGCCTCGTCGGCGGTCACGCCCTCGTCACGAAGCACCGGCGTCACGCCGGAGTCGCGGAGCGTCAGAACGTCGCTTGGAGAGCCAGGCGCTCGGACGGTGGTCACGAAGCTCGTGCCCGTGGTCGTCGACCAGCGCGTCGAGGATCCGCAGCGACAAATCGTCAGATGCGCCCAGCCGTGAGCCGGATGGGGCTCGGTCGGCTTCGTACCGGCACGTGACGGTGATGGCGTCACCCTCGCACTCGTAGTTCAGGTGGAGACGCCCGTCGTCGTCGCCAGAGCCCACAACAGAGAGGCAAAGCTCCTCGACCGCGAGGCGCAGATCCTCGATGTCCTCGACGCCGAAGCCGACGCGGCTCGCCAGGGTTGCCGCAGCGAGGCGTGCCAGCACCACGAGGTCTGCTCGGACAGGGATCGACAGGTCGACCGAGGTGGTGCCCGCCACGCTCTTCATCCTTCTCACTTGACACTCCTCGCCGCTTCCCCGACGCTGTCGAAGATCGGAAAGACTCCGGTCAGGCCGGTGATCTCGAACACCTTCAGGATGCGCGGCTCGCCGATCACGAGGGGGAGGTCGCCTCCGGACTCGCGGCAGCGCTTGAGCGCGCCCACCAGCACGCCGAGTGCGGTGGAGTCGAGGAACGTCACTCCGAGCAGGTCCACCACCAAGGTGGGCTTGCCGGACGAGGAGAGTGACTGGAGCCGGTCGCGCAACGGCGGCGCCGTTGCTACGTCGATCTCTCCGGACACCGTGACCACCGGGATCCCGTCGATCTCCGTGGTCTCGATCGAGAAGTTCTGGTCCATTCGGTCACGGTTCCTTTCCTCGAGCCGCCTCCCCCTCGGCCGCCTCGAGCCGGTCACGCCGGGGCACCCCTCTCGGACCTGCCCGCGGCAGTGGTGGGATCGCGGCGACGGTGCAACCTCGATTGCCCACCTTCGAGGCATACCCCGACCAGCCGAGCCCTACACGCTCATGCGCGGAGGTTACGCCGGGACGGGACCCGGCGTAACCTCGGTCCGGGCCACCCCGTTCATCTTCGATCGTCACTCCGACGGCCGCCGCTGCCTGTCGCTCTTCGTCCGGGGCGTCACGGATCGTCTCCTCGAGTGCCGCCGTCGAGGAGAACCGAGACCGACGGAGGCGCGCCGTCCACGAAGACGAGCCCTCCGGGGTCGATCACGCCGGCGTCGAGGAGGTCGCGCCGGGCTGCCCGGAGATGGTCGAGCCGCTCCGCACGGTCGACGACCGTCACCCTGGCCACCCGGGCCCGCATCGAGCGTTTGTTCACGGTCTTCTCCTTGCGGACCGCGGCGAGCACCTCGGAGGTCGCGTCGAGCACCGGTGCCTCGCCCCATCGCACGCCCGTGCCAAGCTCGTCGCCACCGACCAGCGCGGCGAGCTCGGTACCGGTCGGCCAGTTGGCGCGGTGGATCGAGCCGTCCTTCCACCAGCTCCAGACCTCCTCTGCGACGTAGGGCAGGAACGGCGCGAACAGGCGCAGCTGGACGGAGAGGGCGAGGGAGAGCGTCGCCCGCGCCGATCCTGCGGCGGGATCGCCGGGATCGCCGTCGGAACGGATCTTCACGAGCTCGATGTAGTCGTCGCAGAAGGACCAGAAGAAGGCCTCCGTCACCTCGAGCGCCTTCGTGTGCTCGTAGCCGTCGAGCGCGGAGGTCGCCTCTTCGACGACGCCGCCGAGCCGCCGCAGGAGGTCCCGGTCGATCGGCTCGATCGGCTCTCCGTCCGGCCAGGCGGCCTTCCCCTCGGCCTGTGTGCCAGGCGCGTCCGCTCGGCCCAGGACGAACTTCGACGCGTTCAGGATCTTGATGGCGAGCCGGCGCCCGACCCTCATCTGGCCCTCGTCGAGGGCGGTGTCCGTGCCGAGCCTTCCGCTGGCCGCCCAGTAGCGGACCGCGTCCGCGCCGTGGCGTTCGAGGTACGGCAGCGGCGTGGTCGCGTTGCCCTTGGACTTCGACATCTTCTTCCGGTCGGGGTCGACCACGAAGCCCGAGATCGCCGCGTCCGACCATGGCAGCTTGCCGACCTCGAGCTCGGAGCGGACGACGGTGGAGAAGAGCCAGGTCCGGATGATGTCGTGGGCCTGCGGGCGCAGGTCCATGGGGAAGACCCGTTCGAACAGGTCGGGGTCCTCCTCCCAGCCGGCGACGATGAACGGCGTGAGCGAGGACGTCGCCCACGTGTCCATGACGTCGGGGTCGCCGACGAAGCCGCCCGGCTGCCCGCGCTGGTGGGGCTCGTAGCCGTCTGGCGCCTCCGTCGAGGGGTCGACCGGAAGCCGGCCCTCTGTGGGGACGAGACGCTGGTCGTAGCGGACGGCACCGTCGCCGTCGACCGAGTACCAGACCGGGAACGGCACGCCGAAGAAGCGTTGGCGGCTGATGTTCCAGTCGCTGTTCAGCCCTTCGACCCAAGCGCGGTAGCGATGGGCCATGAACGCCGGGTGCCACCTGAGCTCGTCGCCACGCCCGGCCAGCCGCTCCCGGAGCGCCAACGTCCGTACGAACCACTGACGCGACGAGACGATCTCGAGCGGGTGCTCGCCTTTCTCGTAGAACTTGACCGGGTGCACGATCGGGCGCGGGTCGCCGACGAGGTCGCCTGAGCGGGCGAGCAGCTCGACGATGCGCTCCTGCGCCTGGCGGGCCGTCCGGCCCGCCAGCTCACCGTACGCACCGAGCGCAGCGTCGAGGTCGTCCGACTCCCAACCCGGGGCTCCCCAGGCGACGGGCTCGAAACGGCCGTCGCGCCCGACGACCGTGCGCGTCGGGAGCCCGAGCTCGCGCCACCACACCACGTCGGTCGTATCGCCGAAGGTGCAGATCATCGCGATCCCCGTTCCTTTCTCGGGGTCGGCGAGCGGGTGGGCCGCGATCGGCACGCGCACACCGAAGAGCGGGGTGCGCGCGCTGCGCCCGAAGAGCGGCCGGTACCTGGCGTCGTCGGGATGCGCGACGAGCGCGACGCAGGCGGGGAGGAGCTCGGGGCGCGTCGTCTCGACCTCGACGTAGGCAAGGTCGGGAGGCGGCTGGTCCGCTGAGCTCAGCCCGAAGCGGATCCGGTGGTAGGCGCCCGGGCGCTCTCGGTCCTCGAGCTCCGCCTGGGAGACGGCCGTGCGGAAGTCGACGTCCCAAAGGGTGGGGGCGTCGTGCTGGTACACCTCGTCCCTCGCGAGCATCCTGAGGAAGGCCCTCTGCGACATCCTGCGCGCGCGATCCCCGATCGTGGTGTAGGTCCGAGTCCAGTCCACCGAGAGCCCGAGCGCCCGCCAGAGGTGCTCGAAGACGCGCTCGTCCTCCGCCGTGAGCCTGTGGCAAAGCTCCACGAAGTTCGGGCGGGAGACCGAGACGAGCTCACCGCCCGGCTGCGGCGGTGGCTCGAACCCGGGGTCGTAGGGAAGGTCCGGGTCGCAGCGGACCCCGAAGTAATTCTGCACGCGCCGCTCGGTGGGGAGCCCGTTGTCGTCCCACCCCATCGGGTAGAGCACGACCTTGCCGCGCATGCGCTGGAAGCGCGCGGTCACGTCGGTCTGGGTGTAGGACATCGCGTGCCCGATGTGCAAAGAACCCGACACCGTGGGAGGCGGGGTGTCGATGGCGAAGACGCGGTCGGCGGGGGCGCCGGGGTCGAAGCGGTAGGTCCCCGCGGCCTCCCACGCCTCTCCCCACTTGACCTCGAGCCCGTCGACGCTCGGCTTGTCGGGAACGCGCGCCGGGCGCGTCGCAGCCGCCGCCGGCCGGGTCGTTCCGCCTTCTCTCGGTGCCGACATGACTGCGTTACCGTACCTTCATGTTGCGCCTCCACGACACGGCCACCGGCACGGTCCGCCCGCTCGAGCTGCGGGACCCGGGCCGAGTGTCGATGTACGTCTGCGGCCCCACCGTCTACGAGGTGCCCCATCTCGGTCACGGGCGCTTCACCCTGGTCTTCGACGTCCTCCGTCGCTACCTCACGTTCCGCGGGCTCGAGGTCGTGCACGTCTCGAACGTGACCGACATCGACGACCACATCATCGAGCGCGCCGCGCACGAGGGTCGAACGGAGCCGGAGGTCGCAGCGGAGTACGAGGCGTCGTGGTGGGCGGCGATGGACGCCCTCGAGGTCTTGCGGCCGACGGCCGTCCCGCACGCGACCCGCTACATCCCCGGCATGGTGGAGCTGGTCGGGCAGCTCGTCGCGCGGGACGTCGCCTACGAGACCGACGACGGCGTCTACCTGCAGGTCGACACGGTCGACGGCTACGGGCTGCTGGCGCACCAGCCGCTCGAGTCGTTGCGCGTGGGGGCCAGGATCGAGGCGTCCGAGCAGAAGCGCTCACCGCTCGACTTCGCCTTGTGGAAGAAGGCCAAGCCCGGCGAGCCCACGTGGCCCTCCCCTTGGGGAGACGGGCGCCCCGGCTGGCACACCGAGTGCGTCGTGATGTCCCTCGATCTTCTCGGCGACGGCTTCGACCTGCACGGGGGCGGCCAAGACCTGATCTTCCCCCACCACGAGAACGAGCGCGCCCAGGCGGTCGCGGCAGGCAGAACGTTCGCACGCCACTGGCTCCACAACGGCTGGGTCATGGTGGGTGGTGAGAAGATGTCGAAGTCCCTCCAGAACTTCACGACCATCGGCGACCTCCTCGCGCGCGGCGATCCACGCGCGTACAGGCTGCTCGTGCTGCGATCGCACTACCGGAGGCCCATCGAGGTGACCCCGGAGACCATCGCCACAGCCGGACGGGGGCTCGCGCGGCTCGACGCACTGGCCCGGAGGCTGGCGCTCCCAGACCCGATGTCCGGCGTCGTGGTCCGCGACGAGGCGGTCGCCGCCGCGCGGGGAGGAGTCGACGACGACGCGGTGGCCCGCTTCTGCGACCACATGGACGACGATCTCGACACCCCGGCGGCGACGGCAGACGTCTTCGACCTGGTGAACCGCGCGCACGCGGCGGCCGACGAAGGCGACGCCGAGGCGGCGCGGCGTCTCGGCGGCAGCGTCGCGTTGCTGTGCGGCGCAATGGGGCTCCGCCTCCGCAGCGGGGTCGGCGATCTCGACGAGCCCACGCGGCAACTCGTCGACCGACGGGACGCGGCACGACGCGTGGGGGACTTCGCACGTGCGGACGCGTTGCGCGGCGAGCTCCTCGCAGCCGGATGGACGGTGGAAGACGGCCCCGACGGGACGGTGGTCCGTCGGTGAGGCGGCGCACGACGGCGCCGGTGTCCGACGGCGCACGACGGCGGCGCACGACGGCGGCGCACGACAGGCGGTGCACGGCAGGCGGTGCACGACGCACCCGTTCGTCGGACGACCACGCGGCGGGACGAACCGGCGGGCCGCCGGACTTGCCAGTAGCCCGATCACGCAACTTGGACTAGCGTCCTTGTGGCAACGGGTTGCCGATACGTCGGCATCGAGGTCTTTGGGCCAGCTCGGCCGAAAGGCCCGGCCCGTGCAGGCAATGAGCAAGCAGGATGAAAGGGGATCGCCACCGTGGCATCGGGGACGGTCAAGTGGTTCAACGCGGAGAAGGGCTACGGGTTCATCTCACAGCCCGATGGGGGCGCCGATGTGTTCGTCCACCACACCGCAATCGTCATGAACGGCTACCGGGTGCTCGAAGAGGGGCAACAGGTGGAGTTCAGCGTGGAGGAGGGACCGAAGGGCCTCATGGCGAAGGACGTCCGCCCCGCCGGCTGAGCCACGTTTCCGCCTGCCCCGGGCGCAACGGGGCATTCGATACTCCCACTGCAGCGGCCTCGGTCGACGCGCGCCGCATAATTGTTACCTTTGAGTAACCTGAGTAGTGACGCTCCGCTGTGATCGGACGGTGCGGCGGAGGTTGCCGAAGGGGTGAGCGCAGATGGCCGAGTTCTCTCTCGAGCTCAACGAGGACCAGCTCCAGGTCCAAAAGTGGGTCCACGACTTCGCCGAGAACGTGATGCGTCCGGCTGCCCACGAGTGGGACGAGCGCGAGGAGACCCCCTGGCCGATCATCGAGGAGGCGGCCAGGATCGGCCTTTACTCCTTCGACTTCGCCGCCAACGCCTTCAGCGACCCGACGGGCCTCACGATGGTCCTCGTGAACGAAGAGATGAGCTGGGGCGACGCCGGGATCGCGCTCGCCATCTTCGGCTCGTCGCTCGCCGTCGCCGCCATCGTCGCCAACGGCACGCCAGAGCAGCAGGCCGAGTGGATCCCGAAGTGCTTCGGGACCGCCGACGATGTCAAGCTCGCGGCGTTCGGGGTGTCGGAGCCTGATGCCGGCTCCGACGTCTCCTCCCTCAAGACCCGCGCCGTCTACGACGAGGCGAAGGACGAGTGGGTGCTGAACGGCACCAAGACTTGGATCACGAACGGCGGCATTGCGAACACGCACGTGATCGTCGCGTCGGTCGCGCCGGAGCTCGGCGCCCGCGGGCACGCGAGCTTCGTGGTCCCCGAGGGCACGCCCGGCATCAGCCAGGGTCAGAAGTTCCAGAAGATGGGCATCCGCGCCTCGCACACCGCAGAGGTGGTCCTCGACGACTGCCGCGTTCCCGGCCGGTGCCTGCTCGGCGGCAAGGAGAAGCTGGACGAGCGACTCGCCCGTGCCCGAGAGGGACGGCCGACCTCCACGCAGGCCGCAATGGCGACCTTCGAGGCATCACGTCCGTCGGTGGGTGCGCAGGCCGTGGGCATCGCTCGCGCCGCGTACGAGTACGCGCTCGGCTACGCGAAGGAGCGCAGGCAGTTCAACCGGGCGATCATCGAGCATCAGGCGATCGCCTTCAAGCTCGCGGACATGAAGGTCCGCACCGACGCGGCGCGGCTCTTGTGCTGGCGGGCGGCGTGGATGGCCGCGCGTCACGAGAAGTTCGTGGCGGGCGAGGGGTCCCAGTCGAAGCTCTTCGCCGGGGAGACCGCCGTGTGGGTGACCGAGCAGGCGATCCAGATCCTCGGCGGCTACGGCTACGTGCGCGAGTACCCGGTCGAACGCTGGCACCGCGACGCGAAGATCTACACCATCTTCGAGGGGACGAGCGAGATCCAGAGGCTCGTCATCGCGCGGGCGATCTCGGGGCTGCACATCGACTAGTTCCCTGGTGCGCGCGGCGGCTCGTGCGCTTCTACGTCTACGCCGCCGAAGCCGACGTCGCAGAGCTCACCGCCTCGCCACCTCCATCTCGCGCTGGGAGCATGAGGTCCTCAACTTCCACACGGGTGGCGTCCATCCCCTGGTGTAAATGTCAGCGGGCGTAGGTTCCTTCGAGAAGTACCAGTTCAACGAAGGAGGACCTACACCCGTGACTGCACGAGTATCACCCACCGAGCGCATC
>JAJZMD010000155.1 GCA_021803085.1 Actinomycetes bacterium
ATGACCGGTGGCACCTGGGCCGTCGGGGACGCGCCCGGCGGCGGGGCGCGCATGGAGGTCTCGTGGCGCAGCGCCCACGAGGGCGAGCCCCCGCAGGGGTCGGAGGGGTCGCGGGGCGACGAGGCCGTCGTCTCGCCTGGAGCACTGCAGGAAGCACTGCAGGGTCGCGCCGTCGCAAATGGCACGTAGCCCGCGTTCAGCGCCGGATCCATCCGTCAGACGCGATGGCCTTCTTCAGGCCCTCCAGCGGGCGCCAGAACTGGCACGGCTCAGCGCCGCTTGCGGCTCCGATCCTGCTCCAAGTTGAGCGCCACGGCTCTGCGGACGAGATCCTTCAGCGCCCTCTCGTCGACCATCTCGCCCTCTCTGATGTCGATCGCGCGCCTCACCTTTCCACCGAGGCTCGAGTTGAAGAGGCCGGCCGGGTCCGCGAGAGAAGCACCCCTGTGAAACGTCAACTTGACGACGTGCGTGTAGGTCTCACCGGTGCAGATACCCCCGCTGCGGGACCAGACCGGGGTTCCGTGGCCCGAGGGCTTCACCCACTTCCACTCCTCCACGATCTCGGGATCGGACTCTTTGACGATCCTTCGGACCTCGCTGAGCGTCTCAGCGCGCCAGTCGTCCAGCTCTCGGATCCTCTCGTCGATCAGCTCAGATGCGTCCCTCATCGCGATCGTGTCACCGTCCAGAAGCCGGTACCGCTCCGTCGGTCTTCCGGCCCCGTTGGATGCGCGCCTTGGTGAGCACTGCCGCAGGAACGCCGGCGGCACGCCAGAGCGAATAGTCGATGCCTTTCCGCGCGCCGTACGAGCGTGCGACTTTTACGAAGTCCCGCTCGAGGGAAGCAATCGCGGCCACCGGGGAGCGCGCTGCTCGCTCGGCTTCGAGGTCACGTCGTTGTTTGAGAAGCTCGAGCTTGTCGATGCCCCGCGCCGCGCGAAGGCGTTCCTCGATCTGTGACAGCTGCCTGGAGATGGACTCGGGCGTGCGCTGGCGTCCACGACGCTTGGGGACGTTGATCGCTTCGAGGTATGCGCGGACGACCCGTGCTTCTTCACGTCCTCGCGTCATCTGGGCCTTGTGCTCGGCGCTGAGGACCCTTCGGGCCCGTTTGGGCATGGCTCTGGCGCTCTTCTTGGCAGACACAGTTCGAGTCGGGGCCTTCTTCGCTGCCGTCTTGACTGATCTGGCTTTCCGTGGTCCTGGCATGCGCTTCAGAGTAAGTCTTTGCCAGCGTCGAGTCCAAGTTCACCCGCTCGTCCACCGTTCGCTGGGACTCGATTGCCGCTCGGCCGTGTGCCCGGCGCCGCGCACCTGCACGTGTCGTTCGCAGCGAGGGGCGTCGTCACGCAACAGAGGAGGCGCTGGTGCAGCTCCGACTCGGACTTGATGCGCACAACTCTCACAGGTGGCTGAAGCCACCGGCTTCGTCCGGCGTCATCCCGACCGAGACCGGATGGCGCTCGAAGTGCCCGACCGCTGAAGCGAAGTCTTGTACCAGCAGCGAGACGAGGTCGCGGTCCACCCCCTGACGAACGAGAACCCGCTGGACTGCGATGCGCGAGGCATCACCGGTCAGCGTGTAGGCAGGGACCTGCCAGCCCCGGTTTCGAAGCCGGTCGGCGAGGTCGAACAGGCTGTAGCGACGCGTCTCGCCTTCGGTGATCCGCCAGGTCACCGCGGGGATCCCATCGCGGGGGTCGCTGGCGGCGAGCAATTCGAACGGCCCCAACCGGGTGATCTGATCGGCCAGATATGCCCCCGTGTCGTAGCACGCCTGGTGGATGCTCCGGTAGCCCTCGCGTCCAAGTCTGATGAAGTTGTAGTACTGGGCGATGATCTGCCCGGCTGGGCGGGAGAAGTTGAGGTGGAAGTCGGGCATGTCGCCGCCCAGGTAGTTGACGTGAAAGATCAACTCCTCGGGGAGCTGGCGCTCGTCACGCCAGATCACCCAACCCGAGCCCAGTGGGGCGAGGCCGAATTTATGCCCTGACGCGTTGATGGACTTCACCCTGGGTAGCCGAAAGTCGAAGACCACCTCTGGCGCGCAGAACGGCGCGAGGAAGCCGCCGCTGGCGCCGTCGACGTGGATGTCGACGTCGAGCCCGGTCTGCTCTTCGAGCTCGTCCAGTCGTTTGGCGAGGTCGGCCACCGGCTCGTACATGCCGGTGTAGGTCAGGCCGAGCGTCGGCACGACGAAGATGGTGTTCTCGTCGACGCGTGCCGCCGCCTCCTCGGGGGTCAAGCCGAAGCGGCCCGGTCCCATCGGCATCTCCCTCAGCTGGACGTCCCAGTACCGCGCGAACTTGTGCCAGACGACCTGAACTGGCCCACACACCATGTTCGGCTGGTCTGATCGCTTCCCCGCCTTCTTGCGCTTCGCGCGCCACCGCCTCAGCGCTGCCATGCCCGCCAGCATTGCCGCCTCGGACGACCCGATCGTCGAGGTGCCCACGGTGTCCGCAGCATCGGGGGCGTTCCACAGGTCGGCGAGCATGTGCACGCAGCGACGCTCGATCTCGGCCGTCTGCGGGTACTCGTCTTGGTCGATCAGGTTCTTGTCGATGGCAATGTCCATCAGCGCATGGACCTGTGGCTCCTCCCACGTCTGGCAGAACGTGGCGAGGTTCTGCCGGGCGTTGCCGTCCAAGAGGAGCTCGTCGCGTACCACCTGGAACGCGGCGTCGGGAGGGAGCTCGTGCCTCGGGAACCGGTACTTCGGCAACTCGTGTGCAAGTGCGGCCGACGCGAAGATGCCGTCCGAGAGCTGGCTGCGGACCGACTTACGGCTGTGCAGGGGCATGTGGGATCCTCCGTCGAACAGTGGTCGTCCTTTTCGCTACCTTCGTCGAAGACGTGCGGGATGCCGCGAGATTCGCAGCACCGGCCGATGCCGGCGGCTCGCGCCTGGTGGCAGGTGCCGCGGAGAGGGGTGGAGCCGTTCCGAACCGAGCCTCGCTCAGGACCGCTCGTCACGTTCCGCCAGCGCGGCGAGCCGGTTCAGCGACCTGAGGAGCTTGTCGGCGGTCGTCGCCCGTGCGTGGGCGACGCGGCTCTCGTCGGTGAGCTCGGTCCAGTCGTAGGTGTGGGTGACGCGCGTCCGGGACTCGTCGAGCGGCTCGAGCTCCCACTCCCAACGGTGGCCGGGAGGCTCCTTTCCGAGCTCTGCAGGCTTCCAGGCGATCCGCCGCTGTTCTACGAAGTCGACGACGTGGTTCTCCCGGTCGGCACCGTTCGTGAGCGTCACGATGAAGACGTCGCCGACAGCCCGAACCCGCTGGCCTCCGGCCGCATGGGCGAGGTTCTCGTTGCCGTCCCAATGAGGCTGCTGCTCCGGGTCGGCGATGAGCTCGAAGATGCGTCCGGCGCTTGCCCCGATCTCTCTGGTTGCGCTGACGACGCGCGGCGCATCGTCGTGGTCGATCATGGTGGCTCCCCTTCCTCTGTCCCGTCGATCCGGACCTCCGCGAGCTCCGGGGCCGTGTCACGCGACCCGTCCGCACGCAGCTTTGCAGGCGGCCGTCGTCGACAGCGGCCGGCATCGACCTCCTCAGTCTGGCGCACGGGTCCCGACCGAGCAGGACGCGTGGGCGGGCTTGCTCCAAGGGGCTGCCAACGGTTCGGACGCGGCGGAGGGCATGCCGGGCTCGCGGGCAGGGCCACGAGGGACTGGTGCAGGAGACCGCGCGAACGGCCGGCGACGGGTCAGGCTCGCGCTCTTGCGACGATGTTGAGCCGCACGTAGTCGACGACCGGTTCGGGCATCGCAGCGACCACCCGCTCCACGAACGGACGGCGCTCCTGCGGCGCGAGCGTCAAGAGATGCTCGCGGAGGATGACGGTCGACAGGAAATCGGCCAACCGATCGGCGTCGTCGAACCAAGTCGGCTCTGGGTTGGTCCAGACGGCGACGTCGACGAACCCCTCGTGCTCGAGGCGTGACGCCGTCTCGTCCGCGGACGCGTAGAGCCAGCTGCCGGCACGCTCGACGCCGACGGATCGGACCGCCGCGAGGAGGCCGGCGATGTTTCCTTCCGCGCCGCACTGCGCGACGAGCCGGCCCCCGGGTCCGAGCACAGAGGCGAGGTTGGCGAAGAGGCGGTCGTGATCGGTCACCCAGTGGAAGGTCGCCGTCGAGAAGACGGCGTCCACGGGATGCCGGTCGCCGAGCGTGGCCGGTGCGAGATCGAGGAGGTCGGCCTGGACGAAGTCGACTCGTCCCTGGCTGGGCGCGAGCCGGCGGCGCGCTTCTTCGAGCATCGACGAGGAGGCGTCCAGCGCGACGACCCGGCCCTGGGGCAGCCGGTCCACGAGCTCTTCGGTGACCCGCCCGCTCCCGCAGCCGGCGTCGAGCACGGTCTCGTCCCCGGCGAGCTCGAGCCGGCCCAGGACCCGGCTCCCCCAACGCGCCTGCGGATCGGCCAGACGGTCGTACTCGGCGCCGTCCCACTCGTGCGCGCAGGAGGGCGTCGCGTCAGCGGCTGTCGTCACTCGAGCTCTCACTGCTCAGCCCCGGAGCGCGCGACTCGGCGAGGAAGCGGGCGAGGGCGGCATGGAGCCTCCGTTTTCGCTCGGGCTCGGCGAAGCTCGACTCGATCGACGTCTTGGCGACCTCGCCGAGCACCACCGGGTCCCAGGAGAACGCTTCGGAGCAGGAGAGGTACTCGTCGACGACCGAGACCCCGAAGAGCAGAGGATCGTCCGTGTTCACGCTGACGGGCACGCCCGCGGCCCTCAGGCGTTCGATCGGGTGGGCGGTGAGCGACGTGACGACGCCGAGCCGGACATTGGACGTCGGACAGATGTCGAGCGGGACGGCGCGTGCGGCGAGCTGTTCGACGAGCA
Organism: Actinomycetes bacterium; assembly: GCA_021803085.1. Classification (GTDB taxonomy): domain Bacteria; phylum Actinomycetota; class Acidimicrobiia; order Acidimicrobiales; family RAAP-2; genus JAJYVT01. The sequence continues at coordinate 4,849 of JAJZMD010000155.1, forward strand.
CGGGGTCCTCCGCGGCGCGGATCCCGTGGTCCACGCGTTCGACTCGCAAGAGATCGACCGCGTCGCGCACGCCCTCGGGCCCCGACGACTCGCCGGCGTGGGCGCACGTGTGGAGCCCGGCTCCCCGTGCCCGCTCGAACAATGGGGCGAAGCGCTGCCCCGTGCGCCCGGCGGCCGACTCGTTGCCGTCGACGGACAACGCGACGACGCGGTCAGGTCGCGCCGAGAGAAGCCAGTCGACGAGCTCCACGGACTCCCCGGGCGACTGAGTGCGCGTCAGGCTGAGGCACAGGCCCGCCGTCACCCCGTGGTCGGCCTCGCCGGCGGCGAACCCGCGGTCGAGGTGCCCGACGAACCTCTCGAGGTCAAGACGCCACGCGGGCCAGTGCACGGGGTTGAAGATCACGTCCACGTGGCCGACCCCGCCTGCGGCCGCGCGGACGACGATGTCGTAGGCGATCTTCTCCAGTCGGCCCCCGTCTCTGATCAGCGCGCAGGAGTGGTCGAGGAATGCGAGGAAGGCGGCAAGATCAGGAAAGATCGGCGTGCCGGTTCGCGGATCGAAGCCCACACCCGAGCGCCTGGCGCCATCGGCGCCGATCGTGTCCGTGGGGACGCAACCCTCGAGGTGCAGGTGGACCTCGGCCTTCGGAAGCCTGCGGATCCAGTCCGGCGAGCACGGCTCGCCCCAGGGGCGCGGGGGTTCGAAGGTGGTCGGCACGACCACGAGCGTACGGTGCGACCGCGACACCTGCCGCGACCGCCGCCTCGCTGCGCGGCGCGACCCCGCGGTCTGTGGGCGTGCCACGGGCCCGGTGGCGATCGCGCTCCGCAGGTACCGTGTGGGTGCGATGCGATTGAGACCGGACGTGTCTTGAGGATGCGCACCCGCTTTCGCTCAGTGCCGAACGAGCGCTCGCAGCGGCGCGGCACCTGCGCGACCCCCGCACCGGGACCGGGTGGGGGGGACCGAGCTGTGGCAATCCCGCCCGAGCTCGACTCCCGCGCCGGAGGGCTCGGTTCGCCGGCGCAGGCAGTGGCGCTGGCGACCCTGTGCTTCGTTCTCTTCCTCACGTTCCTCGACAACACCGTCGTCAGCGTCGGGCTCGCCAACATCCAGAGCACCCTGCACGCCGGAGTGACCTCCCTGCAGTGGGTGGTCGACGGCTACGCCCTCACCTTCGCCGGCTTCATGCTTGCCAGCGGCACGATGGGAGACCTGTTCGGCCGCAAGAAGGTCATGCTGGCGGGCGTCGCCGTGTTCTGCATCGGCTCGGTGGTCTCTGCGACGGCCCCCGCAGTGGGCTGGCTCATCCTCGGGCGCTTCGTCATGGGGCTCGGAGCGGCGGCGTCGGAGCCGGGCACTCTCTCGGTTCTGCGCCACGTCTATCCCGACCGAGCGACGCGGGCGGACGCGCTCGGGGTTTGGGCGGCGGTGTCGGGCCTCGCACTCGCCCTTGGTCCGGTCATCGCCGGGTTGCTCGTCGGCGCCGACAGCTGGCGGGCGATCTTCTGGTTCAACCTGGCGTTCGGCGTCGTGGCATTCGTGGCCGCCGCCCTCTGGGTTCCCGAGTCGTCGGACCCCGAAGGCCGGCGGTTCGACGTGCCTGGGACGCTGCTCGGTGCCACGACGCTGGTCTGCCTCACGTTCGCCATCATCCAGGGCGAGATCTCTGGGTACGGCGCCTGGTGGATCGACCTGCTGTTCGCGGGCGCTGCCGTGTTCGCGGTCGGCTTCGTGGAGGTCGAGCGACGGATCTCCAGCCCGATGATCGACGTCGGGCTCTTCCGGCGTCCACCGTTCCTCGGGTCGAACTTCGTGGCATTCGCCACGTACTTCGGGACCTTCTCGATCTTCTTCTTCACCGCTCTCTACGTGCAGGTCGTCATCACACAGACCGCGTACCAGACGGCGCTCGACTTCTTGCCGATGGCTGTCGCGCTGATCCTCGGCTCAGCTTTGACGGGACCCTGGGTGGGCAGGATGGGTGCGCGTATGCCAATGGTCGTCGGTTGCTTGCTCGCGGCCATCGGGATCTTCGCCACCAGCGCCACGCTCAGTCCCCGGTCGACCTTCGGCACAATCGGGTGGACGCTCTCCCTCGCGGGCCTCGGTTTCGGCATCGCGCTCGTCCCGCTGACGTCTGCGGCGTTGGCCGTCGTGCCGCCCCAGCGGAGCGGTATGGCGGCTTCGGCGACGAACACGGCGCGGGAGCTCGGGGCCGTCCTCGGCGTTGCCGTCCTCGGCGCCATCGTCGACTCCAAGCTCACCGGCGACCTCGCATCCCGGCTCGAGGCACTGCACATCCCGCCGAACTTCATCAGCGTGATCATCGAGGCCGTCACGAGCAGCGGTGTCGGCACAACGGCGGCGAAGCGGGCAGCCGAGCATTCCCACACAGTCCACGTGAGCAAGCTTGCGACGGACGTGATCCATGCCGCGTACGCCGCCTTCGGTTCGGGGCTCCACCTCTGCTTCGACATTGCCGGCGTCTTGCTGCTCGTGGGAGCAGTGGTGGCGGCGGTGACCATCCGTCGCCACCCGGGCGAGCGATACGACCTGTGACGTTCGAGATGGGGCGGCGCGGCCCTTGGACCCTGGGGATTGCCTGTGCACGTCACGGGGCTGTGCTGGGGACGAGGTGCGTCGGGCTGGGGACATCTTCGAAATTTGTGGGGACAACCTCGGGATTTCTCTTCACCCACTTGCCTTTGTCCCCGCTGAGGCGCAGTCTTGGCATTGTTCGAGTGACGAACCCGTCAACGAACGGAGGGGCGCCGCAAGGCGAACCGACGGGCGAGCGATCGGTGCGGCCGCAAGGCTGCACCAGGAGTCCCGACGAGAGGCCGCAAGGCTGATCGAAGGGACCGGCTGGCGCCGCGAGGCAAAGGCCGGAGGCGGGGAAGGACATTCGATCAGAGGTGGCTCGTGACAACGAGTCGGGGGTTCCCTGGAGCTCCCGGCACGGTTGACGGGAACGGGGTTGTCCGACACTGCCCCGCGAATGGAGACCGCGAGTCGCCACGGGCGTGGACCCCGAGGAGCTGGTCGGCTCAGGCCGGGCGGTTAATCGGGGTCGCGCCGCGTCCGGGGGTCGAAGGCGCCTCCTCGCATTTGCCGGGCAGGGAGGTGCGCGTCCGGGGTTCGCGTACCCGGGTTCGCGACCGGGTCGGCAGAGGCGCACGGGCGCGTGGTCATCAGGCGATGGGCTCTGTCGTGAGGCTCAGGGCTGCACCGCCAACGAAGTCCACAGCTGGGCGGGCCGGTCGCCCCGCCCGATCTCGCGGGCGAGCTCGGCCTGGACGAGGGCGACATCGCCGGGGTGGGTGACGCCGATGCAGCGGCCGGGTGCGCGCAGCACCTTGACTGCCGTCGAGCTCGCCGCACCTTCCCGTCGCGCTGCGAGGAGCTGGTCGACGACCTCGGGGAGGAGGACCTCCTCGCCCTTGTCCGAAGAGGCCATCGCGGTCCGCAGCAGGTCCAGCAGATCGGGTCGGAACCCCCAGAGGTTGACCGACACGAGTTGTCCGGGATCGAGCTCCTCGGGCGCGCGCCCGTCGCGGGAGACGACTCGCCCTCCGGGGAGCCGACTGACGCGACGGCGCTCGTCCACTGCCACGAGCATCCCGTCGGCGTCGACGTGGCACAGGCCACGGGTGACCGGCGCCTCGCCGAGCAGCGAGTCGCCCAGCCGGTAGCAGACCGCCGCGTTGGGTGCGTCCGGGCTGGCCAGGTGCTCGGCGAGCAGGGAGAAGCCGGCCTCACCGGGGAGGTCGTCGGCGTTCGCCACGCCGAAGGGAGAATCCTCGTCGAGCAGGGGAGCTGCCGCCAGCACCGCGTCGACGGTGCCGCGGGGCGTGTCTTGGAGCGCGAACTCGACCGTGGCCTGGCTCGGCCACGTGCACGCCACGTGGTAGCGGAGCGCGGGCCCGGTCTCCGGGCCGACCACGAGGACCAGCCGTTGGAAACCGGCAGCCAGGGCGTCGCTCGCCAGCACGTCGAGCACCGGTTCGCCACCGACGCCAACCGACGCCAGCGGCTTCACCCCGCCGTAGCGGGTCGCCCGCCCTGCCGCCAGCACGACGAGCGTCATGCCTCGACGGCCACCGCGTGGCGTCGGCGCGCTCACCCCCCCCAACGCAGGAGGGCGCTCGCCCAGGTCATCCCTCCGCCGAAGCCGGTGAGCAGCACGAGGTCGCCGGTCGAGACCCTGCCGCTGCGCAGGGCGTCGTCGAGCGCGAGCGGGATCGACGCGGACGAGGT
>JAJZMD010000190.1 GCA_021803085.1 Actinomycetes bacterium
CGATGTTGGCGCCGTCCTTGGCGCCGTTCGTGCACAGGTCCCGGGCCGCGGCGTAGATGGCGTCGCCGGGGTTGTAGGGAGAGGGCGGTGTTGCGCCTTGGGCGGGGTTGGGCGCAGTGTCGGCGGGAACGGGATGGTCGTAGGCGTAGAACGTCGGTCCGGCCGCCCCACCGATGCCGAGCTGCATGGGCCCGGCCGCCCCGAAGGGGTTGGTGCCCGAGGTGACCCCGGGCAGGGTGGATTGGCCGAAGTCGGACTCGACCTTGCCGATGGCGGCCAGCCCGGTGCAGGGGAGCCCCGGGCAGGTGGCTGCCGCGGCCTCGAAAAGCTGGAGGTAGCTGGCGGGGATGGCGGCGATGGCCTTCTTCGAAGGGATGACGTCGCTGGTGAGCGAACCGCCGAGCACCGAGGCAAGTCCGACCGTGGCCACCCCGAAGAGGGCGACCACCCCGCAGAGCAGGCCCGCCCCGACGATCCCGACGGTGCGCAAGCTCAACGCGATCTTCCATTCGTTGTCGCGACGGCGTTCGTTGTGGTGACAGAGGCCGGGAGGTTCTCGGCGCGGATCATGCGCCGAAGGCTGGTGCGCGCCGCGGCGAGGTCGTCTTCGAGCTCGGTGACGCGTGCCTGGAGCCTGCGGGCGTCGCCTTGGGCCTGGGCCAGCTGCGAAGAAAGCTGGCGGTTGTGGCGGGTCAGCTCGTCGACGCGCTCAGCAAGGTCGGCCTTGTTGAGCTGGTCGACCCGGACGCCGAGGGCCAGGCGCAGCCGGTGGCTCTGGCGATCGCGCTCTGCTCGGAGCCGGGAGATCTCCGCTCGGGCCAGGGCCAGGTCGGTGGCGACCGCCGGAGGCGTCGGGGTCTTGGCTGGTTCGTCGGTGCGACGGGTTCGGGCGGCGGCGACGGCTGCTTTCAGCTCGGGGGTGTAGACGAGCCAGGTGGACACCTTGGCCCGCCGGGCCACCGAGGCGACGGTGATGGGCGCGGCCTCGCATGCGAGCTCGTCGATGGCGGCGAGCACGGCGGCGCGCTTGGTCTGGCTGTCGGCCCGGCGGGCGGCGACCATCGCGTCCACTCGGGTGGTCACCAAGCTGCTTTTCCGGTGAAGGCGACAGGGACCGCGGCTGCAGCTCGAAGCTTGCGCAGCGTGGCGCTCGCCTCTTCGACCTCGGAGCGCTCTTCGTCTGTGAGGGCGGCGAGCTTGTCACACATGGTCGCCGCGACCTGGCGGTAGGCGTCGGCTTGATCGGAGAGGTTGCGCACCACGAAGTCGTCGGCGCCGAGCGCCACGGCCGTCTCCCGATCGGCCTTGAGGGTTCGCACGTGGTCTTCGATGGCCCGCAGGTAGGAGGGGTCGGGACGGCAGAAGCCGCAGCCGGCGCACTGGAAGCGGATGGGGCAGGCCTTCCCGCCGGCCTTGATGTTGGACGGCTCGATGCAGTTGCCGAAAGGGACGGCCACCGAGCGCACCTGGTAGGTGGAGGCGGACCCTGACGCAGGCGCCGGCACGCCGGCGTCGGCATGGCGCAGGGCCTGGGAGAGCCGGATGGTGGTCAGATGCCCGGTGCCGGACGACTCCCGGGCGGCGGGGAAGAGCCAGCCCTCGGCGCACTGAGGCAGATCGATGCCAGCCCGGCGCACCTGCCAGGCCTGGATGATCCAGGCGGTGGCCGCGGTGATCGGCAGGCGTCGGCGCAGGCGGCCCTTCTTGTGGTTGTCGTAGACGAGGGCCCAGTCCTCCCCGTCGCGCTCCACGCATTGGGTGCGCAGCGAGACGACCTCGCCGGGCCGCCGGCCGGTGTCGCGCAGCCCCTGGTAGGCGGTGGCGAACAAGGCGTTGGTGTCCGACGGCGACCAGATCCGCCCGTAGTTCCCGTCGACGCCGAGGAGGTCCAAGTGCGCGTCGAGCTGGGCGATCACGGTCTCGGGGCGGCTTTGCCGATGTGGTCCTCGTTGGGATCGGTGTGGCCGATCGAGTGCGAGGCGTGCCGGCTGAAGACGCCAGGCAGCCCATCGAGAATGTCGGTCGCCCGGCCCAGGTCGACGCCGCCTGCTGCTCGAGCGCCTCCCAGGCGGGCGGGACGGCGGGCGCGCCGTGCGGGGACCCCGGGGCCGCGCCGATCACAGCCACGGACGCCGGTGCTGGGCCAGCCGCCGGTGCTGTGCCGGCCGCCGGCGCGGCGGTGCCGCCTCCGCCTCCCGTCGCGGCGGCCACGACCGCGGCGCACGTGCCGAGGCCCAGCGCGAAGCACACCACGAGCGCGCACCCCGCAACCAGCCGTCGCATGACCAACTCCGTTCCGCTCGCCTCCCGGACGGAACGGTCGCTCGAAGTGCAGGGCGCCGCGCGGTCTCAGGGAGCGGGCAGGTGGAGCTCGACCTCTACGTCGACCGCGTCCCGCAGCCTCAACGCGCCGAAGAGGCCCGTGTACGGGGTGATCCCCCAGGCGGTCTGCACGACCTGGGCGCTGCCCACGATCGTCCCGCCAGGCGCCCTTCTCGCCGCGAGCTCGAGCGGGCGGGACCGTCCGCCGAGGAAGAAGTCGCCGACGACGGTCGCCTCGTCGCCGTCGAGCTGCACGCGCGAGGAGGTGAACCGTGCGATCGGGTGGGAGCCGGTGCGCAGCACCTTCTGCATCGACGTGCGGATGTCGGCCCTGTCCCGCTCGGTGAGGGGCCGCACCCCGCCGGTGCCTTCGACCACGTCGAGGCGGCGGAGGTCGATCTCGACCTCGACCGACGCGGCCGCGCCCTGCCCAGCTGGGAGGTGGACGCGCCCGCTCCAGCTGGTGGCCTCGAGCACCAGATCGTGCCCGGCCTTCGCGGCGAGGCCCTGGCGGAAGGTGCGGAGACAGAGCCGCCCGTTGTGCGGGCCGATGTCGAGGTCGCCCGGTGGCGGTAACAGGATCGTGCGCCTCGTTCCAGGAAGCGGGCAATCCGAGCATAGCCGTGCGCCGGAGGGGGCCCCGGGCGGGAAGGGCCGGCCCGGTACGCTTCAGGTGTCCGGCAGCGCGGCTTGGGAACCTGGCACGAGGAGACGCCGATGCGCAGCACCATGCAGGAAGGGCCGCTCCTCGTGAGCGGCATTCTCCGGCACGGGCAGTCCGTCTACGGCGAGAGCGAGGTGGTCACCGTCGAAGCCGACGGCTACCGGACGGCCACGTTCACCGAGGTGGCCGAGCGCGCAGAACGGCTCGCGTCGGCGCTCCTGCGCCTCGGTGTCCGACCCGACGATCGGGTCGGCACGTTCATGTGGAACAACCAGAGCCACCTCGAGGCGTACTTCGCGGTGCCCTCCATGGGTGCCGTCCTCCACACGCTGAACGTCCGGCTCTTCGCCGAGCAGCTCGTCTACGTGATCAACCACGCCGAGGACAAGGTGATCATCGTGGACGCGTCGCTCGTGCCGCTGCTCGCGCGGGTGATCGACAGCCTCCCGACGGTGGAGACCGTCATCGTGAGCGGCAGCGCCGACACGTCGGCGCTTCAAGAGACCCACGACTACACATCCCTTCTCGCGATCGAGGAGCCCGGTTTCGACTGGCCGGTGCTCGACGAGCGGTCCGCGGCCGCCATGTGCTACACGACCGGCACGACCGGCCAGCCGAAGGGCGTCGTCTACAGCCACCGTTCCACGTACCTCCACTCGATGGCGGTGACGTCCGCCTCCTGCCTCGGCATCACCGAGCACGACCGGCTCCTCGTGGTCGTGCCGATGTTCCACGCGAACGCCTGGGGAGCCCCCTACGCCGCGTTCATGGTCGGCTCCAGCCTCGTCATGCCGCAGATGTTCTTGAAGGGGGAGGACCTCGTGCGGATCATCTCCGAGCAGCGTCCCACGCGATCGCTCGGCGTGCCGACGATCTGGAACGAGCTGCTCCGGACGGCCGCCGGCTCCGACGCGGACCTCTCGTCCCTGCAGGGGGTGACCTCCGGAGGCTCCGCGACCCCCGGGGCCCTCATCGAGGCCTTCCGTGCGCGGGTGGGGATCCCGCTCACCCAGGGCTGGGGGATGACCGAGACGAGCCCGGTCGCGGCGGTGGCCGTCCCGCCGGCGAGGTCGTCCGCCGACGAGGAGCTCGGGTACCGGGTGAAGGCGGGCCGTGTCGTCGCCGGGGTGGAGCTCCGGGTGGTCGGTCCCGACGGGCAGGTCCTCCCCCGTGACGGGAAGTCGGTGGGGGAGTTCGAGGTCCGGGGCCCCTGGGTGACCGGGTCGTACTACAAGGACCCCGACCCGGCGAAGTTCCACCACGGCTGGCTCCGTACCGGGGACGTCGGGACGCTGGACGCACGCGGCTTCATGGAGATCACCGACCGCACGAAGGACGTCATCAAGTCCGGGGGTGAGTGGATCTCCTCGGTCCAGCTGGAGAACGAGGTGATGGCCCACCCCGACGTGTTCGAGGCTGCCGTGGTCGCCGTGCCGGACCCGAAGTGGCAGGAGCGGCCGCTCGTCGTGGTCGTGCCCGCCCCCGGCAAGGATCCGAGCGCCCAGGAGCTCGTCGAGTTCCTCGAGGGTCGCGTCGCGCGATGGTGGCTGCCGGAGCGTTGGGCGTTCGTCGGGGAGATCCCGAAGACCTCCGTCGGCAAGTTCGACAAGAAGGTGCTCCGCGCCGACCATTCGACCGGGGCGCTCGAGGTGGTGGAGGTGGAGATCCCCGCGGAGGGGTGACGAGGCTCGCGGGCGCGCCGGGCTGCCGGCAGGGATCAGTCGTGGGTCATCGTCCACGACGAGATGGTCAGCGAGTGACCGTGGATCGCCGTGCGGACGGTCATCAGGTAGCGGCCCGGGTGCTTCCCCCCTGTCACCGAGACGGTGTCCGTCAGCGTCACGCTCTGCGCGCTGGAGCCGCTCGCCTGCTCGGTCACGTCGGTCGCGGTGAGATACCCCGGGTTGCGCGCGCCGACGAGCGGTGATGGCGGCTTCACGCCGGGGGCGATCGCGTGCCACCAGTCCAGGTGGTCCTCGGTGAGCGCTCGCACGCCCGCGATGAACGCCTGGACGGCAGAGCCGTCGACGAGAAGCGGGCTCGTCGTCTGCGCCCACGCACGGTCCGGCGAGCCGGTGAGGGTGAACGTGCCCATGGGGAGCGAATAGGTCGCGAGTGTCACTCCCTGGGACGCGAGCGTGGAGGGGACCGGGACCGCAGGGCTGCGCTCGGCGGTCAGGTAGACGTGGCGTGCGCTGCTCGTCGGCCCCTTCGAGACCTCGGTCGCGGTCACGAGGTACCGGTCCGGCGTGAACCACAACGCGTCGGTCGGCCAGCACGTCACGAGCGTCATGGTGGGCGCGGTCGTGTCGTAGACGGGGGAGCCCGCGGTCACGATCGCGTGCGAGAACACTTGGAACACGTAGGTGGTGCAGGGGGTCACGTAGCGGATCGTGTCACCGTGTGCGAGCTGGTCGATCGTGCTGAAGTAGCTCACGTCGTGCGCCAGCAGCACGGCGTTCCCTGCAGTTCCGGGCCACACCGAGTACGGATCGTGCCCGACCGCCACACCGAGCACGGCGTCCCCCGTTCCCTGCTCGACGGGGGCGACCACTCCAAGAGCGGGGATCTCGAGCAGGCCGTGCACCGGTGTGCCGCCCGACGTTGTCGTGCACGCGGCGAGCGACGCGGTGGCCTTCGTGGAGCCGGAGGCAGGAGAGCGCACCGGGGTGCCGAGCGCATGGTCCTGGAGGAAGTGGTGGACGAGCGATCTGCCCACACGCTCGGAGTGGTGGGTCCACAGCGTCGCGTACAGCTGCCAGGCCCCGACGCCGGCCACCAGGGCGACTCCGGCGACGATGAAGATCCACGGCGTGCGCCGCAACCGCCGGAACCGGCGCGCGGCGCTCCGGCGCTGCCTGCGGGTCTCGGCCGGCGTCTGCCCGCCCGGCTCCTGAGGTCCTCGGAGCTCCCCGTCCACGAGGTCAGCGACTCCCGTCCACGGGCTCGTCCGAGCGGCTCAGCCTTTGGTCAACCACAGGTGCGCGCCCGAGAAGTCGAGGATCACCGAGCCGTCCGCGCGCAACGCGTCGGACCCGAGGACGCCTTGGAGCCCGCTGTTGATGCTGCCGGCGATCGAGCGCGCCGCGATCGCGTTGCCAGGCAGCGGGGTCCCCCCGAGGGTCCACCGCCCGGTCGAGTAGGTCGGCGCCGCACCCGTGCACCCGATCCCCGAAGAGGGGAGGCTGGCTCCGTCCGCCTTCAGCTTGAGCGCCCTCGCGGTGGCCGGGCCGAGCGCAGAGCTCGGGAAGCCCGTGTCGACGGCGAGCTGCTCGGCGTGGCCGGCGATCTCCACCGGCACCGCCACGATCGTGCCCTGCGGGGTCTCGAAGACCCTGAGGAGCGAATTCGCCTCGATCGCACCCTTCAGGAGCGTCGCCGGCGGGCTGGAGGTCTTCCGGCCGAGGACGTAGACGTTGCCCGTGGGAGCCGCGCCCTCGCCGCCCAGCAGCACGAGCCGTCGGTGCACGTAGTCGATGCGAAGCGCACCGAACCGCGCGAGCACGTCTGACCCGATCACCCCGTTCACAGCGCTGCCCGCCCCGGAGATCCTGGCGATGAGGACGCGCTGCGGGTCGAGCCTCACACCCGCCATGGACCATGTGCGCACCTTCGTCCGCGGCGCGGACGGGATGCACGTCACACCCCTGACCGGGACGTCCGGCCCCTTCCCCAAGTGCAACGAGCGAGCCAAGCTCGGGGTGATCGCCGATCCCCCGGTTCCGGTGGAGACGACGAAGCGGAAGGGGCCCCGGCCGTCGACGCAGACCGGGACGGTGGGCACACTGCCCGCGGGAGTGCTCAGCATCCCGAGCTCCAGCCCCTTCGGTCCGGTGACCGGCTTCACCGAGCAACCGGTCACTCGTGGGGATGCGCCCGCTCGTTGCCGTGACCCGTTGGTGAAGCCCCCGCCCACGACGATCCCGAGGGCGACCAGGGCGACCACCGTCGCTCCGGCGGCCACCTGGCCGATCGTCGGGGCCGGGTACGAAGCCCTTTTCGTCATCACAGATCCCATCCCCTGTCGAAGATCCCGTGCCACATCGCAGATCTCATCCCACACGGTACCGCCGGGGTGCAGCCGAGCTCAGGCAGGCTCCACCCCGGCGGCGCAAGGCTACTGTCCCGCCAGCTTCCTCCGGCGACGGCGGCGCAGCGACTCGCCGAACACCACCATCCCGAGGCCGGCGCCGAGCACCATCAGCTCGTACAGGCGAGACCCTGCCCACGGCTCACCGGTGTGCGCTGTCGTCGCCTGGGACACCTTTGTCGGCGTGGGTATCGGCGTGGGCGTCGGGGTCGGCGTGGGCGTCGGTGCCGGGGAGTGTGTCGGCTTGCTCGTCGGCACGACGACCTTCAATGTCACGGTGTTCGTTGTGCAGGTCGCGCTCGTGCAGGAAGGCGTACCGTCGTTCGTGAACACCGCGACGTTTGTGATGACTTGCCCTGTCGTGTCTGTCGCGCTCACGACCACCTGGAAGCTCACCGCGATCGAGCTCGCCGCGCCGGGGGCGACCGTGATTCCCTTCCACGTGATGGTCCCTGTCTTCTCCGTCACCGTGCATCCCGGCGCACCCGCGCAGGTTGCCGAGCCTGCGACGTATGTCGTGCCGGCTGGGACCCTGTCCGTGAGCGTGATCGGTGTCGTCGCGGCGGTCCCCGAGTCGGTGAGCGTCAACGTGTAGGTCACCTTGGTCAACCTCGGCACGATGGACTTGGACGGCGGTGTCGAGCTCTTCACGACGCGGAGGACCACGACCGGGTTTGTGACGGTGGACGAGCAGTGCGGAGCTGTGCACGGCCCTGTCGTGATCGTCGCGGTGTTCACGACCGTGGTCGTGTCTGTCGACTTGACCGTGGCGTCGTAGGTCATCGTCGCCGAGGCGCCGACGGCGAGCGTCACCTTCATCACGATGTTCGAGCCTTTGACCGAGACCGTGCAGGTGTCAGCCGCTGTCGTCTTGCACGTCGGTGCGCCGTCCATCGTCACGTTCCCCGGGATCGGGTCGGTGATCGTGGCGGATCCGGCCCCGGTCCCGACGTTCTTCACGACGACCGTGTAGACGATCTTCCCGCCCGGGGTGACCGGCTTACCGCTGCCGGGTGTGTCGGACTTTGTCACCGTGAACTTCGGGAACACCACCGGGTTTGTGACCGTCGACGAGCAGTGCGGCGCTGTGCACGGCCCTGTCGTGATCGTCGCGGTGTTCACGACCGTGGTCGTGTCTGTCGACTTGACCGTGGCGTCGTAGGTCATCGTCGCCGAGGCGCCGACGGCGAGGGTCACCTTCATCACGATGTTCGACCCTGTGACCGAGGCGGTGCAGGTGTCAGCCGCTGTCGTCTTGCACGTCGGTGCGCCGTCCATCGTCACGTTCCCCGGGATGGGGTCGGTGATCGTGGCGGAGCCCGTGGTTGTGCCGACGTTCTTCACGACGACTGTGTAGACGATCTTCCCGCCCGGGGTGACCGGCTTACCGCTGCCGGGTGTGTCGGACTTTGTCACCGTGAACTTCGGGAACCGCAGCAGTGGCGTCGTTGTTGTCGTCACCCTGAAGCACTCAGCTGCATCCTTGTTGGCCGCTGTCTCGTTGTCCGTCGAGCCGGTGTAGTTGCCCGGTGTCGCCGCCACGTAGGTGACCCCGAAGCACCACCTGCCCACCTTGTTGGGGGTGAAGGCCTCGGAGGTGGCCGTCGCCGGTGTCGCCTTCGATGTGAGCGCGAGCCCGGTCTGGCTGAATGTGGCCTTCGACGGCGCGCAGGTTGTGCCGGCGCCCAGGTGTGTCGGCCCGCACAGGTAGACGTCGACGCTGCCCTTGGGGACCCCGCCGGTCGCGTTGGCCGGTGTGGGGCTCACTGTGACCTTGTCGGTGACCGTCCCCGACGGCCCGAGGGTGACGTTGCCCGAGGCCGTGGTCGTCGTCTTGGTCCCGGCCTTGGTGACGCTGAAGCACTCGACGTCCGGCCCGGTGGTGGGGGCCTGGTGCCCGGAGGTGTTGTCCTGGGACGCTGT
>JAJZMD010000279.1 GCA_021803085.1 Actinomycetes bacterium
TGCCCGTGCCGCCGCGGCTGACCGGCTCATCGGTGACGAGCGACTGCCCGTCACGGGTCGTCACGACCGTCCGTACCCCTTCGTCGTTGCAGGCGCGCAGCGTGGTACGAACCGGCCTCGGACCTTGCCGAGGCGTGCTCTCGACCGCAGGACTGGGCTCGCCCGTGCTCACGATGTACCTCCGCTTGTTGATGTGTCCGGGGCCCGGTTCCCCTCGAGATGCCGCCGAAGCAGACGAAAGCCCCCGAAGATCGCGAGGTTGACGCCGTCGATCGCCCAGCTGGCACCGGCATGCCCGGCGGCTTCGACGGCGAAGCTGACCACCACGAGGGCGACGACGACGATCCATTGCAGCAATGCGAGGACGTCCGCACCTCGGGCGCCCTTGGCGGGCCTCATGTTCGCGACGAGGTCGGGTGCGACAGCGTGCACCGCGTCGAGCACGGTGCGCACCTTGGGGTTGACGAGCCCGGTGCCGGCGACGACGACCGTCGGCACGGTCTCGTTTCCCCCGGCGATCGACCGCACGATGGCGGCCGCTTCGGGCTCGGTCCAGATGTTCACTTCTGCGGTCGGAAGACCCGCCCGGCGGAGCCCCCGACGCAGCGCCGCACAGTACGGGCAACCAGGCCGCCAGTAGACGGTGACAAGGTTCGAGTCGGGCGTGTCCACGGTGTCAGGAACCCGCTCCATCTCACTGCCATTCCCTCGGGCTGCCTCTCGGGAAAGCCTCAGCGCCGTGCCACCTCGTGAGGTCACAGGGCGAGGAGCGCCTGCTCGACGGCCTCGCCGAGTGCCGGGTGGATGTAGAGCACGGCGGTCGCCACCTCGTCGGCGGTGTTGCCGAGGCACATCGCTTGGACGAGCGGCTGAATCAGCGTCGACGCCTGGGGGCCGAGGATGTGGGCGCCGAGGAGGAGGCGGGTCCCCGGGTCGGCGAGGACCTTCACGAACCCGGTGGAGTCCTCGAGCGCCCAGCCGTACGCGGTATCCCGGTAGTACCGGGTCGCGACCACGTAGGGGCGCCCGGCATCGCGTAGCTGCTGCTCGGTGGCGCCGACCGAGGCCACCTGAGGATCGGCGAATACCGCGGCGGGCACCACGGAGAACGGCGAGCGGTGCTGGTCGGCAGGGTGCAGCAGATTGTGGCGAACCAGGCGTGCCTCGGCGTTCGCCATGTGCTTCAGCTGGAAGTGGTTGGCGAGATCGCCGAGCGCGAAGATCCCGGCCACATTCGTCTGGTAGGCGGTGTCGGTGCGGACATGGCCGTGCTCGTCGGTGGCGATCCCCGCCGTCGCCACGTCGAGCCGGTCGCTGTTGGGTACCCGCCCGGTCGCGACGAGCAGCGTCGCCGCCTCGAGGGTATCGTGCCCGTGCGGCCCGGCGAGCTCGAACCGCAGGCCTGATCGGCAAGGCGCAACCGACTCGACGGTCGTGCCGAGGCGCAGGTCGAAGCGGGCCCGGTAGGCGTCGGTGAACGCGGTCGAAATGTCGTCGTCGTGGCGGGAGAGCAACGCCGGGCCGCGTTCGACGATCGTCACGGCGACACCGAGGGCGCCGAAGATGTGGCCCATCTCCGCAGCGATGAACCCGCCGCCGACGATCACCATCGACTCGGGGAGCGCATCGATGCGCATGACCGTGTCCGAGGTCAGGTAGTCGACCTCGGCCAGCCCCGAGATGGCCGGGACGTGTGGGCGCGAGCCCGCCGCCAGGACGAAGCGTTCGGCGGAGAGGACCTCCTCGCCGACGCGGAGCGTCTTCGGCGCGACGAATCGCGCCTGGCCGAGGAAGACGTCGACGCCGTTGGACCGGCGGTAGGCGACAGCGGCGTCGTGGAGCGGGTCGATCCGACCGAACACCCGGTCTCGGATGGCGGGCCAGTCGGCGCCGACCCAGGCGGCGTCGATCCCGAAGCGCCCGGCGCGCCGGACTGTCTCGGCGACGTCCGCGGTGTGCACGAGCATCTTCGAGGGGATACACCCGCGGTTGAGGCAGGTCCCGCCGAAGCGGTCCGCCTCGACGACCGCGATCCGCCAGTGGGCGAGGTCGTCGGAGACGAGCATGTTGCCGCTGCCCGCCCCGACGATGATCAGGTCGTAATGGTGCGCGATGTCAGCGTACTGGGCAGGCTCTTCGTGCTGGACAGTGCCGTCGTACAGGTCAACCATCAGTCGAGCTCGTCTTCCGCACCGCTTCGAAGTGGCTCACGAAGACTAGGCACCGAGCAGGACCCGCAGGGTAATCCCGCTCACGGTGCCGTAGACAAGGTGGCTCGCCCAGTCCTTGCCGAGGGTCTTGGCATCGTAGGTCCAGATCGGCTGGTAGAGGCCGGTCGGGGGAAGGACCACGTAGTCGGCGAGGAAGACCACCGTCCCGAACACCGGACCGAGCCGCGCCCGGGACCGGGAGGCGGAGCCGGTGACGATCCCGAACGCCGACGCCCACGAGATCCCATATCCCCAGTGCATGACGTTGTTGACCCGGTTGGCGGCACGGTCGGGAAGCTTGCGGGCGAACAGCGCCTCGAAGACACGCTTACCAATCTGCGCCGGAGCCGGCGCACCGTCCCAACCGGGCACCGATGAGAACTCCCAGGTGACCGGGCCATCGCTCCCGCCGCCCGCCCGGTACTGCAGGTACTGGAACAGGTCTATGGCCGCCGTGCCCGCCACCCCGGCAATCGCGCCCCTGGCGAGGACACCGAGCGGCGTTTGCACGGCCGGGGCGTCCGGGCGTCCCGTTGCCCTCACGCCTCGCCCCGGGCCGGATAGTCGTGGTCGTTGACGTAGCGGATCGCCCCGACGATCTCGTCGAGGCGCGGCCGGCCGAAGGGCATCGTGTTGAGCACCGCCGCGTACAGCGTCCCATCCGGAGAGATGACGAACAACCCGGGCTCACCGAAGAGATCGGGCTCGCCTTCCTTGATGCCCTTGGAGACGTACAAACCCCAGTCGCGCATCGAGGCGACGTCCTGGCCGTAGCCGACAGCGAGCCGCCCGAGACCCCACTGGTCGCGTGAGGCCGTGGCGGCCTCCTCGTCGTCCCCGCTCACCGCGACGACCGAGGTCACACCCACCTCGGCGAGCTGGTCCAAGAGCCCGTCGAGCTGCTTCAGGTAGCCCCGACAGATCGGGCAATGATGGCCCCGGTAGAACACGACGAGACTGAAACGCTCAGGATGCTGGTCCGCGAGCGACCATCGGCCCCCACCCACGACGGCGACGTCGAGGGGCGGGACGGGCTGGCGGGGTAGGAGCACGTTCTATTCCTTTCCGCGATCCGGTAGGGATCAGCAGGCAGCCGACTCTCGACACCGAGGT
Organism: Actinomycetes bacterium; assembly: GCA_021803085.1. Classification (GTDB taxonomy): domain Bacteria; phylum Actinomycetota; class Acidimicrobiia; order Acidimicrobiales; family RAAP-2; genus JAJYVT01. The sequence goes on from JAJZMD010000279.1 coordinate 3,324, forward strand.
CAGGGACCTACCCCGGAACCCGGTCGGTCCGTCCGGTATTCCCTCGACCCTGCGGCGATTCGTCGCCTTGAAACGCCGCGGCGAGGGCGCAAGCTCAGGCCGCGCAGCACGACAGGCGTGACACGTCGCGGGTGAAGGTCTGGGCGGTCAGCTTGAGCGCCTCGGCCATGGTCAGGTACGGCGCCCAGGTCTCGGCGAGCTGGGTGACCGTCATCTTCGCCTTGATGGCGTAGGTGCCAGCGAGGATGACCTCCCCGGCGCCCCTCGCGAGCAGGTGGACGCCAAGGATCTTGCCCTGTCCCTCCTCGGCGACGATCTTGCACAGTCCGGCGGTGTCTCGCTCGACGAGGGCCCGGGGCACGGCGTCGAGGGTGAGGACCCTCGTCTCGACTCGACGGCCCGCACGGGTCGCCTCCTCCTCGGTGAGCCCGACCGAGGCGATCTGGGGAGTCGTGAAGGTGACCTTCGGCAGTCCCGTCCAGTCGAGCGCCCTGCCGAGCTTGCCGATGGCGTTGTCGGCGGCGAGCGCCCCCTGGGCGGCGGCCACGTAGACGAACTGCGGCGCCCCGGTCACGTCCCCCGCCGCCCAGATCCTCGGGTTCGACGTCGCGCAGAACTCGTCGACCACGACCGCTCCCCGCTCGCCGATCCCGACCCCGGCGGCTTCGAGTCCGAGGCCGGCGGTGTTCGGGCGCCGGCCGGTGGCGACGAGCACCTGGTCGGCCTCAACCTGCAGCTCCGAGCCGCCGACCGAGAAGGTGACCACCCGACGCATGCCTCGCCGCTCGACGCCGGTGACGGTGGCCGACGTGTGCACCTGCGCCCCTTGAGCGCGCAGCACGTCGGTGAGCGCGGCCGAGATCTCCGGTTCGTCCAGCGGCGCAATACGGCTGGCCGCCTCGAGGAAGGTGACGCTCGTACCCAGCTCCATGAAGAGCTGGCCGACCTCGAGGCCGATGGCGTTGGCGCCGATCACCACGAGGGATGAGGGCAGCTCGCTCAGCTCGAAGGCGGTGGTGGAGGTGAGGTACCCGGCTTCGGCGAGGCCGGGGATCGGCGGGACCGCCGGTGAGGCCCCGGTGGCGACGAGGAACTGCCCGGCAGTCACCTCTTCGCCGTCGCAGACGAAGCGGTCGGCGGCGGTGAAGCTCCCCCGCCCGCAGAGCAGGGTGAAGCCGTACTCCTCGGCGAGGTGCTCGTACTTGTCGAAGCGGAGCTGGTCGACGAGCTCGTCCTTTCCGGCGACAAGGGCCGCGAGGTCGACAGGCCCGGCCGTGGTCGTGATGCCGGGAAACAGGTGCTGGCCGGCGACCTGCCGGGCACTTGCGGCGGCGAGCAGTGCCTTGGAGGGCACGCAACCGATGTTGACGCACGTGCCGCCGATCGTCGCCGCCTCGCACATCGCCACCTCCGCTCCGAGGTCCCGGGCCCGGATCGCCGCCGCGAACGCGGCGCCGCCCGATCCGATCACCACGAGGTCGGGCGCCGATGGCCGGCGCGGGCCACCCCGGTGCACCGGGCCGCCGCCGGGTGCCGCCGCGTCGTCGATGGCGACGACCCGGTAGCCGGCTGCCTCCACTGCGGCGCGCAGCGCTTCGGTGGAGACCCCTGGCGCGTCGAAGTGCGCCTCGCCGGCTTCGAAGTCGACCCGGGGCGTCTCGGCACCAGCTCCAGAAAGCGCGTCGGCCACGCTTCCCGCGCATCCCTCACACGTCATCCCCTCGATCTGCATCCGTGTCATCTGCGTGCTCCTTGTGCTCGTCGTTCGTTGTTCACGTCATTGGTTCGACTCATCGCGCCATGAGGTGGCGTCCCCCGCCGCGGCTCACACCCAGTCCGGCCCGATCCGCTCGCAGGATTCGAGGTGCTCGGCTCGCCCGGCGGCGAGCTGGCGGGTGGCCTCGACGAGCTCGGAGACGCCGGTGTCGGCCAGCTGGTAGAGCACCTGGCGGCCGCGACGCTCCGCGACCACGAACTCGCACCACCGCAGGCACGCCAGGTGGTTCGACACCCGGCTCTGCGGTGCCGAGACGCGCCTCGCCAGCTCCGACGCGCTGCACGGACCTGTGGCGAGCGCGTCGAGGATCGACAGGCGCGTCGGGTCGCCGAGCACCCGGAAGTACCGGGCCGTCGCCCGCATCCCCGCCCGCTCCATCGTTGTGCTCGCTGCCGCACTTGACATATATAACAGGTTATCCTGTTGGATTGGTGGTGCAAGCATGGAATGCCAGCCGCGCCCGGCGGGTTTCCTGTGCATGATCAGAGCGACCTGGAACGGCGCGGTGCTCGCCGAGAGCGACGACACGGTGGTCGTCGAGGGGAACCACTACTTCCCGCTCGACGCCGTCGATCGCCAGTACCTGCGCGAGAGCGCCACGCACACCCGCTGCCCGTGGAAAGGGACCGCCAGCTACTACAGCGTGGTCGTCGGCGACGAGGAGAACCCCGACGCTGCGTGGTACTACCCCGAGCCGAGCCCGGCCGCTCGCGAGATCACGGCGCGGGTCGCGTTCTGGCGAGGGGTGACGGTAGAGCAGGCGGGGTCCTCCGGCGCTGGCCCCGGGGCGCCAGATGGAGCCAGGCGGCCACTGCTGGCGCGCCTGCTGCACCGCTGAGGACCCGATCGGTGCTCTGCAGCTCGGCGCACCGGGTCCATGGACGACAAGGTGACGGCGCCAGGTAGCCAGATCTCCGGCAACCTTGGGGTCCGCGACGAGTGCGACCGATCGGAGCAACAGTGAGTGAAGCCAAGGACCATGGCACGGACATCTACGACGTGGTGGTGATCGGGGCCGGGTCGACCGGTGAGAACGTCGCCGACCGTGCCGTCAAGGGTGGACTCTCCGCGGTGGTCGTCGAGGCCGAGCTGGTCGGCGGGGACTGCTCGTACTGGGCGTGCATGCCCTCCAAGGCGCTGCTGCGCCCTGGTCATGCCATCGCTGCCGCCCGCCGGGTGGACGGCGCTCGCCAAGCGGTGACCGGCGCGCTCGACGTCGCCGGGGTGCTCGATCGCCGCGACGGCTTCGCCAGCCGCTGGGACGACGCCGGCCAGGTCGGCTGGCTCGAGGGCGCCGGTATCGACCTGGTGCGCGGGCATGGCCGTCTGGCAGGCGAGCGACACGTCGACGTGCGGTCCGCAGACGGCACGCGTGTGCTCACCGCCCGTCACGCCGTGGTGGTGGCCACCGGCTCGTCCCCCGCGCTTCCCCCCGTCCCCGGGCTCGCCGAGGCACAGCCGTGGACCACCAAGGACGCCACCGCCGCCAAGCAGCCGCCGGCGCGCCTCGCCGTCCTCGGCGGCGGGGTAGCGGGCTGCGAGCTGTCCCAGGCCTGGGCCAGCCTCGGCAGCGCTGTCACCGTGCTCGAGATGGCCGACCACCTGCTCCCCGCCTACGAACCGGTCGCCGGGCGGCTGCTCGCTGACGCCATGGCCGAGGCAGGGATCGACGTGCGCCTCGGGGTGACCGTTACCGGCGCCGAACGCCGCCCCGACGGGACAGTGGTCGTCCGCCTCGCCGACGGGGACGAGGTGGAAGCCGACGAGCTGCTGGTGGCAGCCGGGCGCCGGGCCCGCACCGACGACCTCGGCCTGGAGCACGTCGGCCTCGAGCCGGGAAGCTGGCTCACCGTGGACGACACCATGGCCGTCGAGGGGGTGCCCGGCAACTGGCTGTACGCGGCGGGCGACGTCAACCACCGGGTGCTGCTCACCCACCAGGGCAAGTACCAGGCCCGCATCTGCGGCGACGCCATCGTCGCCCGGGCCGCCGGTCGCCTCGACCCCGCCCCGTGGGGTCCCCACGTGGCGACCGCCGACCACCGGGCGGTCCCCCAGGTGGTGTTCACCGACCCCGAGGTCGCCGCCGTCGGCCTCAGCGAAGCCGAAGCCACCGAGGCCGGCATGTCGGTCCGGGTCGTCGACTACCCCCTCGGCCAGGTCGCCGGCGCCGCCCTCTACGCAGACGGATATCGCGGCCACGCCCGCCTCGTCGTCGACGAGGACCGCCGGGTGGTCGTCGGCGCCACCTTCGTCGGCCCCGACGCCGGCGAGCTGTTGCACGCCGCCACCATCGCTGTGGTCGGCGAGGTCCCCCTCGACCGGCTCTGGCATGCCGTACCGTCGTACCCGACCATCAGCGAGGTTTGGCTCCGCCTCCTCGAGGGCTACGGCCTGTGACGGGACCCGCCGACAACAGCAGAACGGTCGCCATAGCCAAGCACCGCGTCGAAGTCCTCGGGCATCACATGACCTATGTCGAAGAGGGTTCAGGCGACCCGATCGTGCTCCTGCACGGCAACCCCACCTCGTCGTTCCTGTGGCGCTCGGTCATCCCGCGTCTCGCCCCGCTCGGCCGCTGCGTCGCCCCCGACCTGATCGGCATGGGTGACTCCGCCAAGCTGGCCGACAGCGGGCCTGGCTCGTACCGGTTTGTCGAACACCGCCGCTACCTCGACGCCTTCCTCGACGCCATCGGCATCACCGACCCGGTGACCCTGGTCCTTCACGACTGGGGATCCGCGCTCGGCTTCGACTGGGCCGCCCGCCACCCTGGCTCGGTGAAGGCCATCGTCTACATGGAGGCCATCGTCTGCCCGGTCACCTGGGACGACTGGCCCGACGCGGCACGAGACATCTTCCAGGCCTTCCGGTCCCCGGCTGGGGAGGAGCTGATCCTCGAACGCAACCTGTTCGTCGACGCTGTCCTCCCCGCGAGCATCCAACGCCAGCTCACCGACGCCGAGATGGCCGAGTACCGCCGCCCCTTCGCCCGCCCCGGTGAGGACCGCCGTCCCACCCTCACCTGGCCCCGAGAGATCCCCGTCGACGGGGAACCAGCCGACGTGGTGGAGATCGTCGAGCGCTACGGCGCCTGGCTGGCCACCTCGTCCCATGTCCGGAAGCTCTTCGTGAACGCGGATCCCGGCGCCATCCTGACCGGCCGTCAACGCCAGCTCTGTCGCAGCTGGCCCAACCAGACCGAGATCACGGTCCCTGGCATCCACTTCATCCAGGAGGACTCCGGTGACCAGATCGGTGCTGGCATCGCCTCTTGGCTGGATACGTAGGCCGGTGAGGGAGGAGAGTGCCGATGAGCAGACCGGTCGTGGTCTTCGATGTCAACGAAACGTTGTCGGACCTCACCCCGATGGGACAGCGTTTTGCGGAGGTCGGCGTGCCCGAATGGACGGCAAAGCTCTGGTTCGCATCGTTACTTCGCGACGGCTTCGCACTCACCGCTGCCGGCACCACCGAGCTGTTCTCCACCATCGGCGAAGGTGTGCTCCGCTCCGTCCTGGCCGGCCAAACCTTGACCCATGACCTCGACGCGGCGATCGAGCACATCATGAGCGGATTCCTCGAGCTGGCTGTCCATCCCGACGTACCCGGCGGCGTGCGTGCGCTTGCTGCCTCTGGAGCACGCCTCGTCACGTTGAGCAACGGCTCGACCGAGGTCGCAGAGAGACTCCTTGCGGCCGCCGGGATCCGTGACCACTTCGAGCGGCTGCTATCCGTCGAGGGCGCCGGGGTGTGGAAGCCAGCCGCGGCCGCCTACGAGTATGCGGCGCGCACCTGTTCGGTCGATCCGGCGGACATGCTGCTCGTCGCTGTGCACCCCTGGGACAT
>JAJZMD010000098.1 GCA_021803085.1 Actinomycetes bacterium
GCCCGGCCACGAGAGAGCAGCGAATGCAGATCGTCGCCGCACCCGCTGTTGGCGGCCACGCTGTTTGCACACGGGTCGGCATCGCTCCGTGTGCATGGCTCGGCACGATGAGCATGTCCCCGTGCCGGTGCGAGAAAGCCCGCCTGACGCGACGACGCGCACAGGCGAGCTCTCGAGCAGGGCTCAGCTGAGGCGGTCGGAGCAGGCCCGCACGTAGTCGGCGTAGCGCCGCCGAGCGGTCTCGGTGACGAGACCAAGCCGCTCAGCGACCTGGCCCCACGAGTAGCCGTGACGGGCCCGGGCGAGCCACACCCCATCGGGGATCCGTGCCTCGACTTCTGCGCCGAGGCTGACGAGCACCGAGAGGGTCGCGCCCGGGTCGTGCGCCGAGCCGCCTCGCAAGATGACGAGGGCACGGACCGCCTCGTCGACGAGCCCGGCCGAGTCGGTGTCGGTGTAGGGGATGGCGGTGAAGCCCGGCCCTGGGTCCTCGCCGAAGCGTCGAAGGACGTGCGGAGCCTTCGTCCCTGCGACGCCGAGCACGTCCCCGGTGAAGTCGAACGCCGCGCGCACGGTCAATCCTTCGTGAGCTCGGCGACCGCCTTCTTGGCGCAGGCGTCGTCGACGAGGTCTTTGCCCTCGGCCGCGGCCGCGATGAGCGCCGCGGTCGCCGCGTTGTTGAGCTGCCGGGGCAGGCCGTTGGCCACCCGGTGCAGGCGGCTGATCGCGTCTGTGGCGAACAGCGGGTCCTCTCTCCCGCACAAGGCGAGGTGGTGGCGCAGGTAAGCGGCGGACTCTCCGATGTCCATCGCCTTGATCGAAAAGCGCGTCGCGATGCGCTGGTCGAGGGCTGCAAAGACCCCCATGCGCAGCTGGCGAGAGAGCGTGGGCTGGCCGATCAAGATGCCACAGAACGCAGAGGCGGAGTCCATCTCGGCGTTGGTCAACAGGCGCAGCTCTTCCAACTGGTCGGGGGTGAGCAGGTGCGCCTCGTCGAGGACCAAGACGACCCGGCGGTGGCGCTCTGCCTCTTCAGCCGCCAACAGGTCCTGGGCCTGGGCCATGAGCTCTGCGCGCTGGTAGCGCGGCGCTGCGCCGAGCGAGCGCACGATGGTCACGTAGAGTCCCCTCGTGCCGAACGCGGGGTTCGAGACGTAGATCACCTGGTGGCGAGTGGGGTCGAGGGCCGACACCGCGGCCCTGACTGCCACGGTCTTTCCCGCCCCGACGTCGCCGACGACCACACCGAGGGCGGACTCGACGACGCAGAAGGTGATCCGGGCGACTGCCTCTTCGTGGGCTGCGCGCATAAAGAGGTCCTTCGGCGCGATCTGCTTTCCGAACGGGGTCTTCTTCAGGCCGAAGTGGGCGACCCACGGGGCGGTGCTCATTGCGTCTGCTCCTCATCGTGCTCGACGTCGGCTGCGAACAGCTGAAGCTCTCTGAACCTCGGCTTGTCGCCGGTCCCGGCTTCTTCTTCGTGCGCTTTGGCCACCATCTCCAAGAAGTCGATGCCGGTCTCTTCGATCGGTGCTGGCGACTCGGCTTGGGGGACCGCACGGTGGACATGGCGGGAGATGACGAAGGGCGTGGCCGTGCCCACCGGATGCCCCTCCAAGTAGACGGCGATCTCGCTCAGATCCTCTGGCCTGTAGCGCAGCTCGACACGGCGCCCCACGAGCGCTGGGTCGACCCCGTACGCGTTCCCCTCGAGCGAGACGGTGGCGGTCTTCGTGACCTTGCGGGTCACCGACCAGCGGAACGCCTCTTCGATTCGCTCGGGCGGAGCCACCCGGTGCGGGCCGTCGGCCTCGAAACGCGTCAACGGCGTCTCGTTCGTCTCTTTGTGGACCCGGCGGTTGCAGACCTGCTCGGCCCACGCACAGAACAGGTCGTTCAGCTCTTCGAGGCTTTCGATCCCCCGGTGCATCGCTTCATCGAGGAACGACTCGCGGATGAAACGGTTCAGTCTTTCCTGCTTCCCGCGACCTTGAGGTTATCCGGCCAATCATTGGCCAGTCTGTGGATTACCCGGTCTACGTGAGCCGGACAGCTCTACTGCGGTGTCCGGAGCCTGCGCTCGAGGCGACGGAGGCGCTCTTCGTGCCGGCGCACGTTGCCGGCGACGGCCTCGAGGCTGCGCCGGAGCTGGTCGATCTGGACGGTGATCCCGCTGAGGGTGGTGGCGTTGCGCCCCTTCGCCCGGTGCTCATCGACGAGGGAGCGGAGATCCGCTCGGCGATAGAGCGTCGTGCGGCTGATGGCGGCCTGTTCGGCGACCGCGTTGAAGGTGACTCGGCGCCCGCCAGCCGCGAGCGCGGTGCACGCCCGCTCGACGGCCACCACGTCGTCCTCAGCCGGCATTGGCCTTGGCGATCAGCGCGTCGATGCGCTCGATGAGACGGCGGTGGCGGGCTGCCTCTGGTCCCCAGCCCCGCTCTTCGGCGTCGGCCACGAGCGCCTCGGCGTCGACCCTTTGGAGCTGGAGCACGGGCAGGAGGGTCTTCTCCGAGCGGAAGTTCGGGCAGTGCTCGCAGATGTTGGCGTATGCACAGGGCCCCTGGGCAGCGGTGCGCAGGCAGTAGCCGCCGGCGAGGCGGGCCTTGATGAGAGGCGCCTTGCGCCAGTCGGTCTCGAGGTGGATCGGCGTCGCCTCGGGCAGCACGGGACCGAGGGTGGTCTTCGCCTGGGCGAGTGCGCGCTCGTAGTTCTCGCGCACGGTCTGGTCGAAGAGCCGTCCGTAGCGGAGGCTCATCTCGGCAGAGACATGACCGAGGAGGGCCATCAGCGCCTGGAGCGAGCAGCCCGCGTTCACAAGGGCCGTGGCGTAGGTGTGCCTCAACTGGTGCGGGACCGCATCGTCGAGCCCGGCCTCGGCCGCCGCGCGGTGGAGCTCTGCGCGCAGCGTGCAGGCCGAGATCCGCCGTCCCTGGTGGGTGAGGAGGAACTCGACGAGCGCGCCAGTCCGGGGGTGGCGGAGGGGCCGTCCCTGGGAGCGATTGGCGACGATCCGGTCCACGATGCCGACCGTGTCGTCGTCGAGGGGGACCATCCGCTCGGTCATGAGCTTGCCGAGCGGGACCTTCAGCCAGGCGCCCTGGCCCGCGACCTCGTGGACGCAGTCGAGCTCCAGGTCGCAGAGCTCGCCGATGCGCAACCCCGTCTCTCGCAGCAGCAAGAGCGCATCTGCGAGCAGGCGGTTCGGTGACGCTTCGAGCGCGGAGACGAGCGCCCGGTCGTCGTCGGGCGCAAGGTAGCGCGGAAGGGGATGCGGGAGCTTGGGGACATCGCGGGAAAAGACGAGCCGGCGTGACGGCGCCTCGTCCCAGCCCCACTCGGCCATCGCGTCGAAGAAGGAACCGAGCGCGAGGATGCGGCTCTTGGCCGTCGAGGCGGCGATCGGCTGGCCGCTGCGTTGGTTCAGCGCGTGGGCCACCTCGGAGAGGTAGGGCTCGATGTGACGCCGGCGGTCGAGGAGCGAGAGCGACGCGAGACCCGGGTCACGCCGGGAGAGGAAGCGGCCGAAATGGGCGAGCTCGGAGGCGATGCCCTGGATGGAAGAGCGTGCGTGGGTGCCTTCGAGGCGTTCGAGGTAGGCGACCATCGGCCGGCGGATCTGTGGCCCGACGCCTTCGAGGTGACGCTCCCAGCTCCAGCGCCCGAGCGTCGAGCGCTTGGGCGCGGGCTCGGCGGGTGCGCCGAGGTGGTAGATCACCGCGCGCGACGCGTAGAGGGCCCCGCGGTAGTGGGCAAGCGGGTGGCCTTCGCGAACCTCACGCTCGCTGATCGCATCCTCGAACTGCGCGTAGTCCTCGTCGTGAAGATCTGCGAGGTGCCGGCCGCTCTGGATCAACAGGCGCGCGGCCACCTGGGAGGTCATGGACCGTCGGGCGCTCTCGGAGTAGCCGAGTGCCTCGGCGCCGGATCGAAAGCGAACGAGGTCGTCGCCGAGCGGGCTCAGCGCCGCGTCGCGCAACACGGCGTGCAGGCGGCGCTCGAGCAGCCAGTCGTAGCCGGGATGCAGATGGCCAAAGAACATGCAGAAGTTGAGAAAGGGCCGCAGCGCACCGTTGGCGCGCAGCCGGACCTCGAGCGGCTGGCTCGCCCATTTCTCGGGATCGGGGAAGCGGACGAGGAAGGTGCGCGAGGCACTGTCGAAGGTCTTGTTGCCGACGCCACGCGAGGAGGACCAGGCGAGGTAGGCCTCGTAGAGGTGGGCGGCCTCGGCGGGGACTGCAACCTTCGAGAGAGGCATCAGCGGGACTCTTCGAGCGCGCGCTGACGGGCTCGGGCCGCGTCGTAGGCAGCACGCAGGTGGGTGGGCGCGAGATGGATGTAGGCCGCCGACGAGTCCACGTGGTCGTGTCCCATGAGCGCTTGGATGACCGCCAAGTCGGTGCCGGCCTCGGCGAGCGCGGTGCCGAAACTGTGGCGGAGCGCATGGGGATGACCGGCGGCCACGCCCGAGCGTTCGCGATGGTAGCGAAAGACGCGACGAAGCCCAGCCGAGGTGAGCGGCTGACCCCGGTGCGGACCCTTCATCACCACGAACAGCGCTCGAGAGGACGTCTCTGGACGTTCGGCGAGGAGGTAGGACTGGATGAGGCTCGCCACGTCCGGATCGATCGGCACGCGCCGTTCCTTGTCACCCTTGCCGACGACGCGGGTCCATCCCCCTCCGACGTCGACGTCGCGCACGCAGAGCCCGAGCACCTCGGCCGAACGCAGGCCGGAGAAGAGCATGAGCCCTGCGATGGCACGGTCTCGGTCGCTGAGGAAGCTCGCGAACAGCGCCGTGATCTCCGCCCGATCGAGCCCCCGGGGCAGCCGACGTGGCTCTTTCACCCGTAGCATCGACCGGGGTTTCGGACGGTCGAGATGCCCGAGGAGCCCGCTACGTGCTCCTCTCGCGCTGCGGCGGGCGGCAGGACCACGGGGAACCGGGTTCAGCAGGCTCGGGTCGCGCAGCTCCCGGAAGCTGAACAGCCCCGAGATCGCCGCCAGGCGACGGTTGATCGTGGCCGGCGCGAGGCCGACATTCCGGTCCCCTCGCAGAGGAACGACGTTGCTGCGTGCCACCGGCCGCCGCGGCTTTCGGCAGGCCGCGAGATAGCGCACCAGCGCGTCGGCGCCCACGTCATCGAGACAGAGCTCTTCTGCTTCGAGCCAGCGAAGGAAGTGCAGCAGGTCGAACGCGTACGCGCGCACGCTCGCCGGCGAGTAGCGCCGATCGGCGACGTAGGCGAGGAAGTCGTTGCACAGCTCGGCATCGGCGCCGGCAGCGGCGATCCGTGACTCTGCCCCCTTGCCGGTCACCCGAAGCTCGCTCGCCGCCATCACACACAAGTAACGCTGATCGTGCCGGTGGACGACAAGAGGGAAACCTTGTGGATTCGCAAGTACACTTGTCCACATATCCACACTCGTCCACAGCCCGACTACTACTACCAATTAACAATTGGCCGGATAAGAGGGGTTGATAGGGGCGGCTGTGGACGAGACGGATGCCGAGCACCGCACAGGTCCGAGAAAGCCACGCGTTCTTGAACGGGGCGCCGTTGTCCGCATTGCACCGATGTCGGTGCAATGCGGATTATGCCGACCTGGGCGTTATGCCGACTTCTGGGCGAACCTCCAGCGTGACGGGGGTGAGCGGAGGAGAACTGTCGGCATAATCACAGGACTCTGGTGGATCCTTCCCTCCTCGACCCAGAGAAGGAGGAGAGGATGGCCAGACCGACGACGAAGCCCGCGAAGGTGGTGGTGCAAGGACCGTTGGCTCCGTTCACCGCCGAGTACACCTCGAGGCTGCGAGAGCTCGGCTACACGCCGCTGTCGATCGTCAACGCGCTGCGGCAGCTTGTTCACTTGAGCAGGTGGCTGGTCGAGGAGGATCTCGATCCGGCACAGCTCACAACCCACACCGTCGAGCGGTTCCTCGCGTTGCGGGCACAGAGCGGTCCGGGAGCGCCAAGCAGACTGACCCTGTCACTGCTGCTGGAGGTCCTGCGTGAGCAAGGCGCGCTCCTTGACGCACCGCCAGCAGGTCACAAAACGGATGTCGACGCGCTGTTCGGCGAGTTCGAGGCCTACCTCAGAAACGAGCGTGGGCTCGCGGACGAGACGACCTCTGCCTACGTCGGCCGCGCTCGGCGCTTCCTCGAAGGCTGTGGCGGGATCGCCGCGGTGGACTCGGCGGCCGTCACCCGGTCCGTCCAGCGCGAGGCGGCGAGGGTCTCGGTCGGCTCCACCCAGTGCTTCGTGGCCGCCGTGCGAGCTTTCCTGCGGTTCTGCGTGGTCATGGGCCACGTGGAGTTCGATCTGTCGGCTGCCGCGTTGGCAGTCACCGCCAGACGCCGGTCGTCATTACCGCAACGCATCAGCCGGCGAGAAGCGCTGGCGTTGCTCGGTTCGTGCGACCGACGGCGATCGGAGGGACGCCGGGACTACGCCGTCATCCTGGTGCTGCTCAGACTGGGCCTTCGGGCGAACGAAGTGGCCAGGCTCCGCCTCGATGACGTCGACTGGCGAAACGGCGAGGTCGTGATCCACGGCAAGGGCCGGCGCGAAGACCGCTTGCCCCTCCCCATCGACGTGGGTGAGGCCATCGGTGCCTATCTGCGGCGGGGCCGGCCTCACATCTCCGGGCGCGAGATCTTTCTGCGATCCCTGGCGCCGATCGGGCCGCTCACCCGGGGAGGTGTGGCCTGCGTCGTGCGACGTGCCTGTCGGCGCTCCGGCGTGGCCGAGGTCGGACCGCACCGGCTTCGTCACAGTCTGGCCTGCGACATGGTCGCCTCCGGCGTCGAGCTGGCGGTTATCGGCCAGGTCCTGCGCCACAGCGACCTCGGCTCCACCTCGAACTACGCGCGGGTGGACGTGGAGGCCCTCCGGGCGCTGGCTCGTCCGTGGCCGAAAGGTGCGCAGCGATGACCACCCTTGCCGAGCATGTGGACGATTACCTGGCCATGCGCAGGTCGCTGGGATTCGAGCTCGAGTTCCCCGGCCACGTCCTCCCGCAGTTCGCAGCGTTCGTGGAAGCGGCGGGCTCCTCGTCGGTGACCGTGGAGCTGGCGGTCACTTGGGCATCCCTCGCCAAGGGTTCCAAGCCCATCTCCCTCGCCCATCGCCTCGGCGCGGTGCGGGTGTTCGCCCGGTGGCTGAAGACCATCGACCCCGCCACCGAGATTCCGCCCTGTGGCATCTGGCCGTCGGCCACGCCAAGGCGCACGCCCTACATCTGGTCGGACGCCGAGATCGAGGCCTTGCTCGAGGCTGCCGGTCGTCTTCCCACTCCACTCGGGGCGCTCACCTACGAGACTCTCTTCGGCCTCGTGGCGGCGACCGGCATGCGCCTGGGCGAGACCCTCGGGCTCGCGCTCGGCGACGTCGACCTCGCTGGCGGGCTGCTCAGCGTCAAAACGGCGAAGTTCAACCGCGCACGCGTGGTCCCGCTGCACGACACCACCACCGAGGTGCTCCGTCGATACGTCGTGCGGCGCTGCGATCTGCTTGGGGCCGAGGCGCAGCCGTTCTTTTCCTCACGCGTCGGCACCCCACTGTCGACGTCGAATGTCCACAAGACGTTCAACGCGTTGACGACGGCGATGGGACTGCGCACCGTCACTGTTCGCCCTCGCGTGCATGATCTGCGCCACAGCTTCACCGTTCGCACCCTGCTCGATTGGCACCGTCAGGGGCTCGACGTGCGCGCTCGCATGACGCAGCTCTCGACCTATCTCGGTCACGTAACGCCACAGGGGACCTACTGGTACTTGTCGGCCGTGCCCGAGCTCATGGTCCTGGTCGCCGACCACCTCGATCACCAGGACGTCGACCGATGAGCGCGCTGGCTCCGACGCTCCAGGCGTTCTTCACCGACCGGCTGCTTCAACAGCGAGGTGCCAGCCCGAACACGGTTGTCGCCTACAAGACGGCACTCGGGCTGCTCGTCCGATTTGCCGGGGAGCGGGCAGGCAAGCGGCCCTGCGACCTCGACATCGTCGATCTCGACGCCACGGTCGTGGTGTCCTTCCTTGAACATCTCGAGAAAGACCGTCGAAACGGCACTCGCACCCGCAACAACCGGCTGGCGGCCATCCACTCGCTCTATGCTTACGCCGCCCTCCGGCATCCCGAGCATGCCGCACTGATCCAGCGGGTGCTGGCCATCCCGGCCAAGCGCTACCAACGGAACCTCGTCACCTACTTGAGCGATGAAGAGGTCGATGCCGTCCTTGCCGCCTGCGACGTGACAACGTGGACCGGCAGGCGCGATCGAGCGATGTTCGTCCTCGCCATCCAGACCGGACTGCGCATCTCCGAGCTCGCGGCGCTTCGCTGCTCAGATGTGACGCTCGGCCCCGGGGCCAATGTGCACACTGTCGGCAAGGGGCGGCGGGAGCGGCGAACCCCGCTCGTGGCCCACACCGTCGAGGTGCTACGTCCGTGGTTGGCGGAGCGCCACGTTGATGACGATGCTCCTCTATTCCCCACCACTACCGGCCGACGCCTGAGCAGCGACGCGATCGAGCGGCGGCTGTGGCTCTACGTGCGAAAAGCCGGGGCTCACTGTCCGTCCATCGCCACCAAGCGCGTAACGGTGCACACGCTCAGGCACACCTGTGCCATGCGGTTGCATGCCCAAGGCGTCGACGTCGCCGTCATCGCCCTGTGGCTAGGTCACGCACAGGTCTCGACGGCCAATGTCTATTTGCACGCCGACATGGCACAGAAGGAGAGGGCGATCGCCCGCGTCGCACCGTCGGCGGTCAAGCCCGGGCGTTATCGCCCACCTGATCCATTGCTCGCGTTCCTCGAAGCCCTGTGATTATGCCGACAGTTCTCCTCCGCTCACCCCCGTCACGCTGGAGGTTCGCCCAGAAGTCGGCATAACGCCCAGGTCGGCATAATCCGCATTGCACCGACATCGGTGCAAT
>JAJZMD010000122.1 GCA_021803085.1 Actinomycetes bacterium
TGGACCCCGGCGTCGCGGGACCCTCCGGTGCTGGGGGGCTCGCCGGTGGCGCGGGGCTCGCCGGTGCTGGGGGGCTCGCCGGTGGCGCGGGGCTCGCCGGTGGCGCGGGGCTCGCCGGTGGCGCGGAGCTCGCCGGCGTCGCGGGACCCTCCGGTGCTGGGGGGCTCGCCGGTGGCGCGGGGAGTACGAGCGCGGATGTCGGTGCCGACGACTCCGCGCGCCTCACCGGAGCGGGCGCTCGCGCCGTCACCAATACTGGGGATGCCGACGAGGGCGCGAACGGCGGGACTGCCGGCGGCAGCGGCGGGACTGCCGGCGGGAACGGGCGGCTGCGCTCTCTCGGACCTGCAATGCAGGGGTGGCCGCCGCCAGGGGAGCTCGCGGCACCGCCAGGGACAATCCCGGTGTGGAGGGGATCTCCGGAGAGCGTGATTGCCGCGCTCGAGGCGACAGGACGACCCCGTCGTGTTGAACCCGACGGGTATGGCGGCATCATTCCGGGCGTCCCGTCCCCGCTATGGGGCGGCACAGAGCCGCTGAGCCGCTTCGAGCCCGGGCCGAAGGATGATTGGGGCGCGTGGGACGCAGAAGACGGCGCGGCATCGGAGCCCTCTTGGCCGGCGCCTGGCTTACAACCGCGAGGTGCGCCACCGGTCATGTACTGGTCGCCAGATAGTTCTGGCATCGAAGGGTCGTTGGAAGCGGAGAGCCCGGAAGTCGGCCGAGGCGGAGAGGTGGACTGGGAGCCGGGCGCGGACTGGGACGGACAGTGATGCCAGGGGTACCGGCGCGCTACCGATTCGGCCCCCTCGAACGGCGTGGTCTGATCGCGGGTTGGCGTGGGGGCCAGATCGCAGTTGTGGCGGCGGGCGCGGTCGCGGCGATCGTGGTGTTGCACCGACGGCAGACACTTCCCGCGATCGGTGTCGCGGTCTTCTTGGTCGCGGTGAGCATCGTCCTGGCGTGGTGGCCGATCGCGGGGCACACTGCCGAGCAGTGGCTCCCCACTGTCGTCCGCTGGGGTGTCTCGGGGCTTGCGGGCAGCCGCCGATGGCGGGCAGGGGTGGAGGCTGCAGGTCACTGCCTCGGACCAGACGGTGCACCTTGCCTCGTCACCTCCGGGCGTGGAATCGGACCGACCGGGCATGCCAGGCGCCGCGCGCTGACCGCCCGCCGACTCGATCCTGGAACATCGCGGGCCAGGTCGGCTCGAGCGGTGCAGGGCGCGTTCGCGGGGCTGGAAGTGCTGGGCTTCGGCGCGCGGGAAGGCGAAGACATCGTCGCCGTCGTTCACGACGAGCACGCGCGGACGTACACGGCAGTGATGGAGCTCCTCGGTCACAGCTTCGCCCTTCTCTCCGGAGACGAGAAGGAACGCCGAGTCGCTTCGTGGGCGTCAGTCCTGACCTCGCTTGCCCGTGAGCGATCGATTGTTCATCGCGTGCAGTGGGTTGCGGCGACCATGCCGGACGACGGCGCTGCTGTCAGCAATCATCTCAGGTCGCGTGGTGTGTTGTCGGAACAAGCCGCGTCGCGGCGTTCCTACGCCACACTGCTGAGGAACGCCGGAGGGGAGACCTGCCGGCACGACGTCCATCTGGCAGTCCAGCTGCGTGCAGCGGGAGCTACCGCGCATGCGATTCGTTCACTCGGGGGAGGCGACCGTGCAGCATGTTCCTTGCTCGCCCGCGAGGTCGCTTCGCTGCGTCAGCAGCTCGCGGCTGCCGACGTCCCGGTCCAGCGAGTCCTCGACGAGCGCGAGCTCGCAGCGATCGTGCGACGTGCACTCGACGGGGACGAGCGCACGCCGGGAGCTTGCCCTCCGTGCGGGATCGCGTGGCCGTGGCCGCTCGTGACGCAAGGCGCATGGGGAGCCCTGCGGGCCGACGGCAACTGGCACGCGACGTATTGGGTCGCCGAGTGGCCGCGCGTGGACGTGGGCCCCGAGTTCCTCAGTCCGCTCCTTCTCGGAACTGTGCGTAGAAGAGTGTCGGTCGTGATGGAGCCGATCAACCCCGCTCGGGCCGTCCGGCAAGCCGAGCGGGCGCGCACCGCCGACGTCGCCGACGCGGAGCTTCGCCGACGCGGTGGGTTCCTCGCCACGGCGCGACGAGCTCGCGAGGCTGAGGTCGCTGCCCGAAGGGAAGCGGAGCTGGCTGACGGCCACGCATCCTTCCGCTTCTCCGGGTACGTGTGCGTGAGCGCGCCGACTCCGGAGCAGCTCGGTGCCGCCTGCGACTCGACCGAGCAGGCCGCATCGCAGTGCAGGCTGGAATTGCGCCGTCTCTATGGCGACCAGGAGCGGGCCTTCGCGTGCACCCTCCCACTCGGTCGGGGCCTTGTGTGAGGTCTCGGCCGTCACCGGCCCGAGCGGCCGTTACCGGCCCGAACCGCCCTCACCGGCCCGAACGGCCGTTACCGGCCCGAACGGCCCTCACCGGCCCGAACGGCCGTCGGGAAGCTGCGAGCTGGGACGGGGCGGCCTGGTCATGGGCGTGATCTCGGGGGCGCCGGGCGGCAAGCTCAGTGGTGCTCCCGCCACGAAGCCGAAGTGCTCGTAGAGCGGCACGTTGCTCGGTTTGCTCGACTCGAGGAAGGCGGCTGAGCCCAGGGCGTCGCACATTCCCAGGCGGAAACGGAGGAGCGCCGCCCCCAGGCCGCTTCCTTGTGTGGCAGGTTCGACGCCGATGCACGCCAGGTACCAGTACCCCGTCTTCGGGTGCACGCGCGCGGCGGCGCTCACGAGGATGCTCGCCGCGGTCACTCGTCTGCCGAAGGCGCGCGTGTAGCCGGGCAGCGCGCGGAGCTGCCGCATCGTTGGGGGTGGCCATCCCCCTGGCGGGAACCAAACAGCCGCCCCGGCGGTACCTCCGGCGTTTTCGACGACGTCGATCTCCGCGACCCCGAATCCTTCGAGCCGCAAGAGCGTGCCGAAGAAGCGGCGGAGTCGCGCACGGCGCGAAGTGCCGGACGGCATGAGCCACGCGAATTGAGGGTCGTCGTGAAATGCCCGGACCAGCATCTCCCTGATGTCGGGCAGGTCTCGCGGAACTGCGGGCCGGACCGGATCGCGGGACGCCTCCGGTGCTGCCACTCAGCGGTGCGCAGGTTGCGCGGTGGCGAGCGACCGCTCGTAAACGACGTACGAGACCCGCGTCGCCAGCTGGTCGTACAGCGACCGGGCAGGTCCGTTGAACTCTTGGGTGTGCCAGTAAAGCTTTGCCGCGCCACGCTGGCGGGCCTCTCCGGCTACGGACTCGATGAGCGCCCGCGCTGCACCGGTGCCCCGAGCAATGGGCGCGACGAAGAGGTCCTCGAGATAGCAGGCAGGAGACGTCGACCAAGTCGAAGGATGGAGGATTCCGTGGGCGATGCCGACGAGCGTCCCGTCTGGAGACTCGGCACCGAAGCCGAACAGACCGTCCTCCCGCCTGCTGAGCCGTTCGAAGGTCCGCTTCGTCACCTGGTCGTCCACAGTCTCACGGTAGAAGCCCAGGTACGCCGTCCACAGCGGGATCCACTCGGCAAAGTCCCCGGCGGCAATCGGACGGACTGCGAAGGACATCGCGAAGGACAATAGACGCGCAGCAAGTGTCGGGTCCTGCGTACGGACGGGTTGTCACCTGGGAGCTTCTCGTGTCGGATCTCCTCTCTTAGCCCGTTCGGCTATGACCCGGCACCGGAACTGGATCCACGGGGTCTCCTCACGGTGCCCGTTTACTTCCCATTCCCCTCTCCTTCGTGTTCACGAGCGACCGCATGCTCCCCCGCGTGTTCTCCAGGCGGTTCACCGTGCTCCTCCGCCGCTTCCGCACTCAGACCCTGGGGCCACTCCACGAGCGTGAAAAGCTGCCAAAGCTTCACGAACACCCCGGACGATGCCGGCAGCGCGCTCTTCAGATGGATGGTCCGCCCGTCGGTGGGCGGGATCCACAGGTGTGCGTACCCGAGGTGCTCGTACACGCGAACCGGCTGCGTCAAGTCCCTCGTGCGACAGACTTCGAGCTTCGGATCTGCAATCTCGAAGTCGTCGACGGTCCACTGGGCGAGGGAGTCCGCGAAGCGCCGCGCGTCCTTGACGAGGTCTAGGTTCGCATGTTCGATCCGGCCTGCTTTGTACACCCAGTGCGCGATTGCGGCCGGTGGCAACACCATGTGGAGCCCGAAGAGTGGGATGGTCGACATCGGGGCGTCGTCGGTCGGCCGAATCGCCAGGGCGTCCGCGAAAAGGTAGAGAAGGACTGGCGCCTCGCGGGGCCCGTGAAGACGGCTCGCGGGAAGCACGAGATGCATACCCAGCACGTGTCCCACGAGGGCTCGGTCGTTGCGAAGCCCGGTCGGAACAACTTCGAGAGCCATGGCCTGTGCGGCTTGGCCGAGCTCCGCAGCCGCACGCTCTCCCGCCTTCGCTCCGGCGGAGGCTCCCCGACGCAGGTTAGAGAGGACATGCTGGCGCCAGCCGGGCGAGCCGTCGGACTCCGGCGAGCCGTCGGACTCCGGCGAGCCGTCGGACTCCGGCGAGCCGTCGGACTCCGGCGAGCCGTCGGACTCCGGCGAGGTGGTGCTCCCCCCGTCTCTCTCGGCAGCCCTGTCGCCCTGCGAAGCCGGAGGGCCCTTTGCCTCGTCGTTTCCCACCGGCTTCCCCTTCGTGTTCGTCGGGCCGGGGCAGGGCCGGCCTCGGACCTCCGGGGCACAATCGTTCATTGTAGCAAACAAACTAGCCATCACCACGGTGGCGTGAAGGCTCGTCCCATTGCGAGCCGCCGGCAGTGGCAGAATGGAGCACTGAGAAAGCAGTAATAATCGCAATGTAATCGCAATACATTCCGGGGTGAGCCGGCCGTAGCGTCGGGCTAGAGGCGGCAGGTCAGCAATGTGCCGTCAATGAGACAGACACGCGTTCGGCGCAAGCGGAGAACTGCCCGAGTTCTCGTGTCCAGGGCGGAAGGAGGAGGTATGCGAGGTTCCCGTTGGGTAGTGGGCGGTGCAGTCGCCGCAAGTCTTGTGGTGGCGGCGGCGTTCACGGTGCCGCCAGCGGTCGGGGCGTCCGGGGCACTTACGAGCAAGAATCCGGTGATCACTGCGAAATCGTTCACGGTGACATTCAAGGTCATGAGAGAGCTGACGGGCTTGGCCAAGCAGGGGCGTGGCAAGATCGCGGCGATCCTTCCTGACACGGTTAGCTCCACGCGTTACGTCGAGTTCGACGCGCCGTATTTAAGGAAGTCGATGACGCTCGCGGGCATCAAGGCGTCGACACAGATCGTGCAGAACGCCCTGGGCACAACCGCCCGTGAGCTCTCCGACGCAGAGACGGACATCGCGAAGGGCGCGAAGGTGCTCCTCATGGACCCGCTGACATCGGGTACGGGTGCCGCCATCGAGGCATATGCGAACGCTCACGGTGTCCCGGTGGTCGACTACGACCGGCTGACGCTCGGAGGAAGCCGGAAGTACTACGTCAGCTTCACAAACGTGCGGGTCGGCAAGCTGATGGGCCAAGGGCTCGTGAGCTGCATCGGCGCCTGGCACGTCAAGCACCCTCACGTTCTCGTGATGCATGGCGCCGTGACCGACAACAACGCAACGCTGTTCGCCACCGGTTACAACAGCGTGCTGTCGCCGCTGTTCAAGAACCACACGTACACGCTCGCCGGGAGAACGGCTGGGACCTGGACACCTCCTGTTCAGGCAAGTGAGTTCGAGGCGGCGTTCACCGCGCACCCCACAATCAACGCCGTACTGATCCCGAACGACGAGACCGGGGCGCCGATCATCACATACTTGAAGAGCAAGGGTGTCAAGGCGAGGACGTTCCCGACCACTGGCCAGGATGCCACGCTGACCGGGCTGCACAATGTGCTCGCGGGCTATCAGTGCGGGACCGTGTACAAGCCGATCTACCTCGAAGCCCAGGCCGCGGTCACCTTGGCGCTGTTCCTCCGCGCGGGTCAGTCCCCACCGAAGACTCTCGTGAACGGCAAGGTCAGGGACGTCGCCGAGCACATCCTGGTGACATCCGTGCTCCTCACACCGGAGTGGGTAACGACGAAGAACATGAAGACAACCATTGTGAAGGACAATTTCGTTCCTACGAAGACACTGTGCCAGGGGACATACGCCTCCGCGTGCAGGGCGGCTCATATCACGCCGTAAGACGGAACTGCCAGCGGTGACGCACGGTCGGCCCCGCTTCCGGCTCGAGGGTCGGGGCGGGGCCGACTCGTGTGTGGGCTGAGATGGCGCGAGCTGTCATCGCGTTGGATGGGATCCGCAACCACTGTTTGAATAAGAGGCGGTTTGGGCGGAGAATGGAGGAACGCCGATGAGCGACGGGAGTGAGACAGCTGGCGTGGTGGCACCGAGCGCTACAACGTCCGCGCCCCTCCTGTCCATCCGGGGCCTGTCCAAGTACTTCGGTCCGGTGCATGCGCTTACGAAGGTCGACCTCGAGGTTCCCGCAGGGAAGGTGACTGCGCTCGCCGGGGACAACGGCGCGGGCAAGTCCGTGCTCATAAAGACGATCTCAGGCCTGTGGCAGCCGGACGGAGGAGAAATCCTCTGGGAGGGCCGTCGCGTGCACCTGACGGGGCCGCGGGACGCTGAGGCGCTCGGGATCACGACCATCTATCAGGACCTCGCGCTCTGCGACAACCTGGACATCGTTCAGAACATGTTCCTCGGGCACGAGCGGCTTCGGCGGAGGCTGCTCAACGAGGGATCGATGGAGAAGACCGCACGCGAGACCCTCGAGAGCTTGCACGTCACGACGGTTCGATCGGTACGGCAGAAGGTGGAGTCGCTGTCGGGCGGTCAGCGCCAGTCGGTGGCGGTCGCGAAGGCCGTAATGAAGCAGTCGAGGCTCGTCATCATGGACGAGCCGACGGCTGCACTCGGCGTGACGCAGACGGCGATGGTTCTCGATTTGATCAGCCGGCTCGCCAGTCAGGGTGTCGCCGTGATTCTCATCTCGCACAACTTGAACGACGTCTTCCAGGCCGCCGACCGGATCGCCGTGCTGTACCTCGGCCGGATGGTCGCCGTCGGTCCAAAGAGCGAGTTCGACCGCACGAGCGTCGTCGAGTACATGACGGCTGGCACGTCGGCACGCGGATCGAGCCAGGAGATGGGCAGCGCGCTCGCAGGGACGGGAGGGGTCGTGACGTGACGGTGATCAAGGACAAGGACGAAGGTCCTGAAGAGCCCTCCGGCGCAACTCTCAACCAGGACCTTCCATACGCGAATCCGTCACCGGAAGTCTCTACGGCGGAAGTCTCTACGGCGGAGGTCTCTCCGCCGGAGGTGCTGACAACTTCGTTCGAGGTCGTTGGGTCTCTTCGTGAGTACACCAGGGCTCTCGGGGGCAGATTGAAGGCTGGCGAAAGCGGCATGTTGCCCGTGATCGCAGCACTGATCCTGATCGCCGTCGTCTTCCAAGTGGAGACATCGAAGTACTTGTCCGCGATCAATATCGTGAACATTCTGGCGTACGCCTCGATCTACGTCTTGCTCGGGATGGCAGAGACGTTCGCTCTGCTCCTTAGCGAGATCGACCTGTCGATTGCCGAGGTCGGCTTCGTGGGCGCGATGGTCATGACCGAGCTCATGACCTACCCGAACAACTGGCCGTGGTGGTTAGCGGTGATCGTGGCCATGTTGGTGTGCGCGGCAATCGGCGCCTTGCAGGGAACGCTCATCACGCGGCTGCGAATTCCGTCCTTCGTCGTGACGTTGGGTGGCTACCTGGGTTGGTACGGATTTCTCATCTTCGTCACGGACCTCGACAAGTCAGCTCTAGGGGGCGTGCTTCAGATTCCGTCTTCCAACCCGATCTGGGGGATTGTGAACAAGCAAATGTCGCCGACCGCCGGCTGGATCGTTCTCGTGGCAGCGGTCGCCGTCTTCGGTGTGTACATCTGGGCGCGGGATGCTCGGCGGCGTGCTCAGAAGCTCAGTGCACCTCCGAGGAGCATAACGGTCCTAATAATTGTGGCCGTCACTGCACTCGGCGTGCTCGTAGTGTGGATATGCAACGTGAACCGCGGCATCGTCGGGGTGCCGCAAAGGGGAGTTCCGTACTTCGTCCCGGTCGTGGTGGTGATCGTCGCCGCATGGACGATCGTGTTCGGGCGTACGCGTTTCGGGCGATACGTCTACGCCATCGGCGCCAACCCGGAGGCAGCCCGCCGGGCTGGCATCAACGTGGCGAGGATACGGACCGCGGCGTTCGCGATGGGCAGCCTGACCGCCGCTTTCGCCGGCATCCTCTACGCCTCACGCCAGGGTTCGATGAGCATCACGGTCACAGCAGGGAGCTTCACGCTCCTCGGTGTCGCCGCGGCTGTCATCGGCGGCACCAGCCTCTTCGGGGGCAGGGGCAAGCCCTCCTATGCGGTGATCGGTGGCATCACGGTGGCATCTCTGTACTTCGGCCTCTACCTGCTCGGCGTAAGTGCCGACGGCACCTACATGGCGATCGCGGTGATGCTGGTCGCCGCGGCTGCCGTGGACACGCTCGTCCGCCGCCGGCGCCTGACTTCAGCCGTGTAGCAACGGGCGTACCCTGAGCTCCAGATCCGCGCATTCGTGACATGGATGTCGAGACGGTCGTCGGTCAGCCCGCTCTCGAGGGCCATCGAGTCGTTGGAACCGGCGTCGGGTGCGTGCGCGTGTCGGCGCTGCGCGAGAAGTCCGGCCCGCGGATGACTGCGTCGGGCGCCTGCGCCTCCATGGCGATCAGAGCGAGGCCAACGCGGCGCAAGTGCTCCCGAGTCGTGAGGTCACCGCCACGGCAACCCGTGCCGCGAAAGAAGGCCGACTTCATGCCCGTGAAGAACGAAATGACCGGTCACGGGTGATCTTCACCGCGCTGAGCCCTTGCTGCTAGTGCCGGCGCGCGGAAGTCCCGCGCGCGTT
>JAJZMD010000290.1 GCA_021803085.1 Actinomycetes bacterium
GGATGTTCCCCTGTTCTCTCGCGAGGCTGTCGAGCCATCTGGCCTGATGGGGACCGCTGATCAGCCCTTCCTCTGCGCCTGCGACCATATCGAGGCACCAAGCCAGGTGACGGCGGGCGAGCCCTTCCAAGCGACCCTCCTGCTCGAGGTCCGCTTGGATGTGGCGGCGCACGACCCCGAGAAGGTCGTGGCGAGGGACACTCTCTCCCTCTCCGATGGTCACGGCGACGAGCGACTTGTCCGCCAGCCGAGCCAGCGTTTCGACCACTTCCCTCCGGGGAGCACTCGCGCCACTCGACACTCTCGCCAGGGCCTCGACATCGGCGCCCCCGGTGAAAACCGACAGCGATTCGAGTAGCCGGCGCTCTCCCGGGGAGAGCAGAGCAAAGCTCCATGCCAGGGCCGCGCTCATGCTGCGATGCCGCGCTGGGCCCAAGGTCAGGTCCTCGGAAAAGAGCATCCCCTCCTCCAAGGCGGCGGCCAGCTGCTCCAGACTCAGCACTCGCGCCATCGGTGCGACCAGCTCCAGTGCGAGAGGGAGCCCGTCTAGGTGGCGGCAGACCCGGGCAACCGCCGCCGCTGCCGAATCGTCGAGCACAAGATCCTGGCAGGCCGCTCGAGCGTGGACGACGAACAGCTCGGCAGCCCCGTACGCGAGGAGCGCGTGGGGCGTGAGCCGTTGCTCGCCGGGGACTGGCAAGGGGCCAAGCGCAATGACGTGCTCACCGGCGAGGCGGAGAACCTGCTGACTGGTGGTCACCATCCGCAGGCCGGGGCATGCCCGGAGCAAGAACTCGACAAGCGTGTGGACGCCGGCCACAAGGTGCTCGCAGCCGTCGAGGATCAACAGCGTCTCAGTGCCCGCGAGCATCCGCACCACGGCCGCATCCACGTCCGAGGCGGCGCGCTGCCCGAGTGCCTCCGCCACCACCTCGACCACCAGTGAGGGATCGGACACACCCTCCAGTTCGACGAAGACGACCCTGCTGGCGAGCCGGTCCTGCGCCCTCCTGGCCACCTCGCGCACCAGACGGCTCTTTCCCACCCCGCCCGGGCCAGTCACGGTGACCAGGCGGGCGTGCTCCAGCTCCGCGGACACGGCGGCGAGCTCGGTGCGCCTACCGACGAAACCCGTGCGCTCAGATCCCGCGGCCCCCAGCGACGCGAGCGGCCCGCGCGCGGCTTCGATGCCACTCTGGGCCCGACGGGCATGAGGGCTTGGCACTGGAGTCCCCCGCCCGCCTCACTCCGAGCGGAGCACCCGAGCAACGCCCAACAGTGCCAGTGTGCACCGGCCTTCGGCCACGGCGCTCATGGTAACGGGTATTGCGACTGCCCGGCCCCGCCTCGCCGCCGCGTGGGGTCCGCGCGATTGCTAGGCGCGCGATGTGGCGTGCTGATGTGGAGCTCGGCGAAGAGGGCCTGTCGCGGTTCTTCTCGCTGACCGCTCCATTCCTCGACGAGCGCCAGCGTCGGCTGCTGGCGGCCTCGATGGTCGAGGTGCTGGGCCGTGGCGACCAAGCCCGGGTTGCCGAGGCGACGGGGATGAGCCGCAACACGCTGATCGCAGGAGCGAAGGACCTGGCCGAGGGACCGGTGCTCGGAGAACGGATACGGCGTCCTGGGGCGGGTCCGAAGCGCAAGATCGATCTCGACCCCGAGCTGCTCGTGGTGCTGGACTCCTTGGTCGAGCCCGAGAGCCGCGGGGACCCGATGAGCCCGCTTCGCTGGACGCTCAAGTCGACGAGGGTCCTCGCTGCCGAGCTCACCCGTCTTGGCCACAAGGTCGGGGCGAACCTGGTGGGAGACCTGCTGCACTACCTGGGCTACAGCCTCCAGGCGAACGCCAAGGTCACCGAGGGTACGAAGCACGCCGACCGAGACGCCCAGTTCCGCTGCATCAACGACAGGGCTGGCCGAGAACCTGTGAACGTTCGGTCGCACTTTGCACAGGTTCGCCCGAACGTGTGCGCTTTCAAGAACAAGGAGCTGGTCGGGGACTACGCGAACGGCGGCAAGGAGTGGGAGCCCGAGGGCACGCCCACGCGGGTCGGTGTGCACGACTTCCCTGACCCAGAGATGGGAAAGGCGATCCTGGTGAGCAAGCTCGAGCATGAAGGTCTCGCCGAGCGCCGCGCCGATCCGACCGACGCCCGGGGGGTGCTGCTGGTGCTCACCGCGGCGGGCCGCCGCTACGTCCGCGATCGGCGCCAGGTCGGCGCCGACCTGCTCGTGGAGCTCATCGACGGCCTCCCAGCCGACCAAGCGAGGTCGCTTTGCGCCGCGCTGCCGGCCCTCGAGGCGATCGTCGCCCTCGCCCACCGCCGGGCCGACGGGACCGACCGCCTCGCTACCTCTGTCGGTGAGGCGCAGCGATGATCGACGCCGACGGCCAGGCGGCCGGGGTGTACCGCCAGCCCAAGTCGGTGTGGGCGGTGGCCTTCGCCTCGGTGGTCTCGTTCATGGGGATCGGCCTCGTCGACCCGATCTTGCCGCTGCTGCGTACTCAGCTGCACGCCAGCGAAGCCCAAGTGTCGCTCCTGTTCACGAGCTACTTCTTGGTCACCGCGGTGTTCATGCTGATCGCCGGATGGGTGTCTTCGCGCATCGGCGCCAAGAAGACCCTCCTCGCGGGGTTGACGCTCATCGTGGTCTTCAGCGCCCTGGCCGGGCTGTCGGCCGGGGTGACCGACATCGTGGTCCTCCGTGGCGGCTGGGGCATCGGCAACGCCCTGTTCATCTCGACCGCGCTCGCCACCATCGTCGGGGCGGCGAGCGGTGGGTTCGGGGCCGCCATCATGCTCTACGAGGCGGCGCTCGGCCTCGGCATCGCCTTGGGGCCGCTCGTCGGCGGCGAGCTCGGCGGGATCAGCTGGCGCGGCCCGTTCTTCGGGGTCACCGCCCTCATGGCGATCGCCTTCCTGCTCGTGAGCACGCTCCTCGCCCCGACCCCCAAGCCGGCCTCCCGCGCCTCGCTGGCCGACCCGTTCCGGGCCCTCAGCCACCGCGGGCTGCTCACGGTGGCCATCGTCGCCCTCTTGTACAACTGGGCCTTCTTCACCATCCTCGGCTACGCCCCCCTACCCGATGCGGGTGTCGGTGCACGCGCTCGGCTTCGTCTACACCGGCTGGGGGGTGCTCGTCGCCATCTTCGCCGTGTTCGTGGCGCCGAGGCTCCAGCGCGCCGTCGGCACCGTCGTCTCCCTCTACCTGAGCTTGGCCTTCATGTGCCTCGACCTCGTCGCCACCGCCATCTGGACCAACGACCGCATCGCACTCGTCGTCTGCGTCATCGCGAGCGGCGCTTTCATCGGGCTCAACAACACGCTCGTCAGCGCCACGTCGATGACGGTCTCCACCGCCCCGCGGCCGACCGCGTCGGCGGCCTACAGCTTCGTCCGCTTCTTCGGCGCCGGCCTCGCCCCCTACGTGGCGAGCACGCTCGCCGCCCACCTCGGCGACCACGTTCCCTTCTACCTCGGGGCGGTCACGATTGCCGTCTCCATCCCCGTGCTCGCCACCACCCACCGCCTCATCCTGCGAGCCGAACAGCGTCCCGCCACCCAGCGCCCGGTCACGGCCCCGGCGGCTGGGCCTCGGGTCCCCGAGACGGTCGGCTCAACTGCTCCTTCTCTCCGCCCGGGGCTCTCGCAGAACGGACCGCCCCCGATCGTCGTTGCCGTTGGCCCCGGCCCGTGGGCCGACGAGGTGTTGGCCGCCGGCGCCGACATCGCTCAGGCGCTCGGCTACCCGGTCGAGATCCTCCACGTCGTAGAGGCCGACGTCGCCATGGACCAGGTCCTCGACACCGAAGACGAAGGCGCAGCAGCTGCCGCGCTGTCTGGGCGCGTCGAGCAGGTGGCCCGCCGAGACATACCCGTGACCGG
This sequence comes from Actinomycetes bacterium, assembly GCA_021803085.1. Lineage (GTDB taxonomy): Bacteria > Actinomycetota > Acidimicrobiia > Acidimicrobiales > RAAP-2 > JAJYVT01. Next base: position 3,888 of record JAJZMD010000290.1, read on the forward strand.
GTATCTCCTCGAGGTCGTGGGCGACCACGGCGGCGTCGGGCAGCGCATCGCCGAATTCGGCGATCGTCACCATGCCGCCATGCTCGTCCTCGGCGCCCCCACGCACGGCCGCCACGCCGGGCTCCTCGACGCGAGCGCCACCGAAGAGGTCCTCCGCCGAGCCCGCTGCGATCTCCACATCGTCCATCCCGACGGCGCTCGCCGCCCGCAGCCGACGCGACCATGAACGAGACCCCCGGCTGTGCGAGCTCCGGGCGCACCCGATGGCCACCCCCGGTGGTCACCATCTCGGCCAGCTACGGAGCTGGCGGCGGCTTCGTCGGCCCCCGGGTCGCCGACGAGCTCGGCGTGCGGTTCTGGGACCGGGCCATCCCCGCCGCTGTGGCAGCCGACCTCGCCGAGCGTCCCGAGGAAGTGCTCGCCGTCGAAGCCGACCTCCAACGCGGGCTCGGCCACTGGATCGCGTTCTTCTCCGCCACAGGCGCGGCGTGGACGGGCATCCCCCCACTCGATGCGGGCGTGTGCTACGACGAGGCGTCCTACAAGGCGCACATCGCAGCCCTCTTCCAGCGCGAAGCGGGGCGGGGCGCCGTCTTCCTCGGCCGGGGCTCGGCGATCGTGCTCGCAGACCATCCCGGCGCTCTCCACGTCCGTCTCGACGGACCCGTCGAGCGGCGCATCACCCAGGTGATGGACCTCGGAGGCCTCGACGAGCGCAGCGCCCGGCGAGCCCAGCACCACACCGACGTTGCCCGCCACCGCTACGTCCGCCACCTCCACCACACCGACGTCGCCGACCACCGCCATGACCACCTCTGGATCGACTCCACCGCCGTCCCCTTCGCCACCTGCGTAAATATGGTCCTCGACGCCGTGCGCGGCCGGGAGGAGCTGCACCAGCTCGGAGCCCCCAAGCTGTGACCACAGTTGACCGGTGAGCACCGGCCGATGATCGCTCCCGGCCTCTGCGCCTACAGCGCGCAGCGCGCCGGCGGCCATCCCCGCTCGGCCGGTGGGCCGTGACGGGCGACGACTGGACGGCGCCAGGGGCCTACGAGGTGGCCCCGGCGTGTTCCGGACCACCGACACGTCCAGCACGCTCGGTCGAGGGAGGTGGTCGGCGGCGACGTTGCGGGCCAGGGTGGCACGGGCCAGCGCACCGGCATCGGAACCATGCCAACCCGCAGCGCCCGCACTCCCAGTAGGTCCAGTCGACCTCGGTGGACTTCCCCATGTCCACGTGGCCGCCGAGCCCGAAGGTGCCGGCCTCGGGACGCTCAGCCCGGGCGCAGCTCGATGAACCCGGCAGCGGAGAAGTCTCCATCGGACGCGAGCGCCTCACGGATCCTGCGGTGCCGCATGGCCGCATAGCTGGTGGCGTCGACGAAGGAGTACGCGCGCTCGTCGTGCCGACGGAGCCAACGCCACGCTTCGCTCTCGAGCGCTTCGTCGACGAAGAAGGCCTCCACTTATGGGGGGTCTCGATCAATCTGAGCCTTCGCGGGCACGCTCGAGGATCTGCTCGGCACGGCTCCGGGAGATACCAAAGTGTCGAGCGATCGTCGGGAATCCCGCGCCCGATGCGTGCATGTTCACCATCGCCTCGTCCCGATCGGAGAGCGGTCGAGGGAGCGCCAGGCACGAGAGCGAATCCTCTGGCTGTCGCTTGAGACTTTGTCCCGCCAGTGCCCGATGCAGGTCGGCCACGCTCTTGGGACCCACATTGACCACGCTGAGGAGGTCTCGGTCGGAGAGGGAGCGGACCTGACCGATCGTCGTGATCCCGGCGCGACGCAGGGCGGCCAGGGTCCGGGTTCGGAGCACGAAGCGCTTGATGAGCAACGGTTCTCCGGGGTCCTCTCTCCGTCCCGACGCTCTGTCGTCCATCCGCCTCACTCGCCCGCCATTGTCCGGCTGGCTCCGTCATCTCGGCGCTCTCGAACCGACCCATGTCACGACCGCTGGGGCGGCTTCGATCCGCCCGCCAGCGCGTCGCCAAGCGCGTGAGCGGGCTGACCGGTGGTCATCCCAGGCCGGATCCTACTCGCGGCGTTCCGAGCCACCTCCCCGACGGTCGTCGGCAGCTTGTTCGCGGGCAGCGACAATTGGCGACACGGCAGAGCCCGAGAAAGCGATCGTGTCTAGGGACACTGGACTTACAATGTCTATTCCGAGTAGACTACGCTTGTGAAGCGGCAAGAGCTGCTCAAGAGAATCTCCGACGCGGCTGCGGCCAAGGGTATCGAGTGGGAACTGGCGAGGTCGGGTGGTCAGCACGACATCTTCCGCCTTGGCGCCTCGGTGCAGGTGTCGGTGCCCCGGCATCGCGAGATCAACGAGCTGACCGCGAGGGCGATCCTGAGAGCAGCAGCCCCCGAGCTTGGAGAGGAGTGGTGGCGATGAAGACGTTCACGGTCACGGCCAGGCGGGCCGGGAAGTGGTGGGCACTCGAGGTCCCCGAGGTGCCAGGAGTGTTCAGTCAGGTACGCCGGCTCGATCAGGCAGAAGCGATGGCGCGCGATGCCCTCGCCACGATGCTGGACGTCGCCCCTGACTCGTTCGGGATCGAGGTCGAGCCGGCCCTTGACGATGCGGCCAGGGAAGTCCTCGAAGCGTTGGCCCGAGCGAAGGAGCAGGTGGGGCGGGTCCAGAGGGACGCCACCCTGGCGGCGCAACGTGCAGCGGTGGTGCTCACTCGTGACGATGGTCTGAGCATGCGCGACGCCGGAGAGGTGATGAAGCTGTCTCACCAGCGAATAGCGCAGATCCTCGAAGAGGCCGAGCACCTGGGGGAGACGATCGGCAAAGTCGGCGGCGGAGACTTCGGAGGTGTCGATCTGCCGAAGGGAGCTCCCAACGATCCGCACGGTGCGCATGAAGGGCCGGTCCGCCGACCAGCCTGACGACCAGGGGTGCCCCCTATCCGCGGACGGCCAGCACCCGCTGGACCGTCCCTGAGGTGCCGGTAGGGGCGTCCGATGCGGGTGTCACGTTCCGCGAGCTGCCGCGTTGGCATCCGCGCCTTTGCTCATTGTTCGACCCCCCTCTGGACGCGTAGCTCGACATCGAGAACGGGGCCAGCAGCCTTGGGTGGTTCGGTCCGACTGAGCGCTTTGGCCCGCTCGATTGCGCCCTGCGCCCGCCGGCGCTGGGTCTGGTGCTCGATGCTCGAGACGTCGGCTGGTGCACCGAGGGGCTGCCGGCTCGTGACGTGCCAGCGGTCCCGGTAGGCGGCGACGGTCGAGACCTCGCGCAGCCACCGCTGCCGGCGGGTCGGGTCGCCCGGGAGGGTTCCAAGGGTGCCAAGCCACCCCTCGGCGTTCTCGACTGCTCGTGCCGCCAAGGCCCGTGCGCGGGCTTCCATCGCGTGGTCCCGCTCGGCCAGAGCCGTCGCCAGCTCGGGGTCTTTGACCCCTTTCGCTCTCGGGATGAGCCCGGCGATCAGGTTCGCCGATCGCAGGCGTCGGCCGGCCGCGGCGCCCGTCCAGCGGTCAACCCGGTGATGGAGCACAGCGGCTATGTCGTCGGCGTCGGCGAGGCTCTTGCCGGCGACGAGGCGGGGGAGGGCAGTCTCGATGTCGAGCCCGTGGGCCTCGGCATCTCGGAAGGCGGCCAGCAGTGGCCCTCGGGCGTCGCTTGCCCGCACCGCTTCGAGTTCTGGATCGGTGAGCCCCGAGCGCACGAGCAGGGTGTCGAAGCGCTCGGCCTGGGCGAGCGTCGCCAGGGTCAGGTACTCGGCCGACAGGCGCTCCATGCCCTCGGCCTCGTCGTGGGCTCGGCGGATCATCTCGTGCGCGGCCACGTCTGCGCCCTCGTGGCGCAGCACGCCCCAAAGCACCTCATGAGCGGTGAGGTGCTCGGCCGTGCCGTGGGAGGTCTGCGGGTCCGGGTCGCGGTGGGTGTCGACGTAGAGCCGGTTGGAGTCCCGGCCTCTCGTTGCCGAGACGTACAAGACCTCGCGGGTGGTCGTGGGCGACACCATCGCGTGCGCGGTGTCGACGGTGCGGCCCTGCGAGCGGTGCGCGCTCGAGGCGTAAGCGAGCTCGACGTGCTCGGCCACGTAGCCGGCGGGCAGGACCAGCGTTCCTGCGCCGCGGAGCCTGGTGACGGTCATGCTTCCGTCGGTGTGGGTGGCGGTGACGGTCCACTGGTCCCCGTTGCGGACCCATCGCCTGCCGGTGGCCAGGCGCCGGTCGTTCTCTCTGGTCACCACCTTGTCCCCGACCCCGGCGGTCGCCCCGAAGGCCACCGACACGCCGTGTTCGGTGACCTTCCCGGCAGCGATACGGTCCGCTCGGGCGCGGGCGTTCAACTCGTTCACCGTGCCGAGGTCCCCGGCAATCATCAGGCTAATCCGGCCCGCCTCGGTGTCGGCCTTCCACGCTTTGTAGAGGGCGTCGAGCATCTGGTCCCGGCCCCCTTCTTCGATGCGGTCGTGGGCCTGGTAGGCGTCGATGGCGTCGTCGGAGCCAGCTCGCAGCTCGACGCTCGCCACCTTCTCCCAGGCGTGAGAGAACCGCCGGACATCGCAGAGCGTCGGCACCATGCCGTCTCTGTCGTGGACCAAGGCAGCGAACATGCCGCCGGCCTCGACTGAGGAGAGCTGAGCTGGGTCACCGACCAAGAGCACCTTCGCCCCCGCCTCCCCGGCGGCGGTGACCAGCTCGTCCAAGGCGAGGGTCCCGGCGAGGCTCGCTTCGTCGATGATCACGAGCTGCCCCGCCCGAAGCCGCCACGCCGCCACCTCGGCCTCGAGGCCGGCGACCTCGGAGCGCAGCGCCGAGCGCCGGCGTGGGGAGGTCCCCGGGTCGGCCACGACCGAGCGAAGCTGCGCGATCGTGCCCTGTCGCTCGGCCTGTCGATGGTGCTCGTAGCACCACTTGGCGGTGTTCTCGGTCTCGATCCGAAGCTCTGCGGCAAGCACCTCGGCGGCAGCTGCGGAGGGGGCGAGACC
>JAJZMD010000208.1 GCA_021803085.1 Actinomycetes bacterium
GGACGACGACCCGGCGGGGGCGAGGGCCGGGGAAGTTGACGATGATCCCGTCGGGTGTCACCTCGATGTGGTGGCGGCGGGCGTGACGCAGGTCGACCGAGTCGCCGCCGGCGCCGCCGCAGAGCCCGGCGGCGATGCACAGCTGCCGGCGGGTGGCGGGGTGACGCTGGCGCAGCGCGTACCGGGTGATGGCGGCCTCCTCCTCGGCCGGGTACGGCGGCTTGACCGACTGGTGGCCGAGGCTCACTACCCTGCTGGGCGCGTCGAGGCCGGGGTTGGCCTTGCAGGCCAGGGCGCGGAGCCGAGAGCGGTAGTCGTTCTTGGTCTTGGGGTCGAGGCCGGTCGTGCCGTGGCGGTAGTAGTCGTCGATGGCCAGGTAGGTGAGTGCCGTAGCCGTGTCGATGCTGAGGCCGCTGGTCTGCCGGTAGGCGAGGTAGTGCGCCACCACGCCGCGCAGCCGCTTGAAGCTGGTCTCCCCGCGGAGCTCGGAGCGCAGCAGGATCTCGCGGTGCGAACCGCGGATGGCCAGCCACGTGTCACGGTCCATGTCCAGCGGGACGTAGACGTCGAGGAGCCGGGCCAGGCCGTCGGGGACCGCTTGGGGTACCTGCGCGCTGTGGGCGTGGGCGGCGGCCAGTCGGCGGGCTGCGGCAGCCGAGGGCTTCTTCGTCATCGGCCATGTCCTTTCAGGCAGCGAGAGGCTGGCCTTCGGCCGCCGCCATCCCAGCCGCCCACGCAAACAGCATTGCCGGAACGCGTCCCCTGATGCTCAACCAGTCACGCCGTCAACAACAGTGGCGGACTGGCTGAGCCGGTCCGGCCCGCACATCGCCGGCCACGACGCCGAGGGCTCGTGGGCGGAGACGCTTGTGTGCGACTCGACCGAGCTCGACTGGACGAACCCCCGCACGGGTGTGACCCAGCAGCTGTTCGCCGTGCTGGCCGTATGGGGCTACCCGGCGGGCTCGGCCTCGGGTCGGCTGTGGGCGCTGCGGGCGGTGCCGTCGGACACGAAGGTGGCCTGGAAGCAGCTGCTGCGCGCCAGCGCTGGTGGTGTACGGCGGCGACAAGGCCATCGGCCCTGCGGTGCGACAGACGTGACCGGGGGTGCCCCTGCACCTGTGTGAGCACCACCTGTACAAGAACGCGGCGGCGGCCTTGACCGCCGACGGCCAGCGGGGGCTCGGCAACCCCCTGCGCACGCTGCTCAACGATGCCGCCAAGTGCCCCGGCGGCTGGCGGGCGTTCCGTCAGGCGGTGGACAGAGCCGGGCTGACCAAGACCGGGGCCTGGGTGGCGCACTGGGACGACCAGCTGGTCGCCCAGACCGCCTGGCGGGACCAGGTGCCGGCGCACTACTCGACGGGCGCGTTGGACCCGAAGCTGGCCGACATCCACCACATGCTCGAGCGGCGCCGGTGGACGTTCCGGAACCTCACCCGCATGAACCAGCTGCTCGACCTCGTCCGCCTGCACGTCAACCGGCTCGACGACCCGGCCGCCTGGGCGCAACTCATCCGAGCCGAGCTCGACGCCGCTCCCCGCCCCGCACCCGTAGGCGACGACGGCCGCGTCGACTTCCGGCGGTGGCGCACCGCTGCCGGAAAGCTCGCCGACCCGACCACGACCCTCCTCGACGGCAGCCGCACCTACACGCTGCGCAAGCACCCGGTGCCGCCCCGGGCTGGGCCGTAGCCCCGGCCCGGATGCGAAGAGGCGGCCCCGAAGGGTCGCCTCGTTCGAGGTTCTCCGATGGAGGGCGGGTCAGCTTGCGCCGAACGCCGCCGCCTTGGCGAGCAGGTCAGGGTAGTCAGCCGCATCGCCCGGTAGCACCCGAAGGCGCATGAACCCGTCCTCGTCCAACTCGACGACCCGGGCGAGCGCCGGCTCGCAGTCGTCGTCGCCGACGACCACGTAGTCATCCCGGTGAAGGTGCAGCCCAGCCCGGGCGTGACGGGCGTTCGCCACCGTCAAGCCGTCCTCGTCGATCCGGTGGAAGTCGACCCACAGGTCCACGTGCATGCTCTTCACCTCCTTTCCTTCATTGTCCAGCATAGGTACGTCTCTGGCAACCACGGTCTACCGCCGGCCAGGGTTCGGCATCGGCGCCGAGAAGCAGGCCACCTGGCGGTCGATGGTGGGGTCCGTCAGGTCGGGCAAGACCAATCCCCGACCACCGCTCGTCACCGCCTTAGAAAACCCACACTAATCGGGGGGCAGCGCTGACCAGGGCGGACGAACCCTCCGGCGGCCGACGCGCAGCTCGGGACGGCGGCGATTGCGCCAGTCGCCCCGCAGCTGACTGTGGGTGGAGCGCCGCTCGCCTCGCAGGCGACCACCGGCCCCTGCTCCTTGACAACACAGACACCCCGGCATCCCAGCGGCCGGCGGACAACGCGTTCGCCGGCCCTCACAGGAAGGAGGTGACCACCGGGGCCGAGCGCCGCGTCCACCCGTGGCTCGCACCGCAACGCTCGGATGCCGCCGGCAGCCAGCCCGCCCCAGGAAGGAGATGACACCCAGGGCCGGCTGTCGGCCGGCGCTTCGGGCGTACAGCTCGTTGCGTCAGTCAGTCGGCCAGCGCTGCGCCCGGTAGCCCTCGATCTCGCCGTCGGGGAGCGCTCGCGTGGAGTTGTTCAGCCGGACGAAGAAGACCTGCTCCCCCTTGCTGGTCGTCGCCCACACCGGGGACGGCGACGCGGCGACGTCGACGCGGCAGATCTCATGGCCGGAGTAGACGGTGATGCGTGCCCGCGTCCGCGTCACCGGGGTGTGGCCGAGGGCGTTGATGAGGTGGGTGGTGAGCCAGTTGACGAAGCCGTCGCCGTTCTTGGGCTTGACCTGCTGGTAGTCGCGGTGGAGGCCGACAACGGCTCGGTTGGGGCCGATGCCGATGAGCAGGGTGCCGCCGTCGGTGTTCAAGAACGCCGCCACGGTCTTGACGATGGCGTCCTCCATCTCCTTGCTCGGGCAGTTCTCGCGCAGGTCCCATCGGGCGGTGGACTTGAACTCGACGGCGTAGTCCTCGTCGTTGTCGATGAGCTCGTCGATGGTTCGCAGTTCGGGTTTCCCGACGAGGCCGAGTTGCTCGGCGACCAGCGCGACGAACTTGGCGTCGGTTCGGAGCTGCTCCACGACCTCCTCGGTGAGGGCGGCGGCGGTGACCGGCCCAGCGGTCACTGTGGCGACAGTCCCGGCCGGTGTGACCGGTTCGACGGCGGTGCCGTCGTAGACGCTGCGGCCGTCGTCGCCATAGGCGGTGGCGATGTGGTCGAAGACGGCTTGGACCTTGGCGTCGAACACCTCGGGCGGGTACGGGTCGGCGGGGAGGTCGGCGTCGAGGAGGTGGCGGATCGTCGAGCGGACGTCCGCCGCGGTCGCCGCCTTGCGGCGCCAGTCGAGGACGAGCTTGTCGAGCACGGTGGCGAGCAGGCGCTTGGCGCTGGCCTTCACCACCTCGCGCTCGGCGTCGGTGAGCACCGGTTCGGGCTTGGTGAGCAGGTCGAAGATCGCCAGCTCCTCCTCGCTGAGCCCCTCGACCACCGCCCGCTGCTCCTCGTTGGTCAACGACTGGGACAGCTCGATCAGCCGGCGCAGGTACTCGTCGATGTTGAGGCTGCCGGCGTTGTAGGTGGCGATGAGCTCCTCGATCCGTTCCACCAGGTCGTAGCGGGTCGGGTTCCGGGTCGCCGCAGCGACAGCGCGCTGCTTCAACAGGGCGGCGAGCCGGTCGGTCTCGGCTCGTTTGCGCCCGGCGAACTTCGCAGCGAGGGCGTCGAAGTCGATCTGGGAGAGGTCGATGAGCGGGTCCGGTTCGCTGCCAGCGGCCGCAGCGCGGATGACGTACTCCTCGGCGCCGACGGACCGGTCGAGCAGGTCGTCGACGGCGTCGGCGATCTTGTCGAGGTCTGCGGTCGGCGGCTTGGCCAGGTCCAGCAGGCGTTCCGCCAGCACCCGGATGGCGGCGACCGTTGCCTGCTGCGCGGCCGCCGCTGGGTCCGGCAGCAGGGCCTTGAACAGCTTGCGGACGTGGCGGGCCGCAGCGAGGAACGCCGCCCGCCGCTCCTCGTCTGCGAGCAGCGCCTCGACGGCGGCGTCTCGCAGGGCGATGTGCTCGAAGCCGGTCGCATCTCGCAACGCCGGCAGGTCGACGCCGGCGGCTGCACAGAGGCGGATGACCTCGTCGACCGCCTCCCCCAGCGCCACCACTAGGGCTTCGACGTGCTGGATCGGGGAGTCGACCCCCGCCTCGGCGTTGGCGGCGCCGTAGATGGCGAGCGCCGCCTCGAGGTTTCGGAAGACGCCGATGTAGTCGACGATGAGCCCGTTGTCCTTGTCGGGGAACACCCGGTTGGCCCGGGCGATGGTCTGCATCAGCGTGTGGTTGCGCATGGGCCGATCCAGGTAGATCGTCGACACGGTCGGGGCGTCGAAGCCGGTCATCCACATGGCGCACACGAACACGATGCGAAGCGGGTCGTCCGCTGCCTTGAACCGCTCGGCCAAGTCCTCGTCGTTCATCCGCTTGCGGTGCGGGCGGATGTCGAGGCCCTTCTGTTCGAGCTGGGCGATCTCGTTTTGGGACTGTGACACCACCACGGCCATGTCGGCGGAGTCCATGAGCGCCAGGCGGCTGGCCAGCCACGGCCGCTCCAACTCCGGCAGAGCGTCATGCTGGGCCTGGAGCTCGGCCCGGTGCTCGGCCCAGGCGTCGTGCACGTAGTCGTACATGCGCACGGCCGCGGCCTTGTCGATCCCGACGTACATGGCCTTGCCGGTGAAGCCCCGCCCCACGAAGTGAGTCACCAGGTCCCGGGCGATGGTGCGGAGCCGTTCGGGGCGGGTCAGCAGCGTGTACTCGCGGCCGAAACGGCGGGCGAGCTGGCCCTCGGCGTCCTCGTCGAGCTCGGCGTCCTCCAACAAGGCGGTGAGCTCGTCGGAGAAGTCGTCGTTGATGAGCTGGAGCTCTGGGATGCGGTTCCCGTAGTACAGCGGGACCGTCGAGCCGTCCTCGATGGCTTCGCGGAAGTTGTAGATCGCCACGTAGCCGCCGAACTCCCGGCGGGTCAGCTCCTCCTCGACGATCAGCGGGGTGCCGGTGAAACCCATGAACGCCGCGTTGGGCAGAGCCCGGCGCATGTTCAACGCCAACGTGTCGTACTGGCTGCGGTGCGCCTCGTCGGTGATCACGATGACATCCGAACGGTCCGACAGCACCGGCATCGACGTCTCCCCGGCGCTCGTGTCGAGACGGAACTTGTGGATCAGCGTGAACACATAGCGGTGATCTGCCGCCAGCAGCTCGCGCAAGTGTGCGGACGAGGTGGCATGCACTTGTGCCTCGGCCGAGATCGCCCCGGCGTCGGCGAACTCGCCGTGGAGCTGCTTGTCGAGCTCGGTGCGGTCGGTGACCATCACGAACGTCCAGGTGCCGGGGATCCGCCGCAGGACCTTCTGGGTGAACCACAGCATCGACAGGCTCTTGCCAGAGCCCTGGGTGTGCCAGAACACTCCCAGGCGCTTCTCGCCCGCCGCCCGGACCCGCCACAGGTTCTCAATCGCCGCGTTGACACCGAAGTACTGGTGGTGGCGGGCCAGCACCTTGATGAGCCCGCCGGGACGCTCGATGAAGCTGGTGAAGTGCTCGACCAGGTCCAGGAGGCGGTCATGGGCACAGGTGCCCCGGATGGCGGTCTCCAGCGCGACGATGCCCCGGCTGTCATCGGCGTCGATGACCTTCCAGTCGCCGAAGAACTCCCAGGGGGCATAGGTGGAGCCGACCTTGGCTTCCGAGCCGTTGGAGCAGATCACAAACCCGTTCGGGACGAACAACTGCGGGATCGTGTCGCGGTAGTCGGTGACGTTCTCGTCGAAGGCGGCCTTGGCCGGCCGGTTCGGCTCCTTGAACTCGGCCAGCACCAGCGGGATCCCGTTCACGAACAGCACCACGTCCGTCCGCCTGCGATACAGGTCGCCGGCGACCCACACCTGCGACGCCGCCAGCCAGTCGTTCTTCGACGAGTCGCTGAAGTCCACGAAGCAGACCGTGGCGAACTGGCTCTCTCCCCGGTCGTCCCTCCACTCCGCCCGGTAGCCATCTCGAACCAGGTCGTAGACCTCGCGGTTGGCCCGTACCCGGTCCATAACCGACCGATCCTTGCGGAACGCCTGCAAGGCTTCCTCGCGGATGTGCTCCGGAACGCCCGCGTTCAGGCGCTGGATGGCATCGCGCAGCCGATGAACGAGGACCACCTCGTGCATCGAATCGCGGCCCAGGGTGCCCGCCGGCCCGAACGTCTCGCCCCACGCGTGGACAACCTCCCAGCCCAACTCCGCCAGCAACTCCAGCGCCGGCTCCTCGACAAGACCCGCCTCCGAGTACGGCCCTGGCGGATTCACGCTGTCGCTGCCTCAGTGAGAGCGTCGATGTCGAGGTGCGAGACGTCGATCTGGCCGGTTACGAGCTTTGGAAGAAGGAGATCCCGCAAGCAAGCGACTTGTTCCGATTGGCACCTTAACAATCGGGCGCAGCGAAGTTGATCCCCAACTGCGTCATCCAAGTCGCGTACAAGGTCAGTGGGAGGCACTTGAACGGGGAGATTCAAGAAGTCCTTCGGCTTAGCCCGCTGGTGGCTACCCGAAGTCCCGCCGCTGAGCGCCGTAAGCTGGTTACGAAATACTGCGTCCCGCGACAACAGATAGAGATGATCTAGGCTCGAACGCGCAGTCGGCCGGAGCACCAGGAACTCTGTTGAGCAAACCGATCGGCGCTCCTCGCTCGGATCTGCGAACCACACGCGATCGATGCGGGGGTTGAGCTTGGATACAAGGACTGCTTGCGATGACAGCAGGTACTTGCCGCTCTTGATCGTTGCCCCGACATCAACCGCTGGGCGCTGGCCGTTATCGAATGCTGGGATGCTGTAGTGGTCGAACAACTCTTCAGGGCTCTTGCTGGGTTGGATGTTCTTTCGATCAATCTCAGCGAGGTCGCCAAGAACACCCTGCACCCAACTTTCAGGGATGGGGCCGAGCGGGGAGTCGACGAGGGGGACGTCCTCGTGGCCCGGGTACCGGAAGTAAACAAACCACTCTCGGTAGATCGCCCGCGCCATCTCCTCCAACACCTCCACCCGCCGCCGGTTGTTCTCGATCAGATCGTCAATCGACCCGAGCGTCTCGGCAACGAACGCCTGTTGGGTGAGAGACCTTGGCATCTCACTGATGTCGAGGGCTCTAATGTCTGCGACGTTCAGGTGTGGAACGGTCGCGCCCGCCGCGATCGACGTCATAACCTGTTGCGCCGCTGGCCCGAGAAGCCAGTAATGAAGGAACCTTGGCTCCACAACGGCGGGGTTCGGGCGAATCAGGACGGTGCGTTGACCAAGACACACGCGAGGTTCCTGCGGCACACGCACCACCTGGCCGACCGGTGCCTCCCGGGCAAGAATCAAGTCGCCCTGCTGTGGCCTCATCCGACGAGTCCACTCCTCGTAGGTCTCTATGCTGACGGGCTTACAGGCATCAAAGACGATCTGGCCATTCTTCATCGCCTTGGTGCCAACGGACCACGCATAGCCTTCGCCTACGGGAGCGGTCTTGTGCTCACAATCGACGATGGCGACCGAGATCGCTCCGAGTGTGTTCAATCGCCCAGAATCCCCGTGATCGCTGCATCGACCTTTGCCCGGAGCCCGTCGGCTTCGTTGCTCAGGCGAGTGAACTCCTCGTACAACTTTTCGAGCTTCTCGGTAAAATCCTCATCATCGTCATCGGCTGCTGCCGTGCCGGTATAGCGCCCGGGGTTGAGGCTCCAGCCCTGCGCTTCGATCTCGGCTCGGGTGGCGACCTTGCACAGGCCGGGGACGTCGACGTAAGTGCTGTCGGGGAAGCGTTCCTTCAGGGTGGCGTCGCTGCCATCGACGGTCTCGACGTTCTCGCCTCGGTAGAGGCGGACGATGTTGGCGAGCAGCTCGATCTGCTCGGGCAGGAAGTCGCGATGGGCTCGGTCGATCTGACGGTAGCGATGGCGGGCGTCGATGAACAGCACCGTGTCCGCGCGGTCGGTGGCGACCTTGCCCTTGTCGAGGAACCAGAGGGTCACCGGAAGGGTGACGGTGTAGAAGAAGTTGGTGCCGATGGCGACCATCACATCGACGGCGCCGGACTCGACGAGTTGTCGACGGATCTCCTTCTCGGAGTGGCCGGCGTCACCGGCCGAGTTGGCCATGACGAACCCGGCCCGACCGCTGGAGTTGAGGGCGGCGTAGAACTGCTGGATCCACAGGTAGTTGCCGTTGTCCGTCCTGGGCAGCCCGAACAGGAAGCGCTTGTCGCCGGCGAGCTTGTCCTTGTCGACGCCGTTGACGTTGAACGGCGGGTTGGCCATGACGAAGTCGAAACGCCCGGCGGCGTCGTGGAGATCGTCGTAGTAGCTGTTGCCGACTCGGATGTCGCCCGACAGGCCGTGGAGGGCGAGGTTCATCTTGGCCAGGGGAACAGTGACCTCCTTCTGCTCCTGGCCGTAGATCGACAGCTCGCGGGTGGGCCGGTTCCACCGGTCGGTGCACGGTCCCGGTCATGATGGCCGGTGCTGTTGACCGACACCGACCGATGGAGAGTCCAGGATGCCAGGTTCGCCGCTGTCGTTGTGTGAACGCGAGGAGATCGCAGGTGCGTTGATGGAGGACCGGGCGGTGCCGTGGGCGGTGATCGGCCGGCGGGTGGGTCGGCATCCGACCACCGTTGCCCGCGAGGTGGCAGCTGGCGGCGGCCGCGCCATGTATCGGCCGGCGTCTGCCGACAGGCGTG
>JAJZMD010000176.1 GCA_021803085.1 Actinomycetes bacterium
GAGCGTCTTCAGGAGCGCGTTGGAGGCCGCCGTCGACAGCATGTGGACCTCGTCGACGATGTACACCTTCTGCCGGCCCGGCGTCCCCAGGGCCGCTCGGGAGACCAGGTCCCGCATGGCCTCGACACCGTTGTTGGAGGCGGCGTCGAGCTCGTGGACATCGAGCGAGGTGCCCCGGGTGATCTCGAGGCACGACGCGCACGTGCCACACGGTTCGCCGTCGTGGGGATCGGCGCAGTTGAGCGCCTTGGCCAGGATCCGGGCCGTCGAGGTCTTGCCCGTCCCCCGGGGGCCGCTGAAGAGGTAGGCGTGGGCCACCCGGCCGTCGCGGACCGCGTTCCGCAGGGCGAGGACGACGTGGTCCTGGCCCCTGACCTCGGCGAAGGTGCCCGGCCGGAACCTGCGGTACAGGGACTGGTACGGGACGACTCCCGGACCGTCGCTCGGCACTGGGGCGTCGGCGTCCACGTCGGGTGAGCCTACCGGCCCGCCGTGACGCCGGCGGCCTGCCGGGGGCGCCGGTCGTGGCCGTCCACCGACCCCGGTCCCGTCACCCGGTGCGGTGGCCAGGCGGTCTGCGGCACCCGACCGGGCCCGCTGAGAGCTGCTGCCTTCCGACCCTGACTCGGTTCACGGGAGGCCGTCGCGCAGGACCCGGCCACCGCACCCGGCGACGGAGGTCCCAGCCTAGCGCCCACCCCCGGGCGGCCGGCGGGCACCCGGACGCGGGCTAGCCTGACGGGGCGCTCCACCGGCCCGCTTCCGGTCCGGTGGGTGTCAGACGGGCGGCCGAGGCCGGCCCGGCTCGGAGGAGTGCGAGAGCGGCCGAATCGGCACGACTGGAAATCGTGTGTGGGGCAACCCACCGTGGGTTCAAATCCCACCTCCTCCGCTGCGGGATCCTCACGAACGTGGGGACCCCGAGCTAACGAAACCCCTCGCCGAGACCGTCAACGGCCTCCACTAGCCCCAATACCGTTCAGTTAGTACTACACGGGTGTGGTTTCGGGGCATGCCCCGTGCCGGATGAACGAAGCCCGAATCGGAACGTCGCCTCTCGGACCTGGTGTCGGTCGGCGTGCTCATGCGGACCTTTCCGCCGGCGTTGATCGACGAGTTGATCGACGAGACGGGGAGGAAGGAGCAACGCCACCGGTCGTTGCCGGCCCGCACGATGGCCTACTTCGCGATCGGGATGGCGCTGCATTCGGAAGGCTCCTATGAGGACGTGCTCGCACTGTTGAGCGACGGCCTGTCATGGGCGACCGATGACGAGCCGGTGCGATTGCCGTCCAAGTCGGCGATCTTCCAGGCTCGCTCCCGCCTCGGCTCGAAGCCCTTGGAAGCCCTGTTCTCCCGGGTCGCCCGACCGCTCGCCGGTGCGAACACCCCCGGAGCCCATCTGGCCGGCCGTCGGCTGGTGGCCATCGACGGGACGTGCCTCGACGTCGCGGACACGACGGAGAACAACGAGTTCTTCGGGCGTCCCGGGGTCAACAAGGGCGAACAGGCGGCGTTCCCCCAGGCGCGGGTGGTCGCCCTCGCCGAGTGCGGCACCCACGCGATCGTCGATGCGGCGGTGGGCGCGTACACGACCTCGGAGAACACGCTCGCCCGCGAGGTCATCGACCGCCTGGAGCCCGGCATGCTGCTGCTCGCCGATCGCGGGTTCTGCGGGTTCCCCCTGTGGAACAGGGCACAGGCCACGGGAGCCGATCTCCTCTGGCGGGCCATGGGCACGATGAAACCCCGGCACGTCGAGACCCTGGAGGACGGGACGTGGCTGGCCGAGCTGAAACCTTCGGGGAACGCCGGACGCCACGCGGAAGGCCTCACCATCCGGGTGATCGACTACGAGATCGACGAAGGTCGGGACAACGACACGAGCTACCGGCTCTTCACCACCCTCCTCGATCCCGACGAAGCACCCGCAGAAGAACTCGCCGTCGCGTATGCGCAGCGCTGGGAGATCGAAGCCGCTTTCGACGAGTTGAAGGTCCACCAGCGGGGACCCCGCACCGTTCTGCGCTCGAAATCACCGGACCTCGTGCTCCAGGAGATCTGGGGCCACCTGTGCTGCCACTTCGCGATCCGGACCCTCATGTGGGAGGCCGCCGACGAAGCCCACGTCGACCCCGACCGGGTCAGCTTCGTCGCCGCGCTCCGCATCGTTCGCCGCTCGATCACCGCGGCGCGCGATTTTTCCCCCTCAGGGCGCTGAGCGCGGATGGCGACATGCCATCGCGCTGCTCCGCCGGCGCCTCAACCCCACCCGACGCCACCGGTCCAACCCGAGACTCGTCAAGCGAAAGTACGTCAAGTGGCATGTGAAGCGAGCACACCATCAGGACTGGCCCCAGCCGACCGGACCGCCCATCGCCAGGATCCTACGGTCCCAACTGAACGGTATTGTCGCTAGCCCCGCGTTGCGCCAGTAGCGGTCCTGGCTCTGGACCGCCTGCGCGCACGCACATGCTCGGCGATTTGCTCGGCGGCCACAGCCGGATCTTCATGCTCCCACACCCGCATCGACAGCCAACCCGCCTCATCGAGGGCGGCGTCAGTTTCGGCGTCGCGCTGTTGGTTTCGGGCGAGCTTCGGTGCCCAGTACCAGGTGTTGGCCCGAGGGGTCCGGCCGTGCTCGGGGCAGCCGTGCCAGAAGCAGCCATTCATGAAGACCGCCACACGGGAACCCGGGAAGACGATGTCGGCTTCCCGCCGCAAGCTCGGGACGGGTCGCTGATGAAGTTGGTACCGCAGGCCCTTCCGGTGGAGCGCCTTGCGGAGGGCCAGCTCTGGACCGGTGTCCCGCCGGCGCTGCACCTTCATCCTCGCCTCGACCGCGGGGCCGGACGCGAAGGAGCCACCCTGGTATCGAGGGACCTTGATGACCTGGTGGACACCCTGGGCCACGGCCTGACGATAGGTGCATGAACGAGGAGAGTGCATCCGAGCCGGCAACGTCGCTCCATGCTGGCCTGCGTCCAGCCGAGCAGCCGCCCGAGGCCCGGTCCGTTCTCTTGACGTCGAGCGGCCGGGCTTCTGGTCGCGCGAGGATGAAAGCCGTGGAGGGGGCAGAAGAAGCGGTCGCCGAGGCGGAGCCGCGACGCAACGTCCTGGTCAAGGCGCGCCTTCGTGATGCCATCGACGGCTACGCGGGGACACCGCAGGAGACATGGGGTCAGCCGCCAGAGGTCGACACAGCAACCGCCGACCTGGTCGCCGCCCTATCCGCCAAGGAAGCGTGCCGTGAAGGAGCGCTCGTCCTTGCCGCTATCGCGTTGGCAGAGAAGCGGCCGCTCAACCTCGTGGATGTATCCGCAGGCGACCTGCAGCAGCCTCCCAGGGCCCCCAGGCTCGCTGGAGACCGGACCTGTTCAGAGGAGCTCAGTAGGGTTCTGACCAAGCACGGCATCCCCCATACCAAGGGCGCCTTGCAGAGCTCCACCTACCGCTCTGGCTATCAAGCAGCTCAGGCCAAGGCACCGGAACTGAACCAGTACGTGACCTGGGCATCGGAACCTGCGAGAACGCTCGGCGAGATCGAGGCGGTGTTCGACCTCCTTGCTCGGCGGCTCGCCGAGGAGGCGATGCGGGTACCGCCGCTTCCGAAAATCAATCGGCACGCGCTGACTCACCCAAGAGTCGCCAAACTTGTCGACACGCTACTTGCCTTCCCGTCAAAGGGCGCCTTCCAGCAGTACCTCTTCGCGGCGACGCTCTCCGTTGAACTGGACGCAACCGGCACGGGGCGGCGAGCGACTACCAAGGACGTGTTCGGTACCGACCGTGCTGCGAAGACGGCGGGCGACGTTGAGGTCCGCAAAGGCCAGGCTCTGCATGAGGCATACGAAATCTCCGCTGAGAACTGGCGGAAGAAGATCGGCCAGGCTCTGGAAGTCGTGCAGAATCGCGACGAGCTGGAGGACAAGATCACGATCGCTGCCGACGCCACTGGCGCCACCGGCGAGGCGATCCTCGCGGAACTCTCGCGCGAAGCCCCGGCGGGCGTACAGGTCGACCGCTTGGACGTCGTCGTTGTCGACTTGGCGGACACCGTCAAGGCCAAGCTGGGAGGGCTCGCCAAGGGTGACCGCGCCGAAGTGATCCAGAAGCTCTACCAGCTGCTGGTCACCTATTGCGGTGGCAACAACCCCAAAGTGGTCGAGCAGCTGGTCGAGCAGCTCGTTACGCTGGAACTGGCCGACGAACCTGGACCCGACGAGTTAGGCCAGGTGTAGGTCAAGCGTTCAGCTGCTCGGCTAGGGCGCGACCAACAGCCCCTGCGAGCAGCGGCGGCACCGCGTTACCGACCTGCGTGTACTGGCTCGAACGCGTGCCCTCGAACCGCACCGAGAGCGGGAAGGTCTGGATCAGAGCGGTCTCCTCCACGGTGAGCCGACGCGCACCCGGCACCCGGCCCGAACGCGGAGCGCCGCCGGCCTGCAGTTGTCGGTGGTACTTGGGAACGACTCCTTGCGTGTCGACCCACGGGGTCTTGTTGCCGCCCATTGCTGCAAGCATCGTCGGCGCAGGGCTCGCCAGATCGATCGGCCGGCCGCCGCCGTTGTAAACGTGGCCGTCGTAGGGATTGGGGCGGATGTCGGGGTTCTTCGCGTACGTGACGATCGAGCGGTTGGGCTCGCCGATGATCTTCCCGGCGTCAAGAACGTCGCCTGCCACGCGTCGACGGCGGCGCGTCCCTGGCCCGTGGGTGGGCTTTGGGAAGGAGAACATCCGGCCGCGCATACCGATGACGAAGAGGCGCTGGCGCTTCTGGGGCACGCCGAAGTCGACGGCGCTCAGAACCTTCCACGTCACTGTGTAGCCGAGCGCCTCGAGTTGCGCCACGACCTGGTCGAGGTACGGGCGATTCGACCCCCGAGCCAGCCCAGGCACGTTCTCCATCAGGAACGCGTCGGGCACAATCTCCTTTACGGCGCGGACGAATTGGGGGATGCCGTTTCGCGGGTCTTCGTGGGCGAGACGCTTGCCGCCGATGGAGAACGGCTGGCAGGGCGGACCGCCGGCGACGACACGAATCTGGCCCCCGTACGGCTTGAAATCGACGGAGGCGATGTCCCCGTCGTAGAGATCGACGTCAGGGTGGTGGCCCATATACGTCTTGCAGGCATCGGCCATGTACTCGACTGCGACGACAGGGTCGAAGCCCGCCGCTGACAGGCCGAGCGAGAGCCCGCCTGCCCCAGCGAAGAGGTCTGCTGTCGAGATGCCCCCACTCATGTTCTCACCGTCCTGTGTCCATCATCTTCGTCGCGAAGGCGGTCCCGAAGGCGGATGGTCAAAGAGATCTCGTACCACCCGGCTGTAACACCAACCACGTTCAGCGCACCCGGCGGTGAGGCAACCTGGGCGAGCATCGCACGTCCTGGCCTGCCAGAACATAGCGGAGGCCGCCTGCGCAGGCCCTCATGCTCGCGCCTGAGGGGGTGACTTGAACCGCAGCGGCGCGGTGTGAGCGGTCACCGACTGGAACCTCGCTTCCGAGGAGCTCCGGTGGGCGATGACGTCGGCTGCCGGGTCGCCCACGGGACGGCGCGCGGTGGGGATCGTTGCGGCGATTGTGGGGCAGCTCACCTGGTGGAGCACCCGGAACCGGCGGCTGGACCCCAAGGAGCCGGCGGCTGGGTCTACTCCCTCCACATAGTCTATGAGGGCGGCATCTACATCGCGCCGGCGCTGTTCGACGGCTGCCCAGATCGGCCCGTCGCTCGTCACCGACGGCCAAGCCGCGCTGTGGGTCCAGTCCGGCGAACGTCGCCAGCGGCCTCGGCGTCGGAGCCCCCGGGGAGCCCACCTGAACTGTGTGGTCGAATTCGGCGAAACTGCGTGATCGGCCGATGGCGAGGGAACAATCTGCAGGGCCTGACCAGGGATCCTGCGGTTTCGTAACCTCCTCCGCTGCGGGATCCCACCGAGGGCGGGACGGCTCGGAGGAGTGCGAGAGCGGCCGAATCGGCACGACTGGAAATCGTGTGTGGGGCAACCCACCGTGGGTTCAAATCCCACCTCCTCCGCTGCGGGATCCCACCGAGGGCGGGACCCCGGATGGCTGCGGTTCCGAGACCGGAGGCGCCGGGGGTGTCACGGGAACCGAGGCGGGTCTGCGGCAACCGGGACCGGAGGGCTCCCGACGCCGCCGCCCCAGGGCGCTCGGCCCTCCCTACCCCACCGGCGTCCAGTGGACACCGTCGGTGGTGCGCCACGGCGCACCGTCGAGGAGGGCGAGGCCGACCCCGGCGCTGGTCACCGACACCACCGCGACATCGGCTCCGGGCCCGACCGCCATCCAGTGGACACCGCCGTCGACCGTCTCGAACAGCCCGCCCCGATCGAGGGCCAGGACCGCCCGCTCCGGCGACAGCGCCGTCAGCTGTTGGACGTATCCCCCGCCGCTGATCTTGCCCACCGCCGGCGTCGAGCCCCCAGGTGCCGCTCCCCCGAGCGGTACCGACGCGGCCAGGTGCCACGACGCACCGCCGTCAGACGACCGGTAGACCTGCTTCGCCTGGTTGCCGGCGCCCGGCTGGCCCGAGCAGAGGAGCCAGAGGTCACCCACCCCGCCGGCCGACAGGAGCGGCAGCGGGGGGCCGGCCGTGGGGTTCGGGCACGGCACCGTCCCGACCGTCGACCACGAGGCCCCGCCGTCGGTGGTGGTGACGATCCCCGACCCGCCGATGCCGTAGGCGGTCGATGCGGTGACCCGGACGAGGGATCGGACCGGTGGCGGGGCCGGCGTCGACCGGGCCCAGGTCGCCCCACCGTCGGACGACGTCCACAGGACCACGGGCGCCGTCGCCACCGGGGCCGGGGGCGACTGCGTGACCACCCACACGCTCTGACCGACGGGCAGGACCTGCTCGACCCCGGTGATGGCGGGTACCGCCTTCCACGTGTGCCCACCGTCGTCCGTGGTCATCAGGGGTTGGGTCGTCGGTGCCGGCGCGTCCGTACCACCGGCGGACGGGCCGGCCTGCCACGCCCACCCCCGCTCCGCGGTGGCGAAGACCAGGCCCGACTCGTAGGACAGCGGCTTCAAGGCCTGCTGGGTTGCCACCGCCGTCCAGTGCGCTCCACCGTCGACGGTCTCGGCCACACCCACCGCTCCGGTTGCGTAGTAGTAGCGGGGACCGATGAGTGCGAAGGCTTGCGTCTGGTCGACGACCGACAGGGCGCTCAGCGCAACCGCCCGCACCTGGCTGCCGACCGTCGGGGGCGCGACCGTGGTCGTCGACCCGGCAGCGGACGCTGTCGTCGTCGGAGCGGAGCTGGTCGACGCGGACGACTTCGCACCACCCGAGGTGCACGATGCAGCCACCACGGCCGTCAGGGCCACCACCGCCGTCAGGACCAGGCTCCGCCGATTCCCTCGTTCCATGTCCCCACCGTTCCGCACGCCGTCAGATGTCTGGAAGCTACACCGCCCCGGTGAGGTGCAGGTGGTCAGGGTCGCCCCACCCCCGCCCCCACCCCACTCCCGCCGGCACGGGGACCATCAGGCGCCGGGACGCGTCTCAGCCGACCTCGCCGACCTCGCCGGCGCCGACCTCGCCGGCGTCGCCGTCGGCAGAGCCGAGGAGCCGGCGCGAGAACAGTTCGACCTCCCGGTAGACGTCCCGGCTGTCGTCGGCCCACGGCATGAGGATCTGGAACACGTGGAACATGCCCTCGGCCTCGTGGGCGTGGACGGGGACGCCCTCGGCGTCGAGGCGCTCCACGAACCGGCGGATCGGGTCCCGGAACATCTCGTCCCCGCCCCACGACACGAACGTCGGCGGGTAGGTCGACAGATCGGCGTTCAGCGCCGTCACCCGGGCGTCGTCGGGCTCGATCCCGCGCAGGTACGCGCCCGAGGGGATGTTCCAGGGGAGGATGTCGTGCTCCGCGTTGGCCGCGATCGACGGGTCCTCCATGCGCAGGTCGACCTCGGGCGAGAACAGGATGAGGCCGGCCGGGCGGCGGCAGGAGCTCCGGCCGTGCCCGACCTCGACCATCAGGCTGTGGGCCACGCCACCCCCGCCGGAGTCACCCGCCACGAACAGGCGCTCGGGCGGGGTGCCCGCCTCCTCCAGGGCCGCCAGGGCCGCGGCGGCGTCCTCCACCGCGGCCGGGTAGGGGAACTCGGGCGCCAGCCGGTAGTCGGCGACGAAGACGGAGCACCCGGTGGCCCGGCACAGGCGGGCGGTGAAGAACGCGTACATGTTGGGCGAGGTTCCGATGTAGCCGCCCCCGTGCAGGTAGAGGATGGCACCGGCCGGCTCCCTGCCGCGGGGCTGGTAGTGGATCCCGGGAACGCCGCCGAACACCACGTTCCGCTGCTCCACGTCGAACGACCGCACCACCGGCGGCATGGTCACCCGGCACAGCTCGTCGAGCAGCAGCTCGATCGACCGGAACTCGGGCACGGGAAGCGACGACACGTAGCCCATGAACGAGCGGAGCACCTCGCGGGTGACCGAGGTCACCACGTTGGCCGGAGCCGACGACCGGCCGCGGAGGGGCCGACGGAACGGGACCCGCGCCAGTGCCGCGGCAAGCTGGCCGGCGAGGACGGCGGTGTCGATCGCCGCGATGGGCGCCGGTGCTGTCGCCACCCCTGGGCGCTTGGCCATGACCACGTTCCCGACCTCCTTGCCTGTCGCCGCCTGTCGTATCGCCGCCCATCTTCACCGATCGCCCGGGCAGCGCCGCTACCGTGAGCGCATGGTGCACCACCCGAGCACGCCGACCCACCCTACGGGGCCGTGGGGCACACGGGACCGACC
>JAJZMD010000063.1:0-35366 GCA_021803085.1 Actinomycetes bacterium
GGTCCAGCTTGCCCCGGCGGCCGCCGCCCGGGCGATGTCCACCGTCTGGCCGAGAGCGACGATCGTCACGTCGGCTCCACTCCCGATCAGCTCCCCGGTCCCGAGTGGGATCGTCCACTCGGGGTCGGCGTCGAACTCCTCGCGGCGGCCGTAGAGCGCGCGCGGCTCGAGGACGACCACCGGGTCGTCGTCCCGGATCGCCGACTTGACCAACCCGTACGCGGTCCGCGCGCCTGACGGCACCGCGACCTTGAGCCCCGGCGTGCCGATCAGCCAGCGCTCCAGGGTCTGGGAGTGCTGGCAGCCGAAGCCGAGCCCCGCGCCTGCGGAGCCCCGGACGGTGAGGGGGACGTGCAGCGCGCCCCGAGAGAGGTAGCGCATCAGCGCCGCCTCCGTCACCACCTGGTCGAGCGCGACGCCGAGGAACTCGATGAACATGATCTCGACGACCGGTCGCAGCCCGCTGACGGCGGCCCCGACCGCGGCGCCGAGGAAGCCCATCTCCGAGATCGGCGTGTCCCGCACGCGGGCGGGCCCGAAACGGGCGAGCAGACCCTCGCTCGTCTTGAAGGTGCCCTCTGCCTCTGCGATGTCCTCGCCCATGGCCACGATGCGCTGGTCACGCTCCATCTCCTCGGCGATCGCGAGGGAGATCGCCTGGTTCATCCTTAACCGTCTCACTTCCTGCAGCGCCTCCTTCTGAGGACCATCGATGACTCCTTTCACACGCCGCACACGGCCTTGCGCCCCCGCCGCACCCGCCGTCGCGGCCCAGGCGGTTGCACCGGCGCAAGCGGGGCGGCCGTGCCCGCGTGCCCGCAGCGGGCGGCCGACCCCGAGGCGAGACGCGGCCGCCGGACGCGCCTGGCGCGGGCCGCCCAGACCCGGCGCGGGCGGCGGAAGACCGGCCCCGCCGCGTTCCGGCTACCGGTCGCGTCCGGGCGGTGGCTGGAACACCTCGACGGTGATGCCGTCGGGGTCGCGCACGTACAGGGACACGCCGCCTTTGTTCGCGCCGGTGTCGACCTGCACAGGCGGGCTGAACGTCTCCACGCGCCGCTCGACCAGCCGCGCGTACAGCGCGTCCATGTCGGGCACGACGAAGCAGATGTGGGCGTTGCCCACGTTGCGCGGCTCGAGGGCCCGCGGTGCGGACCGCGGCGAGCGGTACTCGAAGAGCTCGAGCCGGCTCTCGGACCCCGGGAGGCGCAGGTGCGCCATCTTCACGTCCGCGTCGGGATAGCCGACGATCTCCGCGAGGTACCCCCCCTGCTTCTCCTGGCGCATCACCACGTCGCACTCGAAGACCTCCGTGTAGAAGGCGATCGACCGCTCGAGGTCGGTGACCGTGAGGCCGACGTGGTTGACGCCGGTGACGAGGGCGGGCCCGATGCGGACGGTGCTGTCGGTCATTGGTTCGTTCCTTCGATGAGAGAGGCAAGGGCTGCGTGCAGCTCCACGCCTCCGGCCGGCGTGACGAGGTACTCGTTCTCGAGGCGCATCCCGAACCGCCCGGGGACGTACGCACCGGGCTCGACGGCGAGGATCATGCCGGCCTCGAGCGGGGTGTCGTCGTGCGGGCTCAGGTTTGGGGAGCAGACGGGATCCAGCCCGAGGCCGTGACCCCCGTGGTGCGGCATCGGCGAGGACCCGCCGAGCTCTTCTCCCACGCGTCGCGCCATGGCGGCGTAGACCTCGCTCGCCCGCACGCCCGGCCGGCACCCGGCCACGCTCTCGTCGAGCACGTGCCGGAGCCGCTCGAGGAGCCCGCCGAGCCCGCCGAGCTCGCCGGCCTCCCCGCGCACGTGGGTGCGGCACGTGTCTCCCCAGTAGCCGCCTGCCCGCACGAGTATGTCGGCGAGGACCGGTTCCCCGTCCCGGGGGCGGCGGCCCCCGGCGACGGCAACGGGGCCGGAGACCTGCGCGCTCGCGGGGCCCGCCAGCAGGTCCGCGAGGAACTCGACAGGCTCGCCGGCGGCCAGCTGTGCGGTCGCGTGCGCGCGGGTGAACAGCTCCAACTCGCTCGCACCCTCGGCGACGCCGTCGGCCACCGCGTCCTGGGCCTCGAGGCACAGGCCGTAGGAGCGCGCGATCTTCTCCGCCTCGTCGCGATCCTTCACGGCCATGACGACCGCCAGCGGTCCGTCCACCGCGACGACCTCCGCCGGCCCGGCTCCGGACAGGACGCCCGGGGACAGGCCCGCCACGCCGATGCGCGTGCACCGGCGGAGGAGCTCGACGCGCGCCAGGGCCTCGACCAGCCGGGGCAGGGGGTCGAGGTCCAGGCCGAACCCTGGCTCGCCATAGACGTGGACCCTCTCCGCCGAGCCCTCGCGCTCGACCAGCGGAGCCTCCTCGGCGGAAGCGACGACTTCCGCCCCGCCCGAGGCTCCCAGGATCGTCGCCGAGAGGCCGCCGGCGTAGCGGTGGTAGTCCGTGAGCCAGGTGGCGTAGCCGGCCCCGACGGCGACGATCGCGTCGAGGTGCTCGGCCTCGCAGATGCGTTGCACCCGGGTGATGCGGCCCTCGTGGGCGAAGCTCGCAGCGACCGCGTGCCGCTGCGAAGGCAAGAGACCGTGGTTCATTCGTCCGTCCCCAGGCGAGGTCAGCCGACGGGAACGGTGGTCAGCCCGCCGTCGATCGTCACGCACGAGCCGTTGATGTACGCGGCGTCGGCGCTGCTGAGGAACACCGCGAGGCGGCCCACCTCCGCGGGCTCGCCTAGGCGGCCGGCCGGGCAGACGCGGATGACGCCGGGCTCGTCCACCGCGCCCCGCGCGGCGTCCTCCTCCCACATCGGGGTGCGCTGGACGCCCGGAGCGATCGCGTTCGCTCGCACGCCGAACCTTCCCCACTCCGCCGCGGCTACGCGGGTCATCATGATCACCGCAGCCTTCGCCGCGCAGTATGCGATCCGTCCGGGATTGGACGAGAACCCGCGGATCGACGAGATCGTCACCACGCTCCCCGAGCGCTGGGGAAGCATGTGCCGGGCCGCGGCGCGCATCCCGTAGAACACGCCGTGCTGCATCACGTCGATCGACTGATGCCACACCTCGTCGGTGGTGTCGATGATGTGCGGGCCGACGAAGCTGACGCCCGCGTTGTTCACGACGATGTCCAGACGCCCTAGGTCGGCGGCCACGGCGTCCCACGTTCGGTCGACCTCCGCGCGGACGCCGACGTCACACCGGTAGGCGAGCGCCGTGCCGCCGGACTCCTGGACGAGCTTCACCGTCTCGCCGGCGGCGGCCTCGTCCACGTCGACGATCGCGACCTGCGCGCCCGCCCGGGCCATCTCGACGGCGATGGCCCGACCCAGGCCGGCCCCGGCACCGGTGACCAGCGCCGCCTGACCTCTCAGCTCGTCCACTTCGCATTCCCTTCTGTGTGCTCTGTCTGCCCGTCTGCCGGTTGTCATCCTGCTCGTGCTCGCGGGGCCGTCCCCGGCCGCGCGGCGCCTCACCGGTCCCTAGCCCCAGATCGCCGTGCCGTTCTCGGCGTCGAAGAACTGCATCCGCTGGGTGTCCACCTGGAACGCAGCTCTCGTCCCGGGCTTCAGCGCGGCGCGCGGGTCCACCCGGGCCACGCCCTCCCCGCTCTGGACCACCTCGCTCTCCTCGGCCGCGCCCTCTGCGACCACCCGCCGCGCGTCGATCGTGAAGTGCACCTGCAGCTCGTTGCCGAGCGCCTCCACCAGCTCGACGTCGGCCTCGACGGTGGCGCCCGGCTCGGTCACCTCCGCGGTGCGCAGGTGCTCCGGCCGGAGCCCGATCACCACCGTGCGCCCTCCGTAGGCGGCGAGGCCGGGCCGGGCGACGCGGACCGCGTCGGGCAGCTCGATGCGCTGCGAGCCGATGCGCAGGGAGCGGACCCCCGGCTCCAGCGCGGCCTCGTACAGGTTCATCGCAGGCGACCCGATGAACGACGCCACGAACATGTTGACGGGCTGGTCGTAGAGGGTCTGCGGGGAGTCGACCTGCTGGAGCACGCCACCGTGCATCACCGCGACCCGGTCCCCCATCGTCATGGCCTCCACCTGGTCGTGGGTCACGTAGACGGTGGCCACCCCCAGCCTGCGCTGGATCCTGCTCACCTCGGCACGCATCTGCACCCGGAGCTTGGCGTCCAGGTTGGACAGCGGCTCGTCCATGAGGAACACGGCCGGCTCCCGCACCATGGCCCGGCCCATGGCCACCCGCTGGCGCTGCCCGCCCGACAGCTGGGCGGGCTTGCGGTCGAGCCAGTCGGAGAGGCCCAGGATCTTCACGGCTTCGCGCACCCGCCGGTCGATCTCCGCCTTGGGCACCTTGCGCAGCCGGAGCGCGAAGCCGATGTTCTGGGCGACCGACATGTGCGGATAGAGGGCGTAGTTCTGGAAGACCATCGCGATGTCGCGGTCTTTGGGGCTGAGGTCGTTCACGACGCTGGAGCCGATCCGAAGCGTGCCCGTCGTGATCTCCTCCAGCCCGGCGATCATCCGAAGGAGCGTGGTCTTCCCGCACCCCGACGGCCCGACGAGGACCATGAACTCCCCGTCGCTCACGTCCAGGCTCACGTCTTCGACTGCCTTGAAGCCGTTCGGGTAGACCTTCGTTACGTGATCGAACTCGACACTTGCCACGGGATCGCCCTCCTCAGAACGTCGCGGTGAGACCGCCGTCGACGCAGATCGACTGGCCCGTGATGTAGGTGTTGTCGTCGGAAACGAGCCATGCGGTCATCCCGGTCACATCGGACGGCTGGCCCGGCCGGCCCATCGGCAGCCGACCGGTCTCCAGGTAGACCCGGCGGAACCGCTCCGTCCGGGTCTCCATCTCGCCGTCGACGATCGACATGCGCGTCTCGATGAAGCCGGGGGCGACGGCATTGCACAGGACGCCGCGCCCGGAGTACTCCACCGCCAGCGTGCGGGTCGCCTGGTCCATGCCGGCCTTGGCGATGTCGTAGGCCAGCGCACCTCGCTCTCCGAGACGCGAGTGGATGCTCGTCACGTTGACGATACGGCCGTACCCCCGCCCGGCCATCGCGTTGGCCGCGGCGATCGCGAGCCGGACCGGTGCGTGCAGGTCCACGCTCAGGACCCGCTCGTACACGTCCGCCGAGAAATCCGAGAGGTCCAGCACCTCGCTCACCCCCGCCGCGTTCACCAGCGCGTCGACCGGTCCGATGCCCTCCTCGACGGAAACGAACAGCCCCTCGACGTCCCCGACCTGGGACAGGTCGAAGTCGATCGCGTGTCGGCAGCAGGCCGTGGCCACCGGCTCCCGGTCCACGCCGACCACCTCCAAGCCGTCACCCGAAAGGCGCTCGGCGATGGCCCTTCCGATGCCGTTGGCGGCCCCGGTGACGACGGCACGCCTCGTCCTCATCTCACCGCACCGCTGAGCATGCCGCGGATGAACACCCGGGCGGTCAGGAAGTACAAGAGCAGCGTCGGGATGCTGCCGAGCAGAAGTCCCGCCATCAGCACCGGGATGTCGGTCCCGAACCTCCCGCTGAGCTGGGCCAGCGTGGGCGTGAGCATCTCGTTGCTTGGCTCGTGGAGCAGCACGAGGCTGATGAACAGCTCGTTCCAGATGTTCAAGAACGTGAGGATCCCGATGGTGACGATCGCGGGCCGGGCGATGGGGAGCACGACGGAGCGGAAGATGTGGAGCCACGACCCGCCGTCGACTCTCGCCGCCTCGATTACCGAGTCCGGGATGGCGCGGAAGTTCGCCCGCATCAGGTACGTCCCGTACGGGATGTTGAGCGCGGTGTAGATGAGGATCGCGGGCATGAAGTTGTTCGCAAGGCCCGCGTGCGCGATCTCGACGTAGAGCGGCAGGAGGACGACGATGCCGGGCATGAACATCACCATCAGCATGAGCCAGAACAGGCCGTTGCCAAACTTGACGGGCACCTTCGTGAACACGAACGCCGCCAGGGCGGACGAGAGCGTCGCGACGACGACAGCGGGGACCACCACGATCAGCGAGTGCAGGAGGCTGGACAGGAACGGCACCTGGTTGACCAGAGCGCTGAAGCTGCCCAGGCTGAAATGGGAGGGCAGGCCGTAGGGGCTCCGCTCGTACGCGCTGGTCGAGCGCATCGTGTTCGCGGCCATGAACACGAGCGGGTACACGGTGCTGATCGCCACCAGGCAAAGCGCGAGGAAGACCAGAGGCCGGGAAAGTCGCGAGACCACTCAGACTCCCTGCTGGACCTGTCGCTGCGGGAACAGCTTGATCTGCACCACCGTCATCACCAGCACGATGAGGAACAGGATGAGCACGACGGCCGCTCCGTACCCGAACTGACCGTTCTCGAAAGTGGTGATGTACGTGTAATATGTCACGCTGGTGGTCGAGAACCCTGGACCACCAGCGCTGATGACGTACACGAAGCTGAACAGCGACGTGAACGTGTAGATCACGTTGATCACGCTCAGGAACTGGAGCGAGCTCGAGATCATCGGAATGGTGATCGAGCGCAGGCGCCGCCACCAGCCCGCTCCGTCGATCAACGCGGCGTCGTAGAGCGCGGGATCGACCGTCGTGAGCGCCGACAGAATGACGATCATCCCGAAGCCGAACGACGTCCACACGAGCGCGGCGATCACGACGAACCGGGCCGTCCACGGCTGGGAGAGCCACGCGAGCTGCCCCAGGCCCACGGGGCGAAGGATGGTGTCCACGATCCCGCCCGGGAGGAAGAACGTGCTGAAGAGCGCCCCGACGATGACCGGCGACAGGACGTTCGGGATGAAGAACAGGAATCGGAAGACCCGCCATCCCGGGACCTTCTCGTAGACGAGCACGGCGACGACGAGTGACACCACCAGGATGAGCGGCACGGAGATGAGGAAGATCACCGAGTTCACCAGGACCTGGGAGAACACCGGGTTGTCGAACAGGAGGCGGAAGTTCTCGACCCCGACGAAGTGGCTCGACAGGCCATTCCAGTTCGTGAAGCTGTGGTACACGGTCTCGATGATCGGGACGATCAGCAGACCGAGCACGAAGATCGTCGCGGGGATCAGCGCGGCGTAGGAGAAGCCCCGGCGCCGGACCGCACGCGCGACGCGCGCGCCGGCCCGGCGACCAAAGGTCGCCAAAGCCGGCGGAGCGCCGCTCGCCACGTCTTCGACAGGCTCTCCAGCCACCCTCACCAGCTCTTCCGCCGGGGCGGAGAGGACCGGTGCCGCTGGACGCCGGCTCGAGACAACCGGGCCGGACGGCTCGTCGGTCATGCCTTGCTTGATTGCAGGTAGCTCTGCATCTGCGTCTGGATGCTCGCCGCAGCGGCTGCAGGGCTCAAGCTCCCGCCGAAGACACCGTTGTTGGTCTTGTACCAGTATGTGTCGATGCTGCCGGGCATGACGTTATCGAACGCCTCGTACTGCTTGTAGCCCTTCTTGAGGTAGCTGTACACCTGCGCGAGCAGCGGCTGCTGATTGTCGAAGGCGGCCGACGGGCGGAACGAGACGTTGTTCGGGATCTGGCCGAGCTGGTTGATCGATGCCACCTGGACCTTCAGCGACGTGAGGAACTCGATCAGCTGCAGGCACTGACGGACGTGCTTGCTCGTCTTGAAGATGACGTACGCGTTATTGGGGCCGCCCGAGAATCCTTTGGCGTACTTCGAGCCTCGCAGTGCCGGGATCGGGAAGAGCCCGACGTTGTTCTTTCCGAGGCCGGTCTGGAACTTTGTGTTCTCGAAGTTGCCGGTGATCGTCATCGCGCCCTTCCCGGCCGCGAAGTCGGCGATCCCCTGTGTCTCGCTGAGCGACGGCGCGTTCGGGTTGGTGATGCCCGCCGCGTACATCTGGTGCCAGGCCTCGTAGGGCTTGATCAGCAGGCTGGAGTTCAGTGACTGCTTGCCGAAGAACATCCTGAGGACACCTGTGTTCCCGCCGAGGCCCGAGATGAGCCCGTCCTGGGTCCACGCGCCCTGGTACCCCTGCTTTTCTCCGAACTCGAACGGCTGGACACCCTTGGCCTTGATCTTCCGGCCGAGCGCGATCAGCTGTGTCCAGTTCTCCGGCCAGGGTGGCTTGACCCCTGCCTTCGCCATGAGCTTCTTGTTGTAGTAGACGGAGTAGTACGCACCCGTCCCGTAAGGGATCGCGTAGATCTTGCCGCCGGTCTCGTAGCCGGCCGTCACGAACTGCCAGCCGGTGAGCGACTTGATGTACCCCTTCGACAGGTACTTGTTGAGCGGCACGAGGTACGGGTCGTTCTCGATGACCTGCCCGCCGACGTAGAGCTGGCCGATTGTCGGCGTGGTTCCGCCGACCTCGGTCGAGTGGAGGAGCGTCTCGAAGGCTGTCGACGCTGCGAACGGCTCCTGGATCAGGTCCACCTTGATGTTGTGGTGCTTCGCCTCGAACAGCTTCACCCCCGCCGTGAGCCAGCTTTTGGAGAGCGGGACGCCTGTTGTGGACGCGTCCAGCGGGTCGTTCCACATGGTGATGGTCACCTGGTTCGCGTTCGCCTTGGAGGCGGCCGCACCGCTCACGCCGGGCCCGCTCATGACCGCGACCATCGAGCCCGCGGCCGCGAGCCCGCACGCGCCCATGAACCAGCGCGAGAGCCGGTGCGGCACCGTCCTTCGAACGTTCCGTCTCATATCCACTGCTACTGCCATTGGTGTTTCCCCCTAGGTGCTTGAGGTAGCTCTGATTCGGTGTTGGTAGGCGAGGAATGGAGGTCCATAGGTATCTGGAAGGGAGAGCTGGCGAGAGGTCGACTTGCTGACCGACCACCGAGCGCGTCGCTCGCGCGCGCGGCGCACTCGACCACCGAAGCCACCAGCTTCTCCTCGTTGTTGAGAAATCGTTCCAAGGGAGAAGAGATGGTCAAGGCGGCGACGACCAGCTCCCCGTTCATCACGGCGGCCGAGCAGCACGCGACACCTTCGACGCATTCGCCCGTCTCCACCGCGTACCCCTGCCTCCTGACCAGAGCCAGATGCTCGCGTAGGTCATCCGGATCGGTGATCGTGCTCGGCGTCACCTTCTCGAGCTGCGTGCTCGCGAGGAACGCGTCCAACTCTTCGTCGGCGAGCAACGAGAGGAGGATCTTCCCGGACGCGCGCGCGTATTCGAACCCTCGATGCGGGACCGCGACGCGCACCGCCTGCGTGCCGCTCAGCTCCTCCAGCACCTGGATCTCGCCGCGGACCCAGCCGCTCAGGTAGGCGTTCTCACCGGTGAGGTCGACGAGGTGCTGGAGCTCGGCTTGGACCGAGGCGGGAAGGCGGCTCTCGCGGTGCGCGGTCTCGGCGAGGGCGTGAAGGGTCGGGCCGAAGTGGTACCGAAGGGCGGCGTCCTTCACCACCACGCCCTCCCTCACGAGCGTCGCCAGCAGGTGGTGGGCTGACGGGACCTTGATGCCGGTCTTGCGAGCCAGCGCCGTGAGCGTCCTGCTCTGAGGGGGTAGCGCCGCCACCGCCCGCAGGAGCTGCACCGCTCGCTGCACCGCTGCGATGGAGCGGCTTTCACTCTGTGAAATGGAGTTTCCCTCCACGGAGGGACGCTAACTTCTGCTCTTACGTACGTCAAGATCTTTTCCGGATGCGCACAAATGCGTGGGCGGAGGCGGGGCGCAGGACTCCCCGGAGGTCGATCCGTGAGCACCCCACGGCGTATGGGGACGCTGAACTCCCACCACCGCCTCGGTCGCAGTTCGCGAAGAGTCCGCGGAACGTCCATTGGGTGCCAACCGCCGCCGTCACTCGTCAACCACACGAGAACAGGTCAGCCCCCACGATCATCAATTGTCGTTGGTAGTCAACTATCGCGGCAACGTTCCGCTTCAACGTGTAGCGCGCGCTCGGACCCGGAGCTGTCAGCCGGCGGCCAGGCAGTCGCCCGGGGCGGCACAGCTCACGACGCTGAGCGGCGGGCCGACGGGGAGGGACTCGTTCGACCACGACGCCCCTCCGTCGTGGCTCACGAAGATCAGGTCGAGACCCTGCGACGGCTCGGCGGCCGGGATGCCCGAGCTGTCGGTGCCCGTTTCGACAGCGGCGCCGACCGCGACGCCCTCCTTCCCGCCCGGGAAGCTGAGCGCCGCGACGGAGATCAGCTCGACCGTTGGCGCCGAGGCGGGGAAACGGCTGGCCGCCCCGAGCCCGTAGAGGTCGCGGAAGCCGGCGGGCAGGTGGACCGGCGCCCACGCTGCGGCTCCGCCGGTCGCGGGCCGGCTGAAGATCCCCTGGCCGTAGTGGGGCGCGGCCGAACCGCAGAAGCCGGCGCCCAACACGATGCGCGACGGCGTGGCTCGGGCGAGATCGGCCGGAGCGACGAGCGACGCGGGGGGTGCGGAGAACCACGTCCTCCCGCCGTCGTTGGTCATTCGCAGGTCGGCGGGCAGTGAGCAGTCGCCCGCGCGGTAGAGCGCGGCGAAGTGCCCGGGCCCGAGGACGAAGAACTCCTGGAGCGTCGCCACCGGGTTGCCCGGGTCGCTCGCAGGGACGGACAAGAGGCTGTGCCAGGTGAGGCCCTTGTCGGTCGACGAGAGCAGCGAGGGGGCGCCGGGCGCGGGCTGGCCGTTGGGCCGGGCAGGAAGGGTGAGCAGGTACGCGAGCGGCCCCGCCGCCCAGGGGCCCCCTTCGATGACGCGTCCCGAGAACGGCTGTCGGTGCCACTGGGCGCCGTCGTCGACCGAGCGCCACAGCCCGAGGCCGGGATCGCCCCTCGCGAGCGCGACCCCGCCGGGCAGCGCGGCCATCTGGCTCACCCGGCATGGCATGAGGTTCGGCGTCGCCCCTTGCTGCTCGGCGCAGCGAGCGTTCAGGGCCTTCCAGGTGCGCCCGCCGTCGGTGCTCCGCCACCAATCCCCCGAGTCCCGGGCCCCGGCGCCCGCGGCGAGGGCGATCGTTCCCGAGAGCATGAGCAGGGCGTCGGCAGGCTCGGGCAGCGAGACCACCGACACGGTGGGCGACGGGAGGGCCGCCGGCTCCACCCGCCAGGTCTCGCTCTCTCCAGCTCCCCAGAACTTGGAGAGCGGCGCCCAGAGCGAGGGCACCACGCCGGGCAAGGCACGCCCTGTTCGGGGGCCTACCAGGGCGGCGGCACCGACCACCCCCGACCAGCTCACCGCGGTCACCCCGTCGGCGAGCAGGACCTTGCCGGTGCCACCGCCCGCGACGGGGTCGAGCAGCAGGCGCCCGTTCGCTGCGACGGCGAGCTGGGCGCTGCTCGGTGAGAACGACACCCCGAGCGCGCCGGTGCAGGCCGCCGAGCCGCAGCGCGCCAGAGGACTGGTCGACCAGGTCCCGTGCCGGAGGTCGAGAAGGCCGGTGCCCTGCGCGCCCAGGGAGAAGGCTTCCCACCGCCCGTCCGGCGAGATCGCCGCCGCCACGAGGTCGCGTCGCGCGCCGGAGGGCGGGCGGGGCAGCAGCGGTCCGACCCTGTGGGCGGACGGGCTCCACGATTCGAGGGTGGGTGGCGGCGCCGCGCACTGGGTCCCCTCCTCTGCGAGCAAGACCATGCCAGAGGGACCCTCGCCCAGGAGGTGCTCGTCCACGGCGCAGTGCGGGGCGAGCTCTTTCGCCGGGACGGCGAGCGGGGCTGCCAGGGGCGCGGCGCCGGGCTCGAGGGGCAACGTGAGGGCTTGCACCTGCGGTTCGTCGCAGCCTCCGTCGGTGAAGGCCAGCGCGCCGGGTACGGCGACCAGATCGTTCCCGGGTTGGCAGGGCAGGCCGGTCGGGGCCGCGGCGACCGCCCGGAGGGCGCCGCCGAAGGGGTCGGCTTCGACGAGGATGGGCTCTCCGACCGCGACCCATCTCGGGAGGCGCGGGAGCTTGCAGCCCGGCGCCGGCTTCGACTGCCAGTCCGTCAACCAGAAGTAGAGGCGCGCGGCGGGCCCGGCGGCGGGGGCCCAGACGGGGCCCGCCAGCGAGATCGGGCCCACGCCCCCCGCCGCCGAGTTGCAGCCCGGCGGGACCGAAAGGAGCAGGCGCTCTCTGCCGCTCCGAGGGTCGACGACCCCGATTCCCTTCACGCTGCGAAAGGCGATGAGCCCGTTCGGCAGCGCCGGTCCGGCGGCGCTCGCCACGGCCGCCGGCGTGGTGAGCGCCGCACCCGCGCAGGCAAGCGAGACGGCCGCCGCCGCCGCTCTCCCTCCGCGGCGCAGGCGCCCGGAAGAGCGAAGCCCGCGCCCGGAAGAGCGAAGCCCGCGCCCGGTCCTGCATCGACCTGTCCTGCATCGAAGCGGCACCATCGCGTCCGCCGATCCCTCTCCCCGTCGCCTGCGGGCACCGGGACTCCGAGCAGATCATCCCGGTGCGGTCCCCTCGAGGCGAATTCTCCCATACCCTGATCGCGCGCACCCGCGCTGGGCGCTCTTGCGTCCGGCGCACGGGGCTCGGGGCCGTTCGCCCGTCGATCTGCGCGATCGGGAAGCATGCGCTTGACACGCAGAGCCCTCGCAAGAATATTCAGCTCCTGCTGAACGGCGACAGGCTCGGCGGGAGCAGAGGGGAGCAGTGCGACATGAGCAGAGCCGGCCTTTCCGTCCGCGGGCACCTCGCCCGCACGCCCGCGTTGGCGGTGTGCGCCGTCGCGATCGTGTCGCTGGCGGCTCCCGGGGCTGAGGCGTCCGGGAGCACTGGCAGGCATGGGTCGCCCGGCCCGGCGCCGATCACCTGGCTCGCTGCGGGAGACTCGTACTCCTCTGGACAAGGGCTCGCGCACACGAGCGGGGCGTGCGCGCGCGGTGACTCGGGCGGGTCGCTCGCGTACCCGATCCAGGCCTACGACGACCTGCGGAAGCTGATGCCGGAGCTGAAGAACCCGTACCTCACCGCGTGCTCGGGTGCGGTCATCGCGAACTATTTCAACGCCGGCGACGCCGAGCGCCTCCCCGAGTGGCGGCCGGCCGGTTCCCGCTACGACCTCGTCACGTTCACGTTCGGCGGCAACACAGTCGACTTCTCCGGCGTCATCTCCCAGTGCGTCCTCGGGCCCTTCCACGAGGTGCACGCCTCCGCCCCGGGTCACAAGTGCCCCGAGAACGCATGGGTGCGCCAGCAGATCGCGCAAAGGCTGGCCGCACCCTTCGTCGCCTTCTTGCGCGAGGTCGCCGACAGGACGGTCGTGCCGGGAGGCAACGTCGTCGTCCTCGGTTACCCCTACCTGATGGCCGACCCCGCGTCCTGGCCGGCCGCCGACCGCGCCGCCGGCTCGTGCCAGGGCATCACGGTGGCCGACGCCTACCAGCTGCGCAGCGAGGCCGCTGACCTCAACGCAACGATCGCACGCGACGTCGCGGCAGTGAACGCCGAGCAGCCGAACGGTGTGCACCTGAGCTTCCTCGACGTGAACTCAGGGGGGAGGGCCGGTCCAGTCGTCATCCCGCGGGGCGACCCGTTGCTCTTCGAGCCCGCTGCAAGCGGTAGCCACAACCTGTGCGGTTCGGGAGCCGCATGGATGAACGGCATCGACGTGCTGGACCTGAACCGGTCGTTCCACCCTTTGCTTCCGGGCTACGTCGCCGAAGGACGCCTGCTCGCGCAGGTGCTCTTGCATCTCGACTGGCGTCCATAGGCGGTCGGCCCGGGGCGTCCCGGGCGTTGCCGGGGCGGTGCTCAGGTGTCGAGCCGCCCCTGCGGGTCGAAGACCACGACCGTGCCGCCGATGAGGTCGTGCAGGCACCGGTGGTCGTCGCGGCCGAAGAACAAGACGAGAGACACGAGCTCGGTGATCCAGCCGAGGATGCCCTCGAGGATGCCGCCGACGATGTTCCGCAGCGCCATGGTGCCGAACGTGGCCTTCGTGCCGTCGCTCACCTTGACGCAACGCATCTTCAGGACCGAGAGCGCGGGTGACGTGCCGCGCCTCCAGGCCACCAGTCCCCAGATGATGTAGCCGATCACCAGCGTCACGATCACCAGCAGGATCGCGAGGAAGTACGCGCCGACCCGTCTCCCGACCGGAGCAAGGGTCACCCCCGGCGGAAGAGGCGGCACCCCGCGAATGGGTGGTGGTCCCTGCTCCGACGCAGTCGGCGGGTAGCTCCCGGGCGGGTAGCTGCCGGGCGGGTACGGCGGCGCCGGGTAGGCGCCGGGCGGGTACGGCGGCGCCGGGTAGCTCCCGGGCGGGTAGCTGCCGGGCGGGTACGGCGGCGCCGGGTAGCTGCCGGGCGGGTACGGCGGCGCCGGGTAGCTCCCGGGCGGGTAGCTGCCGGGCGGGTACGGCGGCGCATTCGGAGGCGGCGCATTCGGAGGCGGCTCGGGACGGCTGGGCAGATCCGCTGTGGTCACCGGCCACCTCCTGAGAGCGGCTACGCCTTGTCGACCGCTGCGCCAGGATATCGAGAGGGGTTGTGACCCAACGGGATGGGACGTCGCCGGCCTGGTCGCCTGTCACCTGGAGGCACGCCGGACCTTGCCGAGGGCGATCTGACCAGATCAGCCGTGGCGGCGCATGTCGACCGCGTTGATCCGCTCGGCGCGTATCCGCACGACGACCCGCGTCGCCCCAGGGGGGTCGAACGCTCGAAGGTCTGCGCCGTACTTGGCCCCGAAGCGATCCGCGAAGAGGTACTCGTCGTCGGGCTCGATCTCCGCGTCGCCCCGGATCTCGAGGTAACGCTGCGGCACTGCCAGGTCGAGCACCAAGAGCGCGCATCTCGGGTCCCTGCAGAGGTTCCTCGTCTTCTGGCGTGCGGTGCTGAGGGAGATCGCGACGGGACGCGCCTCGTCGTCGTCCCTGAGGAACCACACCTCGGTGAGCTGGGGAGTCCCGTCGGGGCCGACGGTGGCGAGGGTCGCGACATCGGCGTCGAGAAGGTCGCGATGGGACTCGGGGACGAGCGGCACGGCTCAACGGTCTACACCTCCCGAGGTTCGCCGGCACGCGCTCGCGCCACCTGCCTGCCGGCGCGCCCGGGTGCGGCCACCTTCTCGGGTGTGTCCCGAGCATCGTCGCTACCCTGGGAGCTTCGAGCGGAGGAGGTCCGACGTGGCGGAGGCGCTGACGGTCGACTGGGCCGTATTGCGGGGCCATGCCTCGGCAGCCGCGGCGCGGGCGTACGCGCCGTACTCCCGGCTCCGTGTCGGCGCCGCCGGGCTCACCGAGGCCGGTCAGGTGGTGACCGGCTGCAACGTCGAGAACGCCTCCTACGGCCTCACCCTCTGCGCGGAGTGCGGTCTCGTCTCCGCGCTGCACATGAGCGGCGGATCGCGCCTCGTCGCGGTGAGCATCGTGGCCGGCGACGGCCAACCGCTCGCACCCTGCGGCCGGTGCCGGCAGCTGCTGTTCGAGGCGGGCGGGGGCAGGGTCCTCGTGGACGGTGGCGAAGGCGCCGGCCCGATGACCCTGGGCGCCCTCCTCCCCGGCGCGTTCGGTCCAGGTGACGTCGACGCCCGACGTGAGACAGCCGAGAGCGCCGGCGGTGAGAGCGGAGTCACGCCGTGACTTCCCGGACCCACGACATGGTCGAGCTCATCCGTCGTAAGCGCGACGGCGGACGGCTCGACGGCGAGGAGATCGATTGGCTGATCGGCACCTACGCCGCAGGCCGCGTGCCCGACTACCAGATGGCCGCGTTCTTGATGGCCGTCTTCTTGAACGGGCTCGACCGCGCCGAGCTCGGACGCCTGACCGCTGCGATGG
Organism: Actinomycetes bacterium; assembly: GCA_021803085.1. GTDB lineage: Bacteria > Actinomycetota > Acidimicrobiia > Acidimicrobiales > RAAP-2 > JAJYVT01. The sequence goes on from JAJZMD010000063.1 coordinate 15,608, forward strand.
TCGCCTCCGGCGACCGGCTCCACCTCGAGGGACTGTCGCGTCCGACCGTGGACAAGCACTCGACGGGCGGCGTGGGGGACAAGGTCTCCCTCGTCCTCGCGCCGCTCCTTGCGAGCGTGGGCGCGTGCGTGCCGCAGCTCTCCGGGCGGGGCCTCGGCCACACCGGCGGCACGCTCGACAAGCTCGAGGCGATCCCCGGTTTCCGCAGCGACCTCTCGCCCTCCGAGGTCCGCTCGGTCCTCGAGCGCGTGGGCTGCGTGATCTGCGCTGCAGGGCCCGGGCTCGCACCGGCCGACAGGAAGCTCTACGCGCTGCGCGACGTCACTGCGACCGTCGAGTCGGTTCCCCTCATCGCCAGCTCGATCATGTCCAAGAAGCTCGCGGAAGGCACCGCCGCGCTGGTCCTCGACGTGAAGGTCGGCTCCGGCGCGTTCATGCGGGACCTCGACCGGGCCCGGCAGCTGGGCGAGACGATGGTCGCCATCGGGACGGAGCACGGGTTGCGGATGGCCGCGCTGCTCACGCGGATGGACGAGCCGCTCGGGCGCGCGGTCGGAAACGGCGTCGAGGTGGAGGAGTCGGTGGCGACCCTCTCGGGCCGGGGCCCGAAGGACCTCGTCGAGCTCGTCGTGACCCTCGGCGCCGAGATGGCGAGCCTTGCCGGCTTGGAGATCGCCGCGACGGCTGACCCGAAGGGCGAGCTCCGCGCGGCGCTGGACGACGGACGGGCGCTGTCGGTCTTCCGCGAGATGGTCCGCGCCCAGACAGGCGACCCCGACGCACCGCTCCCGACCGCCCGGCACCGGACCCTCGTCACCGCTCGGGCTCCGGGTTTCGTCCGTGCCATGGACGCCCGGCGGATCGGCGAGGGCGCGTGGCGGCTGGGGGCGGGGCGCACGAAGCTGGAGGACCCGGTCAGCGCCGCCGCCGGCGTCGTCTGCCTGCGGAGGTCCGGCGAGCCGGTCGAGGCCGGCGATCCGCTGCTCGAGCTCCGGAGCGACGAGCCGGGGCGGCTCGGCCCGGTCGCCGAGCAGCTCGAAGATGCCGTCGAGATCGGCCCCGATCCTCCGGCTCCCCGGCCTCTCGTGCTCGAGGTGATCCGCCAGTGAGCGCCGCGGGCGCGCCGGTCGCGGTGCCGACGCTCGAGGAGATCCGGCGCGTCCCGAAGGTCGTGCTCCACGATCACCTCGACGGCGGGCTCCGCCCCCAGACGGTCGTCGACCTCGCCCGGGAGACCCACCTGCGCGGCCTGCCGACGACCGACGTGGGCGAGCTGGCGGACTGGTTCCGGGCAGGGGCTGCACGTGGCGACCTCGGCCTCTACCTCGAGGGGTTCGCGCACACGGTCGCCGTGATGCAGACGCGCGAGGCGCTCGTGCGTGTGGCCGCCGAGTGCGCCGAGGACCTCGCCGATGACGGCGTCGTCTATGCCGAGGTCCGCTTCGCCCCCGAGTTGCACACCGCGAAGGGGCTCTCCGAGGCCGAGGTCGTCGAAGCCGTCCTGGAAGGGTTCCGCCAGGGGAGCGAGGGGCGCGGGATCCGCATCTACGCGCTGCTGACCGCGATGAGGACCGCGGCGCGTTCGCTCGAGATCGCCGAGCTCGCGGTGCGCTACCGCGACCACGGCGTCGTCGGCTTCGACATCGCAGGAGCCGAGAAGGGCAGCCCTCCGACCGAGCACCTCGCCGCGTTCCAGCTGGTCGGGCGAGAGAACTTCCACATCACGATCCACGCCGGAGAGGGTTTCGGCTTGCCGTCGATCTGGGAGGCGCTGCAGATCTGCGGAGCGGACCGGCTGGGCCACGGAGTCCGCATCCTCGACGACATCGAGCGGCGCCCCGACGGGTCGGTCTCTCTCGGACGTCTCGCGAGCTACGTCCGCGATCGCAGGGTGCCGCTCGAGATGTGCCCGACGTCCAACGTGCAGACGGGAGTCGTTCCTTCCCTGTCGGAGCATCCGATCGGACTTCTGCGCTCGTTGTTCTTCCGCGTGTCGGTGAACACGGACAACCGCCTCATGAGCGGCGTCACCGTCTCCTCGGAGCTGCACGGCGTGGCACGAGCCTTCGGCTACGGCTGGCACGACATCGAGTGGCTGACGCTGAACGCGATGAAGAGCGCGTTCGCACACTTCGACGAGCGCCTGCAGCTCATCAACGACGTGATCAAGCCGGGCTTCGCCGCGGCTCGCGTCGCGGCCGGTGCCTCGTGAGCCGCCCGGCTGCGGCGTCGCCAGGCAGCAGTACTGTGGCGAGGGTGGAGGAAGACGGACGGCTGGGCAGCCAGACGTCTCGCGTGCCTGAAGGGGAGCGAGCGGCCGCTCGCGTCGCAGCGTCGCCGAGCGTGGTGCCCACCCCTCTCGCGGGTCCCTGGTCCCTAGACATCGTCACCTCCGACGCGGCGTTGCGAAAGCTGCTCCACGGCCTCCCAGGCGTCGACCAGGTCGGCGCGGAGGCGCGGGCGGCCGCGCTCGCCACCCGGTCGATCAAGCGCGAGGCCAAGATGTGGGCGCTCGAGATGGCGATCGCCATGATCGACCTCACCACGCTGGAGGGTTCCGACACGCCCGGAAAGGTCGCCGCGATGTGCGCGAAAGCGCGCCGCCCGGACCCCGCCGACCCGGAAGTGCCGCCCGTCGCAGCGGTGTGCGTGTACCCCGACCTCGTCGGAGCCGCGATCGGTCACCTGGCGGGGAGCCCCGTCGCGGTGGCGTCCGTCGCGACCGCGTTCCCCTCCGGGCGGGCGTCGATGAAGGTGAAGCTCGCCGATGTGCGCGACGCGCTCGACGCGGGTGCGCAGGAGATCGACATGGTGATCGACCGCGGCGCCTTCCTCTCGGGGCGCTACGGCCAGGTCTACGAGGAGGTGCGGGCCGTGCGCGAGGCCGCCGGCTCCGCACTTCTGAAGGTGATCCTCGAGACGGGGGAGCTGGCCACCTACGACAACGTCCAGCGAGCTGCCTGGCTCGCGATGCTCGCGGGCGCAGACTTCGTCAAGACGTCGACCGGGAAGGTGGCGCCCGCCTCCACGCGACCCGTCGCCGTCGTGCTGCTGGCAGCAGCTCGAGACTTCCTGCATGCGAGCGGCCGCCGCGTCGGCGTGAAGGTGGCGGGAGGGATACGCACTGCCAAGGAGGCGATCGCCTACCTCGTCATCGCCCGCGAGACGGCGGGCGAGGACTGGCTCTCCCCGACCGCGCTGCGCATCGGGGCGTCCACGCTGCTGAACGATCTGCTCATGCAGCGAGCGAAGCAGCTCACGGGCGTCTACTCGGGCCGCGACCACTTCTCGATCGACTGACGCGGCGGAGACGGGACGCAGATGACGGACGTCGAGGCACGCACGGAGGGGGCGGCGGGGCCCGTGTTCGCCTACGCGCCTGCCCCAGAGTCGCGCGACATCGTGCATCTGGACGCCGAGTACGGGCTGTTCATCGGAGGGGAGTTCCGCCCGGCGGCGACGGGTCGGACGTTCACGACGGTCGACCCCGCCACGGAAGAGCCGCTCGCCTCCGTGGCAGAGGCCGGTGGAGGGGACGTGGACCGCGCGGTCGCCGCCGCGCGCGCGGCCTACGAGGGGGGGTGGGGCAAGATGCGCGGCCGCGAGCGGGCCAAGTACCTCTTCCGCATCGCCCGCATCATCCAAGAGCGCGCTCGCGAGCTGGCGGTGCTCGAGTCGCTGGACAACGGCAAGCCCATCCGAGAGTCGCGCGACGTCGACGTGCCTCTCGCAGCTGCCCATTTCTTCTACTACGCGGGATGGGCGGACAAGCTCGAGTACGCGGGCTTCGGCCCCTCACCGCGTCCGCTCGGCGTCGCCGGGCAGGTGATCCCCTGGAACTTCCCGCTGCTCATGGCCGCCTGGAAGCTCGCGCCGGCGCTCGCCGCCGGCAACACGTGCGTGCTGAAGCCGGCCGAGACGACGCCGTTGTCCGCGCTGTTCCTCGCCCAGATCTGCCAGGAGGCCGACCTGCCTCCCGGGGCGGTGAACGTCGTGACCGGTGCCGGCGCGACCGGGGCAGCGGTCGTCGCCCACCCCGGCGTGGACAAGGTCGCGTTCACCGGGTCGACCGAGGTGGGAAAGGAGATCCGCCGGACGGTGGCGGGCTCGCGCAAGCGGTTGACGCTCGAGCTCGGCGGCAAGGCGGCGAACGTCGTCTTCGAGGACGCGCCGATCGACCAGGCGATCGAAGGCATCGTCAACGGCATCTTCTTCAATCAGGGGCACGTCTGCTGCGCGGGGTCGCGCCTGTTGGTGCACGAGCCGGTCGCCGAGCTCGTCGTGGACCGGCTCCGCCAGCGCCTCGCCACGCTGCGCCTCGGCGATCCGCTCGACAAGAACACCGACATCGGGGCCGTCAACTCCGCGGAGCAGCTGGCGAAGATCCGGCGTCTCGCCGACGCAGGGAGCGAGGAGGGAGCCGAGCGGTGGTCGCCGCGTTGCACGCTTCCCGAGCGCGGGTTCTGGTTCCCGCCGACGGTCTTCACCGGTGTCAGCCAGTCGCACCGGATCGCACGCGAGGAGATCTTCGGTCCGGTGCTCTCGGTGCTCACGTTCCGCACCCCCGCAGAGGCGGTCGCCAAGGCCAACAACACGCCGTACGGGCTCTCGGCCGGCGTCTGGACGGAGAAGGGGAGCTTGATCCTCTGGATGGCCCAGCACCTGGAGGCGGGCGTGGTGTGGGCCAACACCTACAACCGCTTCGACCCGGCCAGCCCGTTCGGCGGCTACCAGGAGTCCGGTTTCGGGCGCGAAGGGGGCCGGCACGGCCTGGAGGCGTACCTCGATGTCTGAGCCCACGGGCCGCGCGGAGGTCCGCAGGACGTGCAAGCTGTTCGTCGGCGGTGCCTTCCCCCGCTCGGAGTCCGGGCGCTCCTACGTGGTCTCGGCGGCGGACGGCACCCCGCTCGCCAATGCCGCACTGGCGTCGAGAAAGGATGCCCGCGACGCGGTGGTCGCCGCCCGCGGCGCGCTCTTCGGGTGGGCGGGCGCGACCGCGTACAACCGCGGCCAGGTGCTCTACCGCGTCGCAGAGATGCTCGAGGGCCGCCGCGCCCAGCTCGCTGCGGAGGTCGGCCTCGCCGAAGGGCTGCGCCCGGCCGCCGCGCGGCGCGCCGTCGACGCGTCCGTCGACCGGCTCGTGTGGTACGCGGGGTGGGCGGACAAGGTCGCCCAGGTGCTCGGCGCCTCGAACCCGGTTGCGGGTCCGTACTTCAACTTCTCGGTGCCCGAGCCCACCGGCGTCGTCGTCGTGCTCGCGCCGCAGAAGTCGAGCCTCCTCGGGCTCGTGAGCGTGCTCGCCCCGGTGGTCGTCACCGGCAACACCGCCGTCGTCGTGGCGAGTGAGGACCGGCCCGTTCCCGCGGTGAGCTTCGCGGAGGCGCTCGCGACCGGTGACGTGCCGGCCGGCGTGGTGAACGTGCTGACGGGCCGCACGGCAGAGCTCGCGCCGGTGCTCGCCGGGCACATGGACGTCGACGGCATCGACATCACCGGCGCTCCCTACCGCGCACGTGAGGAGCTCGAGCGACTGGCCGCAGCGAACCTCAAACGCGTGCTCGCGCTCGACGACGTCCCCGAAACGCAGCCGACGTTGCGCCGGACCAGGGCTTTCGTCGAGATCAAGACGGTGTGGCACCCGGTCGGGACGTGAGTTCGTCATCCGCGCGCAAGCGCGTGCCAGAATACGGCGTCGCGCGCGCGCGGTGGCGGGATGGCGATTGGAAAGAAGCGGAAAGGGGGCGACGTGAAACTCACGTCGAGGAAATTGTTTGCGTTCGCAGGGGCACTTGCGCTGAGCTCGGCGGCCCTCGTGGGGGTGGGGAGCGCGGGGGCCTTCGCCGGTGCGTCCGGAAAGGGTCCCGCTGCGAGGCACTCGCCCAAGGCGGCCAAGTTCGTCGGCTGCATGGTGACGGACACCGGAGGGATCGACGACCGCTCGTTCAACGCGTCGTCGTGGCAGGGCATGACCGAAGCCAAGGCGGCCGACCCGAACATCACCGTGAAGTACCTGCAGTCGAAGTCGACAAGCACATACGTCCCGAACATCAACGCCTTCATCGCGCAGAAGTGCGGGATCATCGTGACCGTCGGGTTCCTCATGGGGACAGCGACCGAAGCGGCAGCCAAGGCCCACCCGACGCAGAAGTTCGCGATCGTCGACTACACCTATAAGCCGCCGTTCAAGAACATCGACGCGCTCGTGTTCAACACGGTGCAGGACGGCTTTCTCGGCGGCTACCTCGCGGCCGGCATGACGAAGACCGGCAAGGTGGCCACCTACGGCGGTATGAAGCTCCCGACCGTCACCATCTACATGGACGGCTTCTGGGACGGCGTCCGCTACTACAACAATGTGCACCACACGAAGGTGAAGGTGCTCGGCTGGACAGAGAGGACCCAGACGGGCGAGTTCACCGGGACATTCACGAACCAGACCAAGGGTGAGACAGTCACGAAGACGTTCATCTCCGAGGGCGCGGACATCATCTTCCCGGTCGCGGGCAATGTCGGGCTGGGTTCTGCGAAGGCCGTCCAGAACGCGGACAACGCCGGTGGTCACGTGAACATGTTCTGGGTGGACACCGACGGCTGCATCAGCGCGGCCCAGTACTGCAAGTACTTCATCACGAGCGTCACCAAGGGCATCCAGTCCGCGGTCAAGAACGCGGTGCTGTCGGCCGCGCACGGCACGTACAAGGGTGGCAATTACATCGGGACCCTCGCGAACGGCGGCGTCTTGCTCGCGCCGTTCCACTTGTGGACAAAGCGGGTGCCGGCGAGCCTGAAGGCGCAGCTCAAGCGGGTGGAGCTGGGCATCATCCACGGCAAGATCCCGACGCCGACGAAGAGCCCCGTCTGAGCTCAGCGCTGACCGGCAGGGCGCGCCGCGTCGTCGACGCGTTCCCGGTCCAGCGGGCAGGAGCCCTCAGCAGTCGAGGCGAGGCGGCGGTCCGGGTGTTCCCGGTCCGCCGCCTCGCCACGTTCGTCCCGGGCCCGAGGAGGGCGCGTTGGAACTGAAGCTCCGCGGGGTCACCAAGCGCTTCGGCAGCCTCGTGGCCAACGACCACATCGACCTCGACGTCGCTGCCGGGGAGATCCATGCGCTACTGGGCGAGAACGGCGCAGGCAAGACCACGTTGATGAACGTCCTCTACGGGCTCACCCAGCCCGACGAGGGCGAGATCGAGGTCGACGGCCGCCGCGTCCGCTTCAGGAGCCCGAAGGACGCGATCGACGCAGGCATCGGCATGGTCCACCAGCACTTCATGCTGGTGCCGGTGTTCACCGTCGCGGAGAACGTGGTCCTGGGGCGCGAGCCCACGAAGCCATTCGGGCTCCTCGACCGCCGCCGGGCGCGCGGAGAGGTCCAGGACCTGTCGAACCGCTACGGCCTCTCCATCGACCCGGACGCCTACGTCGAGCACCTCCCGGTCGGCGTGCAGCAGCGCGTCGAGATCGTGAAGGCGCTCATCCGTCAGGCCAACGTGCTCATCCTCGACGAGCCGACCGCGGTCCTCACCCCGAACGAGACCCAAGAGCTGTTCAGGATCATGCGGGAGCTCAAGGCGTCGGGCCGGTCGATCCTCTTCATCAGCCACAAGCTGAAGGAGGTCCAGGCCGTCGCAGACACGGTCACGGTGCTCCGCCGCGGACGGGTCGTCGGATCGCCCCCTCCGAGCGCGACCGACGCCGAGCTCGCGACGCTCATGGTCGGGAGGGACGTGGAGCTGCGGGTCCACAAGGAGCCGGCGGAGCCGGGAGACGTCGTGCTCGTCGTCGACGGGCTGGTCGTCCGCGACGAGACCGGCAGGATCGCAGTCGACGGGGTCTCCCTGGAAGTCCGGGCGGGGGAGATCCTCGGCGTCGCAGGGGTGCAGGGGAACGGGCAGACGGAGCTGTGCAAGGCGCTCATGGGCCTCCTGCCCGTCGATCGGGGGATGGTGGCGGTGGGCGGGCGCGACCTCACGCGTGCGTCGACGCGCGCCGTGCTCGGGGCGGGCGTCAGCTACATCCCCGAGGACCGCCAGGAGGACGGGCTCGTCGAGAGCTTCAGCGTCGCAGAGAACCTGGTGCTCGACGTCTACGACCGGAGACCCTTCTCGTCGGGCATCAGCCTCCGCCCGGACCGAGTCCGCGACGCCGCCCGCACGAGCATGGCCGAGTTCGACATCCGCGCGGGCTCGATCGAGGTTCCCGCGAAGACGCTCTCGGGCGGGAACCAGCAGAAGCTCATCGTGGCGAGGGAGCTCAGCCGCGAGACCCGAGTGCTCCTGGCCAACCAGCCGACCCGTGGCTTGGACGTCGGCTCGATCGAGTTCGTCCACCGCCGCATCGTCGCCAACCGCGACGCCGGCTCGGCGGTCGTCATCGTGTCGAGCGAGCTCGACGAGATCTACGCGCTGTCCGACCGGATCGCGGTGATGTACGAGGGGAAGATCGTCGGGGTCGTGCCGCCGACGACGCCCGCGACGGAGCTCGGGCTGCTCATGGCCGGCGCGACGTCGACCCGCGGCGAGGAGGGCCTCCCCGGCGAGGAGGGGCTCCCCGGCGAGGAGGTCTCGGAGGTGCAGCCCGCGTGAGCAGCGAGCTCGCGGACCAAGCCGAAGAGACCGCCAAGAGCGAGGACGGCCCGCCGTCCCCCGCGACCGGTGGCGACGGCCGGCCCGGGGCGCGGGGCTTCACCGAGGCGCTCCTGGACGCGGTCACCAGCGGGAACACGGTCACGGTCACCGTTCTCGCCTTCCTCTGCGCCATCTTCCTCGGCGGGCTGATCATCGCCTTCACCAACACGACCGTGCTCCACGCGTGGGGCAACCTCTTCTCTGCGCCCGGCAAGGCGTTCGCCACCGCCTGGGACACCGCGGCCGGCGCGTACGTCGCGATGTTCGAGGGTGCGATCGTGAACCCTCACGCGGTCTCAGCAGCGTTCCACGGCGGCCCCGTCTCCACAGTCTTCAACCCGTTGTCCGAGACCGCCGTGAACGCCACGCCGATCATCCTCACGGGCTTGGCCGTGGCGGTCGCGTTCCGTGCCGGCCTCTTCAACATCGGCGCCGCGAGCCAGTTCATCGGCGGCGCGATGATCGCCGGCTGGATCGGCTTCGCCGTGCACCTCCCCTTCATCCTGCACGCGGCGGTCGCGGTCGCCGGCGGCCTCGTCGGCGGCGCCGTCGTGGGCGGCGCCGTCGGCTTCCTCAAGGCAAGGACGGGGGCGCACGAGGTCATCGTCACGATCATGTCGAACTACGTGATGGAGTACCTGCTGCTCTATCTCCTCGGACTGACGGCGTTCCGCCGCCCGGGCAACCCGAACCCGATCAGTCCCCCGATCGCCACAAATGCGGTCCTCCCTCACCTTTTCGGCTCGACCCTGCGGGTCAACGTCGGGTTCCTCATCGCGCTGGCGGCCGCGGCGGCCGTGTGGTGGGTGCTCAACCGTACGACGATCGGCTTCGAGCTGCGCACCGTCGGTTCCAACCCGCGGGCCGCTCGCAGCGCGGGGATGTCGCCCGAACGGACGTGGATCGTGGTGATGCTCCTCGCAGGCGCACTCGCCGGGCTCGCCGGCGCGGCCGTGGTGCAGGGGACCAACTTCAACGTCGCTCCGCAGATCTACGGCACATACACCGTGGACTCGATCACCGTCGCCCTCCTCGGCCGTGCGAGCCCGACCGGCACCGTGCTCGCGTCCCTGCTCTTCGGCGCGCTCCGAGCGGGCGGCGTGACGATGCAGGCATCCACGCAGGTCCCCGTGGACATCGTCACGGTCATCGAGGCGCTGATCGTGCTGTTCGTGGCCGCGCCGCCCCTGATGCGCGCGGTCTTCCGGTTGCGCGAGCCACGGGCGGGCGGCGGCGAGCAGCTCGAGGCGAGGGGCTGGGGCGGATGACGGTCGCCTCCGCCTCGGTCGTCGCGGCCCGGCGAACGATCACCGTCGAACGCAGGGTCGTGATCGGCGGGCTGCTCGTGGTGCTCGGGCTGCTCGACGCGCTCGTGTTCGGCTATCTCTCCCCGCCGGGGCATGCGGTGTTCTCGTTCACGCTCACAGGCGCGGCGGTGAGCGTGCCGAACCTGAGCGTGACACCGCGACCTGTCTGCGTCGCCCTCGGCGCGCTGAGCTGCGTGATCGGTGCGGGCTACGTGGGGTTCCGGCTCTCCAGGATCGCCCGCCGGGTCGCCGCGGGGGTCTGCGTGGCCGCCCTGGCCGTCGCCTTCCTCTGCTGGGCCGACGCAGGGCGCATCCCGCTCCCGTTCACCTCGCTCCTCTCGACGACGGTCGACTCTGCGATCCCCCTGATGCTGGGTGCGCTGTCGGGGTGCCTGTGCGAACGCTCGGGCGTCATCAACGTCGCGATCGAAGGGCAGCTCCTCACCGGCGCGTTCGGTGCTGCGGTCGTCGCCAGTGCCTTCGGCTCCATCTGGCTCGGTCTCCTCGCCGGGCCGCTGTGCGGCGTCTTGATCGCGGCGCTGCTCGGGCTGTTCGCGCTCCGCTACCGCGTGGACCAGATCGTGCTCGGCATCGTGCTCGACCTGTTCGCATCGGGGATCACCGCCTACCTCTACGACGCGGCGCTCGTTCCCTTCGCGAACCGGCTGAACTCGCCTGCCACCTTCGGCGCCTACAAGATCCCGCTGCTCGGGGACATCCCGATCGTCGGACCGGTGCTGTTCGACTCGACGATCTTCCTCTACATCACCTACGTCGCGATCTTCGCGGTGCAGGTCGGGCTGTTCTCGACCCGCTGGGGGCTGCGCGTCCGCTCGGTCGGGGAGCATCCGACGGCGGCCGACACCGTAGGGATCAACGTGAACGCCACGAGGTGGCGCAATGTCCTCCTGGGCGGGGCGGTCGCCGGCATCGGCGGTGCGTACCTCACGATCGGCTCCGTCGGCGCCTTCGGCAAGACAATGTCGTCGGGCCTCGGCTTCATCGCGCTCGCAGCGATGATCTTCGGAAGATGGACGCCGCTGGGCGGCGTCGCTGCGGCGCTCCTCTTCGGGTTCATGACCGCGCTGTCCGGGGTGCTGGGCACGATCAACTCGCCCATCCCGTCGGACGTCCTGCTCATGTTCCCCTACGTCGCGACGATCGTCGCGGTCGCCGGCCTCGTCGGGCGGGGGCGGCCGCCGAAGGCAGACGGCCAGCCCTACATCAAGACGTGACCGCGTACGAGGACGTGACGGCGCACCAGGGCGTGACGGCGCCGCAGCCGGATCCCTACGAGGCCGCCCGCGCGTCTGCGGCTGCGCTCGCGGCGGAGACGGGGGTCGATCGTCACGAAATCGCCATCGTGCTCGGCTCGGGCTGGTCGCCGGCCGCCGACGAGATCGGGGAGACCGAGTCGGAGATCCCTGTCGGCGCGCTCGCCGGGTTCCCCCGGCCGGCCGTGGCGGGCCACGTGGGGACGGTGCGCTCCGTGCGGGCCGGCGATCGACTCGTCCTCGTCTTCGCAGGCCGCGTGCACCTCTACGAAGGTCACGATCCCGCGGCGGTGGTGCACGGCGTGCGGACGGCGGCAGCGGCCGGGTGCCGCGTCGTCGTGCTCACGAACGCCGCAGGCGCTGTCAACCCTGCCTACGCAGTCGGCCAGCCCGTGCTGATCCGCGACCACCTGAACCTGACCGCGGCCTCGCCGCTGGAGGGCCCGCCGCCCCCGCCGGGGTACGGCCTGCCCTTCGTCGACCTCACCGACCTCTACAGCGCGCGGCTCCGCGCGCTCGTCCGGGCCGAGGACCCGGCGCTCGAAGAAGGCGTCTACGCAGGGTTGCGCGGGCCGCACTACGAGACCCCCGCGGAGATCGCGATGCTGAGCGCCGGCGGCGCGGACCTCGTCGGCATGTCCACCGTGCTCGAGGCGATCGCGGCGCGGCATCTGGGCGTGGAGGTGCTCGGTCTCTCGCTCGTGACCAACGCCGCGGCGGGCAGGACCGGCGCCGCGCTCGACCACGCCGACGTGGTCGCCGCCGGCCACGCGGCTGCCGGGCGGGTCGGACGGCTGCTCGCCTCGGTGGTCCCGCTCCTGTGACCGACCTGTTCTCCGACGCGCGTGCATGGGCGTCGCAGGACCCCGACGATGCCGATCGCGCCGAGATCGAGCAACTGCTCGCCGAGGGCGGGGACGCCGCCCGCGCGAAGCTCGAAGAGCGTTTCGCCGATCGGCTGCACTTCGGCACCGCCGGGCTGCGGGGTGCCGTCGGCGCCGGCCCGAACCGCATGAACCGCGCCGTCGTCCGCCAGACGACCGCCGCCCTCGCTCGGTGGCTCGGCGTGCACCGTCCAGGAGCGCGCCGCACCGGCGTCGTGGTGGGGTGCGACGCCCGTCACCGGTCGAGCGAGCTCGCGGACGAGGCGACCGCGGTCCTTGCGGGTCACGGGATCCCCGTGCACCGGCTGCCGGACCGCCGGCCCACGCCGCTCCTCGCGTTCGCCGTCCGCCATCTCGGTGCGGCAGCGGGCGTGATGATCACCGCGAGCCACAACCCGCCTGCCGACAACGGCTACAAGCTCTACCTCGACGACGGCGCGCAGATCGTGCCGCCGGTCGACGCGGAGATCGAGGCGCTCGTCGAGCAGGTCGGGCCGCTCTCCGACGTGCCGCTGGCCGGCCCGTCCGATCCCCGCATCGTGCGTCTCGGGGACGCCGTGTCGAAGGAGTACCTCCGCTCGGTCGTCGCGGCGGCTCCCGGTCACCTGCCCCGAGCGCCGCTCTCGGTGGTCTACACGCCGATGCACGGCGTCGCGGGCGAGCTCTTCGTGGAGGGGATGCGCCTGGCCGGGCTCCCGCCGGTCTCGGTCGTCGCGGCGCAGGCGGCGCCGGACCCCGACTTCCCGACGGTCGCCTTCCCGAACCCCGAAGAGCCCGGGGCGCTCGACCTCGCGTTCGCCGAGGCGTCGCGGCTCGGCGCGGACCTGGTCCTCGCGAACGACCCCGACGGAGACCGGCTCGCCGTCGCCGTTCCGGATGCGGCCGCCCCGATGGGTTGGCGCCGGCTGACCGGGGACGAGGTGGGCGTGCTGCTCGGCGCCTTCGTCCTCGACCGCGTGCGCGAGGGCTGGCGCCCGTTCGGCGGGACCGCGGGGCGCCCGCTGGTCGCGGCGTCGATCGTGTCGTCGACCATGCTCGAGAAGATCGCCGAGGACGCCGGCGTGCCCTTCGTCGCGACCCTCACCGGCTTCAAGTGGCTGGCACGAGCGGCGGACGCCGTGCCGGGAACCCGCCTCGTCTACGGCTACGAAGAGGCGCTCGGCTACGCGGTCGGCGATGTCGTGCGCGACAAGGACGGGATCGGCGCGGGTCTCACGTTCCTCGCGCTCGCCGGTCACCTGCGGGCACGGGAGTCGACGCTCGAGCGCTGCCTGGGCTCGTTGATGCGCCGCTACGGGGTGCACCGCACCGTCCAGCACTCGGTCCCCACCCCCGACCCCGGCGAGCGGATGGCACGGTTGCGCGCGGACCCTCCGGCCGAGATCGCGGGGTCCGAGGTGCGACGGTCCCTCGATCTCGCGGCGGGCTGCACGTGGCAGGAAGGCCTTCCTGCGCTCCCGCCTGCGGACGTCCTCGCGTACTGGCTCGCCACGGGCACCCGCGTCCTCGTCCGACCGAGCGGGACCGAGCCGAAGCTGAAGGGCTACGTCGAGGTCGTCCGCACGGTGGGCGGCGGCGACGTCGCCGGCGCGCTCGCAGCGGCGGAGGAGGAGCTCGACGCGATCGGCGCGGCGCTCGGTGCGCTCCTCGGCGGGTGAGCACGACGAGGGCCGAGCTGGCTGCCCCGACCTGCCTGCGAGGATGCCCGGCGGGACTCGCTCCCGTCAGCGGAGGATGAGGAGCGGCCCCCCGTCCCGCCGGGCGGACGCCACATCATACTGCGATTCGGTGACAGTCAAGTGTCGGATAGGTGACGCACCAGGGTGGCGGTGGGCGGCGACACGACCGCCGGATCCGGGCAGGGGCGAGGAGGAAGCCGGCCGGCGGACCGCCGAGCGTGTCACCCGGAACGCTGTCGTGATCTGGCGGCCTGTCGGCGCGAGCACGTACCAGTAGCCGCCGACGTTCAGGATCGCCTGGCCGGTGATCATGCCGGGGGTTGTGTCGCCCTTCCAGCTGTAGAGCGGGCGACCCGCGTAGGCGATCTGGAGGCGGCCGTCGGGCCGGCGGATCGTGCTGACGAGCGACTGGTCGAGGCCCGTTGCGACCTTCGGCGTCGTGGTCGTCGTGAGGAGCGGGGGCCACAGGGTGACGCACAGCCCCGAGGTGCAGCTGCTCGATGTCGGCCTGTCCGGCGTGAAGTCGTAGAGGGTGCGCCCCGACGGCGTCGCGAGGATGCGGCCGGCCGGCGAGCTCTCCGTCGACAGTGTGACGCCCCGCGCGGTCGTCGGCGTGGTGGTGAACGACGCTGCTGTGATGCCGCCGGAGCACGCGGACAGGATCATGCCGCAGGCCGCCAGTGCCGCCGCGCCGACGAGGTGGCGGTGGACGCGGCTCATGCCGCGTCGGCGGGGTCCGGAGGGTGGAAGGAGAGCGGCAGGTCCGCCAGGCGGACCAGGGTGGAGGAGATCCAGCGGGTGAGCGTCTCGGCGAGCGGCGCGAGCGACGCAGGGTCCTCGAGCTGGGCCTCGTCGAAGCGGACCGCGCCTTCGTAGCTTCCCTCGACCGCCCATCGCACCGAGGCCTCTTCGGCCTCTCCGGCTTCGGGGTCTGCGTGCACCTCTTCGATGGTCGTCGCCGTCCGGACCAGCGGGTCGCGCCCGATCGGCGGGCTGGCAGGTGGGAGCACCGAGAGCACGCGTTCGGCCGACGGCGCCTCGGCGAGGCGTTGGATCCGCATGGAGACCTCCACGACGGCCTCGGGCATCTCGGCCGGCGTCTCGCCGATCGACCAGGTGCGGTAGGCGGTCTGGCTCCAGGTCGGCCAGTCGATCGAGAGGTCGACCCGCACGCGAGGCGGCTGGCCCTCGCCGGGAAGGCTGTAGCTCGTCTCGAAGGACACGTCGCCCAGGAAGACGTCGACCTGGAACCGCTCCTCGATGGCCTGGCGCTCGAGGAGCGCCCGGTCGAAGGAGTCCTGTACGGCTGCGATGAAGTCGACGAGCAGGTGGTCCAGCACGACGAGCCCGAGGCTACCGGGGTGGGCGGCACCCGGGTGCAACGGGGTCCGGCGCCCGCACCAGGTGATGCCGGCCGAGGCCGGGCCGGTGAGCGGAGCCGGCCGATCGAGCTGCAGTTGCCCGGCCTCTCACCCCCTGCCGCTCGCCGCTCTCCCCGGCCGGGTGCTTCCCACCGTCGGGCAGGCGAACGGCGCCGTACTGCGTTCGAGCACGCGGAGCGGCGACCCTGGAGCGCGACCGTGTAGAGCAGCACGCTGCCGCTGACCGCGATGCCTGCCAAGGCAGGGAACTGCGGCGTGATCTCCACTTTCAGGCTCACCACGCTCCCGCGCTGCGCAGAGCCGGCGGTCGGTGACGGTCACGCCCCGCGCCGAGCTCGCGCATCGGGGGGCGCGGAACGGCAGGACCGAAACGCCGATGCGGCGCCATCAGCGCAGTTCGTAGCCGATGGCCTTCGTGTGGCCTCCGTTGCAGAGGCTGGCCGAACACGCCGAGAGCCCGATCGACACGTCCATCTCGACGAGGAGCTCGACGGCGTCGCCGACCTTCGATAGAGGTGGTTTCGTCACGATCCGCCCGTCGGACTCGACGGTCGAGTTCTGGAAGACGTTGAACGGCGTCGGCATCAGGTGCTCGCAGACCCCTTTGTCAGCGAGAGCTGCCGTCAGGTTCTGCAGGCAGTTCGGGTGATGCCCGGTCACTCCGTACTGGACACGGAACATCTCCGGGCTGCATGCGGTGAGCAAGAAGTCGTGGTGGCCGACGTCGTCTCGAACGATGCGAAGCATCGGAGCACTCTTGTTGGAGTACAGCACGTCTCCTGCGGTGAACAAGATCTTGCTGCCGGAGTCGAAGCTGCGGCCGTTCGAGATCCACTCGGTGAGATCGTCCAGCCGAAACGCCACGAGATCACAGACCTGCCCACCCTCGACATCTACGATCCGAAGCACCTGGCCGCGCCGGGCGTCGAAGCCGACGGCAGTCCTCGCCGGGATGATCCTCGTGGTTCCTGTTGTTGCTGTGGTTCCTGTCGTTGCTGTGGTTGCTGTCGGGGCTTCGGGCTTGGACATTCGCAGCACGATGCTAGTGGGCCTCGACCGGGCAGCAGGTCCGGCCAGGGGTCCGCTGTCGCGCGGGTCGACGAGGGACGCGTCCACTCCGTCCCTCCGATACCGGTGGCGGTCAGGAGAACGGGGACATGGGAAAAGGGCGACATCACCCACGGCCTCAGCGTTTCTCGGCTCGAGCGGTCGCGGGGAAAGGAGCTGACCGTCACGGGTCCCTCGTGGTCGTGCGATGTGAGGTCGACTTGCCCGCTCCGGCCGTCGGCGAACCTGGCGGTGAGCCGGGCGCCCCGGAAAAGCGGGGCGGGGCCGCGCGCCACGGACACGTGACGACAGGGGCGCGAGGCAGGCGGCTCGTCGAGGCGGCGTGCATGTTGCCCCGCATCGAGGGGGTCGGGCGGCGACTCGTCGCACGCGTCGGGGTCCCGCTGCTCGCCGCGGCGTCGAGCACGTCGAGGTGAAGACACTGAGCGAGCAACGAACCGATCCCGACTTCGCTGTGAACCGCGCGTCCCGCCTTGCCTGCGGATTCCGCTCGCTCGAGGAGTTCCCAAGACTGTGGGGCGAAGCGAACCCGCGGTCCAGTTGGCCAAACGTCTCGAGGCCGCAGCGGCCTCCACCAAGCCGAACTGTGGGCGCCCGAGCTCGCTCGGGCGGCTGAGAGCTTCGGTTGCCTCCTCGGTGCAAACGGCTGCGAGATCTTCCTGGAGTGGCCAGCGGGGAGGAGCTGGCGGCGCGACTGGCGCTACGTCGTCTTCGAGCAGTCGCTCAGACTCGCGGCCGGCGACCCCGACAGGCTCCGGTTGGGGCTGAACCACCTTGCGTTCCACGTCGCCGTGCGGCTCGGGCCAATCGAGCAGTCGCCACCACTGCAGGTATGGCCGCAGTAGTCGACAACGTCCTCATCGGAGCTACGAGGTCTGGAGCGAGATTGCGTCGCTCGGCGTCGTCTCCGCGACCCGCTCGTTCCAGTGCCCGAGGCTGATGGCATCGGTGACGCCTTGGTAGGTCAGCTTTGCCTCCACGGGGAGCTGCACGCCTCGAGCCCTCACATACACGACCATTGTGAGCTGTGGTTTCCCCGCTGGCGATCTTGCCTTGCCCTTCAGCCCAACAACCTTTTGCCCAAGGACGATGCTTTCTCCGAGGGACGCGATCGGTCGTGTCATCTCCAGCTCCGTCGTCGTCGATCCGATCGTGAGCCCGGCGGCGACAGCGCTGAAGTCGGGGTTCGAGTGTGGTATCGACAGCCAACGGTTTGCCTCGTCGGTCGCCGCCGTCGCCGTGAACCCCACATAGTTCCTGAGCGCGAAGATGTCACCGTTCACATACACGGTGTCTGCGATGAGCTTGGCGCTCACCTCACCGTGGGAACGACCCTTCACAAGGGAGACGACCTGGCTCCCCTCCTTGGTGCCTGCGTTCGTCGTAAGCGTCTCGGTCTCGCCGTCGAACGAACCGTGAGATGATCACCGGACAGAGGACTGAGCACGGCTGGCAGCCAGTGCCCTGGCGAGAAGCTGAGCTGGCGACCGCGAGGAAATCGGTGCAGCGAGCATGAAGGGAAGCGACATCATGATGGCGAGGCTTCCTGCAGGAGCCCCACGCGCACGCACGAAAAGGCCTCGCATGAGAACCCTCCTCCGCTCTTTGGAATCCATCGTCTCCAACGCAAATTGTAGGTCAGATCTCGGGGGGTGACACCCCAGTAACCTCGTTGCGCGGGTGCGCGGGGATCGTCGGCCGAACACTGCGCAGGCGCCCTGTCCAGCTCCTCTGCGGTGCCATAGCAGGGCCGCTGTTCCTAGTCGCGTTCACGGCGATCGGCGCGGCACGCGACGGGTACGACTGGCAGCGCCTGGCGGTGAGCTCCCTGGCGATCGGTCGCCGTGGGTGGCTCCAGCGCATGAACTTCATCTCTGTCGGCCTGCTGCACTCATGCGCGGCCCGGGGCCTCCGGCGCTCCTCGGGCCGACGCGTCGGACCCCGAGCGGACCCAGAGCTCGTCGCTGGCGTCGGCGTCGGCCTGATCGGCTCGGGCATGTTCGTCACCGATCCCGTGGGCGACTTCCCGCCCAAGGGGTCCGGTGCGCAGAGCTCGGATGACCCTCCGCCGGATGGACCCGGCTGCCGACCAGCTCGAGGCGAGGCAACGATCGTGCCCCGCTTCCGGCGTTCGGCTCGCACCGTGGATCCGGCCAGGGGATGTTCGGGGACGTCAGGGTCTCGATCGTGTACACGTCTCGTACACGTGCCGTGTACGCTTCGTGTATGAGTCGAGTTCGGACCAACATCGAGATAGAGGACACCTACCTCCGAGCTGTCATGGACCGCTACGGCCTTCACACCAAGACGGACGCTGTTGCCCTGGCCCTCCGCCACCTCGCGGGCCAGCCCATGAGCCGTGAGGAGGCGCTCGCGATGCGCGGGGTGCGCGCCATCGGCAAGGTGCCGGCTGACACCGGTCCCGCTCGCGTCCGATGATCCTGGCTGACACGTCGGCATGGGTCGAGTACGACCGGGCCACGGGGAGCCCGGTAGACGAGCGAGTGTCCGAGCTCATCGCTGACGACGGACCACTTGCGACGACCGAGCTCGTCATGATGGAGGTCATGGCAGGTGCCAGGACAGACAGCCGGGAAGAGGACTTGCGCAGATTGCTCTTGCGATTCCATCTGCTCCCGTTCGACGCGGCTGCGGACTTCGAGGCAGCGGCGCGCATCTACCGCCTGTGCCGGCGAACCGGAGTCACGCCCCGAGGTCTGATCGACTGCATGATCGCGTCGGTCGCGCGCCGGAACCGTGCCACGTTGCTCGCCCACGACGCTGACCTCACCCGAGTGGGAGAGGTCGTCAGCGTCGCAATCGACCCCGCGTCACTCACCCTTGGAGTGTGACCTCGTCCCATAGCGGGCGCCGAGACGGAGAAGGTTCCACAGCCGGCGCTGGGTGGCATCTTCGGTGACGGGGCAGTCGGATCTTCCTGGGCACGTGACCGCGAGGCCGACGATAACTGAGTCAGGTGCGCCCAGCGGGCCCCTGCCGTTGTGCCGCTCACCCCGCGGCGCTGCGCGCGACCCTGCGGTGCTCCGTGGCAATGACGTTAGGATTCCGAGCGTGAGCGGCCGTGTGCGGTACGCGGGACTTCGAAACGTTGTCCGCGTGACCGACGGTCACGAGGCCGAGGCCAAGGCAGCGCAGTTGCGCAAACCTCCGAACCGGATCGGGCTCTTGATCCTGCGACTACTGGGTTTCCGGGGTCAGGTCGCTCAACCGACGGGCCGGGGAGGCCACGCCGGGCGTCCTCACGAGCACCCCGTGCACCACGAACGCGCAGCCCTCGGCGAGTAGCCACGCAAGGCGAGCTCCTCGGGCGTCCGCAGCGTGCCCTCCTCCCGACGTCGCGGGTGGCGCCGGGGAACGAAGAGGAGCGACGGCACTCGCACCCACTCGCACCCACTCGCACGCGTGGCTCAGGTCCACACCTTCAGCACCCTCACGGGCTCGAACGGGGCCGTCTGCGGGCCCCTCCTCTGGCAACGCGCAATCCAGTACGGGGTGTGCACGACCGGCGCCCGGCAGTCCT
>JAJZMD010000063.1:35376-41574 GCA_021803085.1 Actinomycetes bacterium
GCCACGCAAGGCGAGCTCCTCGGGCGTCCGCAGCGTGCCCTCCTCCCGACGTCGCGGGTGGCGCCGGGCAACGATGAGGAGACGGCATGGGGCAGCCTCGTCTCAGCTCCATACGGTCAGCACCCTCACGGGCTCGAACGGGGCCGTCTGCGGGCCCCTCCTCTGGCAACGCGCAATCCAGTACGGGGTGTGCACGACCGGCGCCCGGCAGTCCTCGAGCGGCCCCGGCGTCGTCGCGCGGCATGTGAACGCGCCGCGTGCGCCGATGGCCGCCATGACGGCGATGCAGACCTGCCGGTCCGCCAGCTCGATCGCCCACGGGCGCGCGGCGGGCTCGATCCGTGTGACTGCCGCCGGGCTCTGCACGGTGATCTCGACGACGCCTGGAAGGGCCGGGTTGGTCGGGCAGTAGAACGGTCCTCGCAGCCGGGCAGCGAAGCAGGGGTCGATGATCCGCGAGCTCGTCGTGAGACAGCGGAACGACGAGCTCCCGGCCACCCCGCCGCCCGAGCAGTGTCCTTCGAGGCGCCCGTTCACACGCAGCGTCGATGCGAGCGTGCCGGATGCCGCGATCGGGTCGTAGGCGGTCACCTGGGTGCCGGTGCCGGCCGACTCCACTCCCGCGAGCGACGCGCCCAAGGCCCCAAGGGCGACCGCCGACAGGACGGCGAGCATCGCGGCACGCGGCTTCACGGGTGCGATCGTCCTATGCGATCGCCCCATCCACGGAGTCGGGGATCCTGCCCTGCTCAGCCCTTCAGGTCCGCCTGCATCGCTGCGACCGCCGCTGTCGAGAGGGCGAGAGGGCCGCCCAGGACGCTGAGGAAGGTGAGGGTCTTCGTCGTTGTCCCCCCGATCCCCGTTGCCCCTGTCGTCGTCAAGAACGTGGTGAGGTACGTGCCCACGACGGTCGGTGTCTCGGTCAGGAGGAGGGGCCGTGCGGTCCCGGGGCCACCTGTGGCGGCGTTGTGGGGGCTGTCCAGGACCGCACCTGCGATCCCGTCGGAGAAGCCGTTCCCCCGTGCGACCATGGCCCGGTGCCCCGGTGTCCAGCCGAGGCCCGTTGTCTTGGCCGCGGCCTCGAACCGGGCGAGCTGTGCTGCGGTGTCGGTGTAGTCCTTCCCTGCGACCCTCAGCACCGAGATGCCGGCCTCTTGCACGAGGGCGGCTTCCACGGCGTTGGCGACCGCCAGTGTCCCCCCCATCACGATCACCTGCTTGATGCCGAGCTTCTCGATGGCGGCGAGCGCTGTGGGGGAAAGGGTGCTGGGGGGGGTGAGGAGGAGGGGGAGCTTTGTCCTGTAGGAGACGACCGAGGCGGCCTGGGCGTCTTGGAACTCTGTGCCCGAGGCCAAGACGGCGGTCGGCTGGGGTCCTGACGGCGCGGCCGTCCCCGTCCCTCCGGTGTCGTTGAACCTGCCCACCCCGCCTGCGGGGTTGGTCGTCTGGTAGGCGCCGGGGAAGCCGAGCGAGGCGGCGGTCCCGACGTGCTCGGCGACCGCGGCCGCCGTCGCGTACTGGGTCTGCCCGTAGATGCGGGTGACCGTGACCTTGCCAGAGGGTGTCTTCCCCCCGCAGCCGTAGGCTGTCAGGGCCTCGATCGCCTTCAGGACCGTTGTCGTGATCGCAAGGGGCCCGCCCACCACGATCACCTTCGCGATCCCCTCAGCCTTCAGGGCCGCCTGGGTCACGGGAGAAAGGGTCCCCGTCGGGGTGAGGAGGGTGCCGGTTGTGAGCGACTGGGCCAGGAACTGGGAGGACAAGGCGTCGTCGTACACGGCTGTCGTGGCCACGACGACGGTCCGAGACGATGGGCACGAGCCCTTCGTCGGAGGGAAGGCCCGCTCGAGCTCGGCCGCAGCGGTGGCGTCCGGTGTCGCCCCTGCGATCCGTGTGGCGGAGGAGGCCCCGGGGGTCGCTGTCATGGCGTTGGAGAGCGGCCCGAAGCCCGCTGCGTCCTTTGCCCGCACCGCGAAGTAGTACCTCGTCCCGTCGGTGAGCCCGCTCAGCGTGAACGAGGTGGCGCTGCCCGCTGTCGCAGCTGTCGGGCAGCGTGTGAGGGCGGCGGCGGTCGACGTGTAGCAGACCTCGTAGCCGGCCACCGCCCCGGCGTTCGCTGTCGTGGGGGCCGTCCAGGCGAGGTGGACCGTCCCTGTGCCCGGGACGGCTGTCGTGAGGACCGGGGCTCCTGGCGGGGCGGATGTGTGGTTCACCGGGGGGAGTGTCACGTAGGAGAAGTGATCGGCTGGCGAGGTCGCCGAGGTCCCTCCAGCGGTGGTGACCGTCACTGTCACCGTCGCGACCGGGTTCGAAGGGTCTTCGGTCGTGACCTCGGTGGCGCTGACGACGGTGAGATTCGATCCCGGCTTGCCGCTCCCGAATGTGACCGCGTTCGCCCCGGTGAGGTTCGTGCCGGTGATGGTGACCAACGTGCCGCCTACGACCGGGCCGCTCGACGGTGTGACCTTGGTGACCGTCGGCGCTGGCACGTAGGTGAAGTGGTCGGCTGCCGAGGTGGCGGAGGTCCCTCCGGGGGTGGTGACCGTCACTGTTACCGTCGCCGCTGTATGCGCAGGGTCCTTGGCCGTGATCTCGGTGGGGCTGACCTCGGTGACTGTGGTGGCGGCGGCGCTTCCGAAGTGGACCGACGCACCGGCGCTGAAGTTCGTGCCGGTGATGGTGACCGTCGTGGCGCCCGAGGTCGGGCCGGCAGTCGGTGTGACCTTGGTGACCGTCGGCGCCGGCACGTAGGTGAATTGGTCGGCCGGCGAGGTCGCGGAGGTTACCCCAGAAATGGAGACCGTCACTGTCACTTTTCCTGCCGCGTGCGCAGGGTCCGTGGCGATGATCTTGGTGGTGCTGACCTCGGTGACTGTGGTGGCAGCAGCGCTTCCGAAGTGGACCGGCGCACCGGCGCTGAAGTTCGTGCCGGTGATGGTGACCGTCGTGCCGCCCGAGATCGGGCCGGCTGGCGGTGTGACCCCGGTCACCGTCGGCGCTGTCACGTAGAGGAAGTGGCCACCTGACGATATGGCAGAGGTCTTGGCGTCCGAGTCCGTGACCGTCACGTCGACTGTGCCTGCAGTTTGGCTCGGAGCCGTCGCGGTGATCGACGTCGGGCTGTCGACGGTGACTGTCTTGGAAGGGACGACGGCGCTTCCGAAGTCGACGGACGCTCCGGCGCTGAAGTTCGTGCCGGTGATGGCGACCTTCGTGCCTCCCGAGGTCGGGCCCGCTGCCGGTGTGACCTTGGTGACCGCCGGTGTGGGTGTGCCGAAGGTGAAGATGTCGGCAGACGAGGGAGCCGAGGTATGGATGTCGGAGTCCTCGACCTTGACCGCGACCGTCCCCGCTGCGTGCGCAGGCGATTTGACCGTGACCGACGTCGAGGATGTGGCGACGGCGTTGGTCGAGGTCCCGCCGAATGTGACGATCATGATCGCCGTGAAGTTCGTGCCGGCGATCTTGACTGTGGTGCCACCCGTCGTCGGGCCGCTCGCCGGGCTGAGGCCCGTCACCGCCGGCGTGGGCGTGCCGTATTCGAAGATGTCACCCGTAGAGGTGGCGGACTCTCTCCCGTCTGTGGAGTCTATTGCTCTCACGTCGACTGCGCCTGCGGGTTCGGGCGGCGCTGACACGGTGATCGTCTCGTGTGTCTTTGTCGAGATTGTGTCATGAGAGACGAACGCGGTTGTTGTTCCGAACTTGACTGTCATATATGTGGCTATGGTGAACCCGTAGCCGGTGATGATTACGCCCACGTAAGTCGTCGGTGAGCCCCCGTAGCTCGGGGTCACCGAGGTCACCACCGGCGTCAATCGTGTTGTCGCCGCCCCGGCTCGGCTCGCCCCGATCGCTGTCGTCGTGAGGTAGGTGAGCGCGCCGGCGCCGAGCACGACCGAGAGGGCGACCACCACCCTCAGCGGACGGCGCAAGAGAAGCTCTACATCGTGAAGGCGGGTCAAGCGGTCTTCCCTTTCCTGACGTGAGGGACGGCGGCCAGCGAGAACCTGAACGGGTTCCCTGCACGTTGCCCCAGCTGCCCCGTTCGGACCGCGTGAAGGCGGCACCATAGCAGGCCGGGTAGGGCACCGCGCTCGGAACGCCTGCTCCTGCCTCGTTGTCGGTGCGTGCCCGGCCGAGACCTCGCCGGCGGAGCGGGCCTCCGTGCCGCCCGTACCACACGCGCGCCGCGAGCCCCACCGGCGGACCGCCTTGGCGCTCCTGATCCTGCCCTGCGCGCGGACCCTCAGGCCTTGTTCGCCCCGTAGGCGCGCACGAAGTCGTTGACGGCGTAGTAGGCGTCGATCGACTCCCCCGCGTCGCCCCAGAACCCCTCGAGCACGTCGTAGCGCATCGCGCCGGTCGAGACGTAGTGGTTGTTCACGTCGGTGATCTCGAGCTCGCCCCGCCCGGAGGGCTCGAGCGTCTTGATCACGTCGAAGACGCCCGCGTCGTAGCAGTAGATCCCGGTCACGCCGAAGCGCGACGGCGGGTCCTCGGGCTTCTCGACGATCCGCACCACGCGGTCCTCCGCGTCGAGCTCGGGCACGCCGAGATGGCGGAGGTGCTCGGGCTGCTCCACGCGGGTGAGCAGGATGCGTGCTCCCTCGGGGTGGGTGCCGAAGGCGTCGACCATCGGGCGGATCGACTGCTCCACGACGTTGTCGGCGAGCATCACGAGCACGGGCTCGCCGTCGGCGAAGCGCTCCGCGAGCCCGAGCGCCTCGGCGATCCCGCCGGGCCGCTCCTGGTAGCCGTAGCTGAGCCGGTCGATGCCGAACTCGTGGCCGTTGCCGAGGAGCCGGAGGAACTCGCCTGCGTGCGTCCCGCCGGTCACGAGCATGATGTCCTGGATCCCGGCCTTCACCACCGCCTCGATCGCCCACTGCACCATCGGGCGGTCGTAGATGGGCAGGAGGTGCTTGTTGGTGATCCTGGTGAGCGGGTAGAGGCGGGAGCCGGTCCCACCTGCGAGGAGGACGCCCTTCACGGGCCCTTACCCTACGTGGCGCTCCCCGTCGGTGCGGGCGCACCTGCCGTCGGTGCGGGCGCGCCTGCGCCCGCTACGGTCGCGCGGATGAGCACCGAGGACGCCACCTCGGTCTTGCGGAAGGTCACGGCGGCGCTGCCCGGCGGAGGGGAGGACCGGTCAGGTCAGGTGGAGATGGCGCGCGCCGTGGCCCGCTCCCTCGCGTCCGGTCGCCACCTGGTCGTTCGGGCGGGGACGGGCACCGGCAAGTCCCTTGCGTACCTCGTCCCCGCCATCGTCTCCGGCGAGCGCGTCGTCGTCGCCACGGCGACCAAGGCCCTCCAGGACCAGCTCGCCGAGAAGGACCTGCCCTCTCTCTGCGCTGCGCTCGACCGGCCCGTCGCCTTCGCGGTGCTGAAGGGCCGGGCGAACTACCTGTGCCTCGAGCGAGCCGCAGAGGTGGCCGGCCGAGGCGTCCAGCAGGACCTCGGCGCGGCGGCCGACGCCACGTGGCCCGACGGGGACGAGTCCGGAGACGACGGCACCGGGCCCCTCGACGGGCCGCTCGACAAGGGACGTCTGGTCGACGAGATCCGCCGGATCCTCGCGTGGTCGGGCCGGACGGAGACGGGCGACCGGGCCGACCTCGACTTCGAGCCGCACGGCCAAGCGTGGGCGATGGTGAGCGTCGGGTCGCGCGAGTGCCCCGGGGCGCACCGGTGCCCCGAGGGCGGGCGCTGCTTCGCCGAGCGCGCCCGCCAGCGCGCGGCGGAGGCCGACGTCGTCGTGGTCAATACCCACCTCTACGGCGCGCACCTCGCGAGCGGCGGCGTGGTTCTCCCTCCGCACGACGTCGTCGTCTTCGACGAGGCCCACGAGATGGAGGACGTGATGACCCAGAGCCTGGGGGTCGACCTCGCTCCCGGCAGGTTGCGCGCGCTGCACGCCGCCGCGCGCCCGATGCTCGGCGCCGACGAGCTCACGGGCCTCGACGACGCGGCCGACCGCCTGCGGGCGCTGCTCGCAGGCCGTGTCGGAGAGCGCGTGCTCCGAGCGCCGGGCCACCGAGGACCGCCGTCCCGGGAGCCGAAAGGGGGGCGGGGGCGCGCCTTCTTCGGCCTCACCGACGATCCCCCGGGTGACGGGGCAGGCTTCGCATCGGTCGCGGAGGGCGGCGGCACCACGGCGGACGAGGAGCTCGCCTCGGTCCTCGAGCTCGTCCGCGC
>JAJZMD010000006.1 GCA_021803085.1 Actinomycetes bacterium
TGGGTTCGCCCGCACGGGGACGGCATACTGCTTCTGTCGGCACTGCGAGGAGGCCGCCGCGCGCCGGGGGCTCGACGCACGGCGGGCACGTGAGGGCTATCGCGCACTCGAGGCGCTCGTCGCGACCGCGAGCGAGGCGGACCAAAACGGCGACAGCGCCTTCGTGCGCTTCCTTCGTCTCCTTGGCCGCTATCCCGAGATCCTGGCGTGGGACACACTTTGGCACGACGGCTATCGCGAGCTGCAGGCGACCCTCTACGGCGCCGCGAAGTTTCTCGCGCCCAACGTGGCGGTCGGCTGGCACCTCTGGCACCACAACTCTTTCTCGCCGCTGCATCGTGCGCACACCGACTACAGCGGGCTGCCAGGCGTGGTGGATTTCGTCAAGCCCGTCCTCTACAACGACTGTGGTGGTTACCGCCTCCAGCACCACGTGCGCGCGCTTGCTGCAGGCGTCTTCGCCGGTGTGCCGGAGCAGACGGTGTACGACCTGCTGCGTGCGGTCCTCGGCTACGACGAGGACGTGGCCGCCGACGAGCTCCACGAGACCGGCCTCTCGGCCGACTACGTCTCCCGTGAGGTGCAACGCAGCGTGCGGGCGCTCTCGGGGTCGGTGAGCGTCTACCCCGGCCTCGACGTCAACGTCTCCTCGCCCCCCCACGTGCGCCAGACGACGCCGGAGAGCCTCGCGGCGGCAGTAACCGCCGCACTCGATGCCGGGGCCGACGGCGTCATCCTCTCGCGCAAGTATTCCGAGATGGCCCACGAGAACCTCACGGCGGTGGGCCGGGCGCTGCGCGGCCGCGGCCTGCGGTGATGCACGGAGGCGGGCCGGCGGGGTCGACGCTCCTCGGGCCGCTCGGATGCAGATAGTCCGCATCGGGTGAAGAAAATTGGTCGACCACACGACCAGTTGACAACCTCGGGCCCATTGGTATCCTGACGTCCGGATTCACACACGCAAGAACGGGGGGAAACCTTGAGATCACACTCCGTAGGCAAAACACGGCGCGCGCTCGCGGTCGCGGCTGCGGGCATGGGTGCGCTCGCGGTCGCGGGGAGCGCGACGACGGCGAGCGCCAGCAGTTCGATCGCCGGGCGCGCGACACACGCGCGCCAGGTGCGCGCGCACGCAAGTGACGGGTCGAGTTTCTCCGTCCTGTTGACGACGGAGGACTCTCAGACGCCCGCCATGCTCAAGCAGCTGGCGAACGGCGTCTGCAAGACCGAGAACAAGGCGCTGCCGCTCTCCATTCAGCAGACGCCGAGCCAGAACATCGAGGCCAAGGATCAGCTCCTCGCCTCGCAGAACGACCTCCCGCTGCTCTACGCGGCAGGCAACCCCGACATCATCCCCGGGGGCGCCTTCGTCAAGAGGGGCGACGTGCTCAACGTCGAGACCGCGCTCAAAGCGCTCGGCGTGGCGAAGGACATGACGCCTCTCGCCCTCTCCACGACCAAGGCGCAGTTCCAGGGTGGCGTGCCGTCCCTCCCCTTCCAGATGAACATCGAGGGGCTGTTCTACAACAAGAAGATCTTCGCGGCGCACCACATCGCCACCCCGAAGACCTTTCCCCAGCTGCTCGCGGACGCCGCGGTGTTCAAGAAGGCGGGGATCATCCCGGTTAGCGCGTCGGGCTCCTCGGGCTGGACGATCAGTCGCTGGGTCGGCGTCCTGCTCTTCCGCGAGCTCGGGCCGAATGCGATGAAGCTCGTCGCCCAGAAGAAGGCCAAGCTGAACTCGCCTGCGTACCTGCGGGCGGCCGAGCAGGTCGCGCAGATGGGCAAGGACGGCTACTTCTCGCCGGGGATCTCGAACCTCAGCTACAACGCGGCGGTCGCCCAATTCCTGGACGGCAAGTCGGCCATGATGTACATGGGCACGTGGCTCCTCGCCCAGATCAACTCCTCCCAAGACAAAGTCGGGAGCAGCAACATCGGCTTCATGCCGTTCCCGGCGGTTCCCGGTGGCCGCGGGTCGATCAACCAGTACCCGGCGAACACCGGCTCGCCGAACGTCATCAACCCGCATGTCTACGGGCCGAAGGCGCAAGCGTGGCTGAAGTGCATCGCAGAAAACTGGGGGAGCGCGTCGCTCAAGTCCCAGGGCGTCTTCTCTGGCTTCCGGACCAACCAGCCCGTCGCCGGATTGAACGCCATCACTCGGACGGTGCAGAACACGATCAACTCCGCCAAGCAGAGCGTGCTGTGGTTCGAGGCACTCTTCGGGCTCAAGGCGAACGATGATGCGTCGGGGAACGCTCCGGCGCTCGTGACGGGAGCGATGAGCCCCCAGCAGTACATGGGAATCCTCCAAGCGGACCAGTCCCAGCCCTAGCACGTGGGTCGGGACGAGCGAGGCGGCACTGCCGTAGGGCGGTGCCGCCTCGTTTGTTCCCGGTGGTCCGTGGTTCTCTAGATAGGTTCCGGAAATGCGCCAGGTGTTCGGCAACAGGAGAGCGATCGCGTTCTTCCTTGCCCCAGCGCTGCTCGTCTACGTCGGGGTCATTGTCGTCCCCGTTGGCTGGTCGCTCGTCTACTCGCTCTTCACGGGGAGCCCGGCGTCGGGCTTCAAGTTCACCGGCCTGTCCAATTTCGGAGCGCTCTTTTCGGACCCGACGATCTCGCAGAGCTTCTGGTTCACGATCAAATACGCGGGGTTCCTCACGCTCGGCCAGATCGTGATTGGCTATGGGCTCGCGCTGCTGTTCAAGTTCGTGCTGCGGCGCTCGTCGACCTTCATCCGTACGCTCGTCTTCTTCCCCGTTGTCCTGCCGACGGTCGCCGTCGCGCTGCTGTTCGCGCAGCTGTTCGCCATCACCCCGCAGACAGGCCCGATCGACTCGCTTGTCCAGCTCTTCGGCGGTCATCCCGTCGACTGGTTCGTATCGGGCGGCCACGCGTTCATTGTGATCATGGCGATGGACCTTTGGCGGTCGGTCGGACTGTTCGCCGTGATCTTGTACGTCGGGCTCCTCGACATCCCCGACGAGGTCATCGAATCGGCGCGAATCGACGGGGCGAGCGGGTTCAGCCTGCTGCGCCGCATTATCGTCCCGATGTCGCGCCCGATCGTCGTCGCCGCGACGATCTTCGCTCTGAACGCCGACCTCAAAGTGTTCGACTCCATCCTCGCCCTCAACAACGGCGGACCCGGTACGGCGACGACGCCGCTCAACCTTTACATGTTCCAGGAATCCTTCGATTACAACAATTGGGGCTACGGCAGCGCGATCGCCGTGCTCATCACGGCGCTGTGTCTGGTCGTGACTCTTCTCGTCTTCCGCTCGCTGCGGCGGGACCTCACGAAGGGGTAGGGGCTGTGACGATCACGCGCGAGAGCACGGGACGGATGGGCGTGGGACGGTCGCCCCGAACCCGCAAGGCGGCCCGACGCACGTTCGACGCGGGGCGGCTCTCTCGGCGGACGCTCACGCGAGGGGTCATCGCGCTGATCCTCATCGTTGAGATCTATCCGCTGCTCTGGCTCCTCTCAAGCTCGATGAAGAGCGAGAACGCGTTCGTCTCCAAGCCGCTGTGGACCTTCCCGCACAAGCTCGACTTCAGCAACTTCTCGACGGCCTGGTCGACCGCGCACATCCCGACGGACGTCACCAACAGCCTCATCGTGACCGTCAGCTCGGTCTTCGTCATCCTGCTGCTCGGCTCGGGTGCCGCGTATGCCCTCGAAGTGCTCGTCTTCAAGGGGCGCGGGGGGATCCTCTTCTTCCTCGTCGGCGGCCTGATGGTTCCGGCCCAGCTCGTTCTCCTGCCGCTATTCGAGATCTACTTCAAGCTCGGGCTGAACAACTCGCTGTTCCCCATGATCATCACCTACATCGGCGAGGGCCTGCCGCTCACGGTGTTCTTGATGGCGACCTACTTCCGTTCGGTGCCCCGGGAGCTCTTCGAGGCGTGCGCGATCGATGGAGGGGGCACCTACCGATGCTTCTTCTCCGTCGGGCTGCCGCTTGTGCGCAACGGCGTGTTCACCGTCGGGATGCTCATGTTCTTCTCGGTCTTCAACGACCTGCTGGTCGCTCTAACCTTCAACTCCAAGCCCTCGCTCTCGACGATCCAGGTCGGTCTTCTGAACTTCAACGGGCAGTACGGCAGCGTCGCCTACGGGCCGCTGTTCGCCGCGATCAGTATCGTCGTCTTCGGTCTGTTGATCCTCTACCTCTTCATCAACAAGCAGATCATGAAGGGGCTGACCTCGGGGGCGATCAAGGGGTGATCGGCACCGACGGGTCGTGCGGTGGCTGAGCGCCGGGCGCGGGTCGGCATCGTCTGCACGGCAGCGGCGCGTCGTCGCTACGTCGCGCCCGCATCGCTGCGGCGTCTCGAGGTGGTAGCCGACGTGGTCTTCCTCGACCTCCCCGGGCCATCACGGAGCGTGGGGCCCCCGCCGGAGGATCCCGCGGTGCGTGCCGAGGTCCGGGCGTTCGCCCGGGATCTTGACGCGCTCGTCGTCGGCTATGGCGCACCCCGGATCGACGACGAGGTGCTCGCGGCGGCACCCCGGCTGAGGATGGTCGGTGACACCCATGGCGACCGCTTCGCCGCGCGCGTGGACGTTGCTGCGGCCTTTCGCCGAGGCATCGTCGTGGTCGACACGACCAACGGGTCCTCGGACCCCGTCGCGGAGTGGGCCCTCGCGCTGATCCTGATCGGCCTCCGCAATGCCGGAGCGCACTTCCGTCGGCTCGTCGCGGGGGAGCTCCTCTGGCCGGATCGGGAGGTCTTCCGACAGGATCCCGGCTACCGCAACGGCGAGCTCGCCGGAAAGACCGTCGGCCTCATCGCGCTCGGCAACGTGGGCCGCCGCCTCGTCTGGCTGCTGCGCTCCTTCGGCGTGAGAGTCCTCGCGGCAGATCCCGGTGTGCCAGACGTTCTCGGGCCGGCCTTGGGTCTCGAGCTCACCTCGCTCGAGGGTCTCCTCGACCGCTCGGACGTCGTGGTTTGTCTCGTGCCGCTCACGGCGGCGACTCATGGCCTGCTCGACGCGTCGGCGTTCGCGCGTCTGCGCCCGGGGGCGGTGTTCGTCAACGTCTCGCGCGGCGCCGTCGTCGATACCGCGGCGCTTATCCAGCGCCTCGCGGCGGGGGACGTGATCGCCTGTCTGGACGTCGTTGACCCCGAGCCGCTCCCCGTCGATTCGCCGCTGCGCGCCCTGCCGAATGTCTTCTTGAGTCCGCACATCGCCGGGGTGACCGCGGCTTGTGAGCCGCGCTTTTTCGATCTCATGGTCGACGAGCTGCAGCGGGTACTCGCCGGCTCCCGGCCTCATTACCCGCTGGTCCCCAGGGAGTAGTGGTCGACCAGTAGACCAGTAATCGACTGACTGGTACGCTGCCAACGTCTGGATGTCGCATCGGGGGGATCGTGACGACGCCACAGGTTGCGCTGATCGGAACGCTCGACACCAAGGGCGCCGAGATCTCCTTCGTCGCGGCGCGTCTTGCCGCCGCCGGCGCGCGCCCGCTCGTCGTCGATTCAGGCGTCTTTGCGCCGGCGGGCTTCGACCGTGAGGTCGCCGTCGACAACGCGAGCGTTGCGGCGGCGGCGGGTGTCGACCTCGAGGAGTTGCGCGGCGCGGGTGACCGCGGACGGGCGGTCGCCGCGATGGGCGAGGGAACCGCTCGTGTCGTGGCCGAACGAGCGGCGCTCGGCGAGCTCGACGGCGTACTCGCGCTCGGCGGCAGCGGTGGCTCATCGATCGCGGCGCGGGCGTTTTCCGACCTCCCGCTCGGGATGCCGAAGCTGCTTGTCTCGACGATGGCGTCGGGCGACGTCGCGCCCTACGTCGGGGCGAGTGACGTCACCTTGATGTACAGCGTGGTCGATATCGCGGGGATCAACCAGGTCTCGGGGGCCGTCCTTGAGAACGCGGCCGAGGCGGTCGCAGCGATGGCCCGCGCGTACGCCGCGCGGCGTGCGGCACCGCCCATCGGTGGGCGACCGCTGATCGGCGCGTCGATGTTCGGGGTGACGACGCCCGCCGTTACCGCTGCGCGCCGCCGGCTGGAGGAGCTGGGCTACGAGGTGCTCACCTTCCACGCGACCGGCGCGGGCGGCCGGGCCCTCGAGAACCTGGCGCGCTCGGGCTTCCTCGCGGGCGTTCTCGACCTCACGACGACCGAGCTCGCCGACGAACTTGTCGGGGGCGTCCTGAGCGCCGGGCCCGAGCGCGTGACTGCCGCGGGTGCGGCGGGAGTGCCCCAGCTGGTGAGCATCGGGGCCCTCGACATGGTGAACTTCGGTTCGCGCGAGACCGTGCCGGAGCGCTTCGCAACGCGCACGCTGCACGTGCACAACCCGACCGTTACCTTGATGCGGACGACCCCGGAGGAGTGCGCGCAGCTCGGCCGCGTGCTCGGGGAGAAGCTCGTGGCGGCGAAAGGGCCGACCGTTCTCCTCGTTCCCCGTGGCGGCGTCTCCGCGATCGACTGCCCAGGCGAGGCGTTCTTCGACCCCGAGGCCGACCGCCTCCTGATTGACGCGCTGCTGGCCGCGGTCGCTGGCTCTCCGGTCACGGTGATCGAGCACCCCGGGAACATCAATGACGAGGAGGTCGCCGTGCTTGCCGCCGACGCCCTCCACGCGATGGTTCGCAAGGAGGCCTGAGTGGATAGGCAGACCGCCCTCGACCGCCTTCGGGCGACGATTGCGCGCGGGGAGCCGGTCGTCGGTGCCGGCGCGGGGACCGGGATTTCGGCGAAGGCGGCCGAGTCCGGCGGCGTCGACCTGATCATCATCTACAACTCGGGCCGTTACCGCATGGCCGGCCGTGGCTCGCTGTCGGGCCTCCTGGCCTACGGAGACGCGAACCAGATCGTCGTCGAGATGAGCCGCGAGGTGCTGCCGGTCGTCCGCGACGTGCCCGTGCTCGCCGGGGTGAACGGTACGGACCCCTTTCGGATCATGGGTCGCTTCCTCGACGAGCTCAAGCAGATGGGCTTCACGGGCGTCCAGAACTTCCCGACCGTCGGCCTGATCGACGGGGTCTTCCGTCAGAACCTCGAAGAGACCGGGATGGGCTACGAACTCGAGGTCGAGATGATTCGTCTCGCCGCGGCGCGCGACCTGCTCACCGCGCCGTACGTGTTCGACGCCGACTCGGCTGGGGCGATGACCGCCGCCGGTGCCGACATCGTCGTCCCCCACGTTGGCTTAACGACCTCGGGGACGATCGGCGCGCGGACGGCCCTCTCCCTCGACGAGGCGGTGGCGCGGGTCCAGCAGATGCGGGACGCGGCGGTGGCGGTCAACCCCGATGTCATCGTCCTTTGTCACGGCGGGCCGATCAGCGAGCCCCCCGACGCGGCCTACGTCCTCGCGCACACGACCGGCGTCGTGGGGTTCTTTGGAGCGTCCTCGGTGGAGCGCCTCCCAACCGAGCGGGCGATCCGCCGCCAGGCCGAGGAGTTCAAGGCAATTCTCGATCGCGGGTAGGCAGCAAAGGAGCATGACATGCACCGCACGGCCGACGAAGTCTCCACACGCGTGTTCGACTGGGGCACGATCAAGTGGCTCGTCACGCCCCACCTCGACAATGACGCAGGTCTCACGACGGGCGAGGTGATCATCTACCCGGGTGAGGGACACGCGCCCCACCGACACCCCGGTGAGGAGGAGGTGATCTACGTCATCTCCGGGCGCGGCGTCCAGACGGTCGGGGAAGAGGGGGACGAGGAGCGCTTCGCGATCGCCGAGGGCGACGCCGTCTACATCCCTGTGAATGTCCTGCACTCGACGTACAACACGACGTGGAGCCCACTTCGCCTCATTGTCGTCTACACCCCCGGTGGCGCGGAGACGGGACTCGACGCGCTCCCCGGCGCTCGGATCCTCGAGCCCGGCGTCCCCTCCCACTGGAGCCAGTCGGTTTGAGCTTCCGGCGCGCCCGTCGCGCTGCGCGGTCAGGTGCTTGGCCGTGAGAGGTCCGTGTGGCCCGTCGGCTCCCCGGGGCGTTCCGGTGCCCGGCATGCCGGGGGGCCGGTGACGCGTCTGGGCCGAATGGGCGCGTGCGTGCGCAGCTGATTCTCGGCAGGACGGGCTCCCCAGGGCCGTTTTTCGTCGAGGCCGCGCGCGAAGGTCGCCGGGCTCGGTGCTGCGCCCTGGCCAGCTCCCGCCGGTGTTGAGGCGCTCGTCTCTGACCCATCGCTGTGGGAGGGCGGGCGTTTCGACGCGGTACTCAACGTGAGCAAGTTCGGGGCCGCACTGGGTCCGCACCTTCGCCGGGATTCTCGCGTCCCAAGTCGGCAGGGCACCCTCCTGTCCTTGCAGGACATCTACGTTGCTCGGCAAGCAAAGGCGGCGCGACGATTGGTAGGGCGCCGTTGCGCCGTTGCGCCGTTGCTCGGACGCCAGCGGTCCTGACAGCCACACCGTGCTTGAGTGCATCCCGAGCCCCGGCCCCGTCGAGGTCTGCCACACCCATCTCGGCATCGAGCGGGCAAAGGTGCGGCGCGCAAAGGTTGCGGGAAGAACTCCGCGAAGAGCTCGACGGTCCTCCGCCGCATCGTTGGCTCGCGCCGGGCGACCACGTCGTAAGGTCGTCCCGCAGGACGGTGACGTCCGGCGCGGGCCCGATCGCCGAACGCGACGCGAGGTGCACAATTGCGTTGGC
>JAJZMD010000225.1 GCA_021803085.1 Actinomycetes bacterium
TGCGGTCGCGGCCACGTCGGCGGCCGCACCTCCGGCCACGTCGGCGGCCGCACCTCCGGCCACGT
Source organism: Actinomycetes bacterium (assembly GCA_021803085.1). Taxonomy (GTDB): domain Bacteria; phylum Actinomycetota; class Acidimicrobiia; order Acidimicrobiales; family RAAP-2; genus JAJYVT01. The sequence continues at coordinate 66 of JAJZMD010000225.1, forward strand.
CGGCGGCCGCGGGTGCCGGCGGGGAGCCCGTCATCGCGGCGTCGCGACGCGCACCGCGTCCGGCTGCTCGGCGACCCACCCGGCCAGTTGCTCACCCCGCTGAGGCGCAGGACCGGAGCGGCGGGTGATCGCCCCGGTGCGGATCTTCTCGTGGAGGGTGAGGATCGCGTGGAGGAGGGTCTCGGGCGACGGTGGGCATCCCGGCGCGTAGACGTCCACGGGAACGACCTGGTCGACGCCCTGCACGATGGCGTAGTTGTTGAACATGCCGCCGCTCGACGCGCACACGCCCATGGAGATGACCCACTTCGGCTCCATCATCTGGTCGTAGACCTGGCGCAGGACCGGGGCCATCTTCTGGGAGACACGCCCCGCGACGATCATGAGGTCGGCCTGCCGAGGCGACGCCCGGAACACCTCCATCCCGAGGCGGGAGATGTCGAAGTCCGCGGCGCCCACGGACATCATCTCGATGGCGCAGCACGCGAGCCCGAAGGTGGCGGGCCACACGCTGTTGCGGCGAGCCCACTTGACGAGGTCCTCGAGCCTGCCCGTCAGGAAATTGTGCTGGAGGTCCTCGAGACCCATGAGCCGGTCCCTACGCCGCCTGCCCGGGCGCCCCTGGTTCGGTCGGGACGCGGGTGATCGTCGACTCCGTCGTCCTCGCCGTCGGGATGCCCGGCTCGAGCCGTCTCCCCGGCCCCCACTGCAATGCCCCGTTGCTCACGAGGTAGACGAAGGCGACGAGGACGACCGCAGCGAACACCAGCACCTCGACGAGCCCGAACACGCGCAGCTCGCGAAAGACCACCGCCCACGGGTAGAGGAAGATGATCTCGATGTCGAAGATGATGAAGATCATCGCGACGAGGTAGAAGCGGACCGGGAAGCGCGACGGAGGCTCGCGGCTGGGGATGATCCCGCACTCGTAGGGCGCGACCTTCTGCGCGCTGGGCTTCTGGCGCGGCGCGAGCAGCTTCGACGCGCCGAAGGAGAGGCCCGCGAACAGCGCCCCGAGGACGAGCAGCAGGAAGATCGGAAGGTACTGGTCCACGGCGGAGCCGTTCTACCACGGGCTCGTGCGCACGAGCACATCCGCGGCCGCCCTCCCGGTCGCCCGGCAGCGGGGCGGCGCGCACGGTGCCGGCGCCTACGATTCCGGGCGTGACCCAGGGAGGCGCGACGACGCGCGGCCGGCCGACAGGCGCCACGGATCCCCCGAAGCACACGCCGGCGCGCCCTGCCAGCCGCCGCGGCAACCCGCGGCGGGCGTCCCGCGGTGGACGCTCGCAGGACCACCTGCACGACGTCGTGATCGTCGGGGCGGGGCCGTCCGGCTCGTCGTGCGCCTACTGGCTCGCCGACGCCGGCTGGGACGTCGCGGTCGTCGAGAAGAAGCGGTTCCCCCGGGAGAAGACCTGCGGAGACGGGCTCACGCCGCGCGCCGTGCGCCAGCTCGCCGACATGGGGCTCGAGGGCGCGCTCGCCGGGTCCCACCGGCACACGGGGCTGCGGTCGTGCGGCTGGGGGCTCGTGCTGGAGATGCCGTGGCCCGAGCACCCGGTGTTCCCCCCGTACGGGTACACGATCACCCGCCACGACCTCGACGGGCTGGTCGCCGAGCGTGCCCAGAAGGCCGGCGCCACCCTGCACCAGCACACCGAGGTGCTCGAGCCGCTGCTCGCCGAGAGCTCTGAATCCCGTGCCGCGGCCAATGCGGGGACCGCGGCCAGGGCGCTCGAGACACTGCTCGTCGAGAGCTCTGGGGTCGGGGCTGGGGCAGGGGTCGGGGCGGGGGCTGGGGCTGGGGCTGGGGCAGGGACCGCCCTGAGGAGCCAGGCGTCGCTGCCGGCGTGCGCGGGCGTCGTGGTGCGCGACCTCGACACCGGGAGGACGCGGGAGGTCCGCGGCCGCTACCTCGTCGTCGCCGACGGCTCCAACTCGCGGATCGGCCGGCAGCTGGGCACGACGCGCCGGCGTGGCTTCCCCCTCGGCATGGCGCTGCGGGGCTACTACCGCTCGCCCCGCCACGACGACCCCTGCATCGAGTCCCACCTCGACATCCGCGACGCCAGGGGAGAGGTCGTCCCGGGCTACGGCTGGATCTTCCCGCTCGGCGACGGCCGGGTGAACGTCGGCGTGGGTCTGCTCTCGACCGAGCAGCGCTGGAAGGGCGTGAACACCTCGCGGCTGATGGAGGCCTTCGTCGCCGGCGCGCCGAAGAGCTGGGGCCTCTCGGAGGAGACGAGCTGCGGCCCGCCGACCGGGGGAAAGCTCCCGATGAGCTTCGCCGTCGGCCCTCGCACGGGGCCGAACCTCGTCGTGATCGGCGACGCGAGCGGGGCGATCAACCCCTTCAACGGCGAGGGCATCGCCTACGGGTACGAGACCGGTCGCCTCGCCGCCTCCTCGGTGTCCGAGGCGCTCTCAGGTGAAGGACCTGCCGCGATCGCGCGCTACGAGGAAAGGCTCTCGGAGGCGTACGACGACTACTACCGGGTCGGGCGGGCGTTCGTCCGCCTCGTCTCGAACCCCACGGCGATGCACTGGTGCGTCTCGGTGGGCATGCGCTCCGAGGTGTTCATGAAAGGGCTCCTGCGCATCATGGCCAACCTCATGCGGCCCGACCCCGGGCCCGCTGAGCTCGGCTACGACGCGCTCGTCCGCATCGCCGAGCTGATGCCGCAAAAGGCCGCGTCCCTTCTCCGCTGAGACGGCGCGGCGGCGTGCGTCAGCCCGACCCGGCGGCCTTCGCCACCTCGGCCGCCGCCTCCCCCGCCGCCTCGACCGCGAGGTCGAGGTCCGCGTCGCGGTGCGAGAGCCCGCAGAACAGCACCTCGTAGGGGCCCGGGGCGATCATCACACCGCGACGCAGGAGCGCGTGGAAGAACGGCGGGTACGACCCGCTCGACACGATGCCGCGCACCCCCTCGTAGTCGGAGGGCGCATCGAGCTCCACTCCCGGTGGCGCGCCGACGTAGAGCCCCGCGAGCGTCCCTGCGACCGGGGCGGCAGCGGCGAGCCCGCCCGCGCGGACGGCGCCCGACAACGCGGCCGCGAACCGGGCGACGCGCGATGAGAGCGCCTCGTAGTCGGCAACGGACACCTCGCCCAGCACCGCCAGGCCGGCCGCGGTCGCGATCGGGTTCCCCGAGAGCGTGCCGGCCTGGTACACGGGCCCCGACGGTGCGAGGGCCGCCATCAGCTCACGCCGTCCGCCGAAGGCGCCGACCGGGAGCCCGCCGCCGATGACCTTCCCGAAGCACCAGAGGTCGGGGACCACCCCCGTCAGGACGCTCGCCGTGGCCGGGCCGACGCGGAACCCCGTGATCACCTCGTCGAAGACGAGCAGCGCACCGGACTCGTCGCAGGCTCGCCGGAGCCCTTCGAGGAAGCCCTCTTTCGGCGCGACGAGGTTCATGTTGGCCGCCACCGGCTCGACGATGACGCACGCGACCGCCTCGTCGAGCTCTGGGACGACGTTGTACGGCACGACGAGGGTGTCGGCGACGGCGGCGGCCGGCACACCCGCCGAGCCGGGCAGGCCGAGCGTCGCGACACCACTCCCGCCGGCTGCGAGAAGCCCGTCGGAATGCCCGTGGTAGCAGCCGGCGAACGTGACCACGCGCGAGCGGCCCGTGACGCCGCGCGCCAACCGGAGCGCGCTCATCGCGGCCTCGGTCCCCGACGAGACGAACCGCACCTGCTCGCAGCCAGGCACCCGGGCGCAGATCGCCTCGGCGAGCAGCACCTCGCCGGGCGTCGGCATGCCGAAGGAGCTGCCGAGCGTCGCGGCGCGGCACACCGCCTCCACGACGACGGGGTGCCCGTGGCCGAGAAGGACCGCGCCGTAGGACTGCACGAGGTCGAGGTAGCGATTGCCCTCCACGTCGAAGACCCACGGCCCCTCCCCGTGCGCGACCGTGAACGGCGTACCCCCGACCGACGCGAACGACCGGACGGGGGAGTCCACCCCACCGGGGATCGTGCGGGCGGCACGGGCGAACCACGCCGAGTTCGACCCCGTCGCCGGGCGGTCGCCGCCACCCGACGCCTCGCGTCCGGCCGACGCCGCGGCCACCCCGGCGCCCTCGCCGCCTGCCACCCCGGCGCCCTCGCCGCCTGCCACCCCGGCCCCCTCGGCGGTCGTGCCGCCTGCCCCCTCGCCGCCAGCGGCCGTGCCGCCGGCGTCAGCCACCGAGCGCCTCGGCCACCTCGGCGGCGAAGTAGGTGAGGACGAAGTCGGCTCCCGCGCGCTTCACCGCGACGAGCTGCTCGAGGCCCACCGCTGCATCGTCGATCCACCCGTTCGCGCCGGCTGCCTTGATCATGGCGTACTCGCCGCTCACGTGGTACGCCGCGACCGGCACGTCGACCGCGCGCCGCACGTCGGCGATCACGTCGAGGTAGGTCACGGCCGGCTTCACCATGATGATGTCCGCGCCCTCCGCGACGTCGAGCGCTACCTCGGCGAGCGCCTCCCTCCGGTTCGCGGGATCCTCTTGGTAGCCGCGGCGGTCGCCGCCCCCGGCGATGTGCACGTCCACCGCGTCGCGGAACGGACCGTAGAGGCCGGAGGCGAACTTCGCCGCATACGCGAGCACCGCCACCTGGTCGTGCCCCCCGCCGTCGAGCGCCCGCCGGACGGCCGCGACCTGCCCGTCCATCATCCCGCTCGGCGCGACGACGTCAGCGCCCGCCTCCGCCTGCGCCAGCGCGACGCGCGCGTACAGCTCGAGGGTGGCGTCGTTGTCGACCGTTCCGTCCGGCGCGAGCACGCCGCAATGGCCGTGCTCGGTGTACTCGTCGAGGCACAGGTCAGCGACGAGCACCACCTCGCCCGCGAAGGTGTCACGCAGCGCGCGCAGCGCGCGCTGGACCACGCCCTCTGGGTCCCACGCGCCCGACCCCACGGCGTCCTTTACGGCAGGGATGCCGAAGAGTGCCACAGCAGGGATGCCGAGCCCCACGAGCCGCTTCGTCTCCTCCAGCGCCGAGGCGACCGTGTGCTGGAAGTGGCCGGGGATCGACGCGATCGGCTGGGCCTCATCGATGCTCTCCCGCACGAAGAGCGGCGCCACCAGATCGTCGATCGAGAGCCGGGTCTCCGCCACGAGGCGGCGCAGCGCGGGGGTGCGCCGCAGCCGGCGCATGCGCCGCGCGGGGAAGCCGACACCGGGTGCCATCGCGGCCGATCCTACCGGCGAGCGGCACCGCGGCCCCCTGCGGGGGGCGCCCCGTCGGCACCGCGGCCCCCGGCGGGGGCGCCCCCGCCGAGCGCGTCGGTCAGCGCAGCGACCAGGTCCGCGACGCCGGCGCGCGCTGCGACGACGACCCCGAGCCCCGCGGCTCGAGCGGCGTCCGCCGTGACGGGGCCGATGCAGGCGACGACGGGAGGGATCGGAAGCGGCAGACCGGCCTCGGTGCGCAGCGAGACGTAGGCGTCCACCGCCGAGGGGGACGCGAAGGTGAGAGCCGACGCAGCCTCCAGCTCCCGCACCGCCGAAGCGGAGGGCGTCGGTGCGGGCACGGTGCGGTAGGCGACGACCACGTCCACCGCCCACCCCTTCTGCCGCAGCGCCGCGGGCAGTGTCGGGCGGGCACCTGCCGACGCAGGGAAGAGGACCGTCGCGTCCGGCCCGGCCGGGGCGGGGAAGGCTTCGCCGAGGCCTGCCGCGCTCGATCGGTGCGCGACGAGGTCGGGCACCAGATGGTGCGCTTCCAGGGCAGCCGCGGTCGTAGGCCCCACCGACGCGAGCTGCACGCCCGCAAGGGCACGGACGTCGGGCACGAGCGCGAGGAGGCGGCGCACCGCGTTGGCGGAGGTGAAGGCCACCCATCGGTAGCGTGCGAGGTTCCTCGCCGCAGCCTCGAGCGCCGCGCCGCCGTCCTCGGGGTCGACGATGTCGACGACCGGGAACCCGACGACCTGCGCGCCGGCCGCGCGGAGGGCGTTCGCGAGGTCGTCGGCATCCTCTCTCGGGCGCGTCACGACGATCGTCGTGCCCCAGAGCGGCGCGGTCCTGCTCGTGGTGGCCGTCACGCGGGCGCTGTCCAAGGCTCGAGCGCCTCCCAGCCCGGGAGCGAGGATGCGCCCTGCTCGCCGACGAGCGCGCGCGCGAGCGCCTCGCCCAGCGCCTCCGGATCGTCGCCGAGGAGCCGGCCGCGCACGACGACGCGTCCGTCTGCGCTTGCGAGCACCCCCTCGAGCTCGAGGTGATCTCGCCCTGCCCGGCGCGCCAGCGCGCCCGCGGGCAGCGCGCAACCGGCGCCGAGCACCCGCAGGAACGCCCGCTCCGCGCTGAGGGCGCGGCGGTCATCGCCTGCGTCGATGCGTGCGAGCAGCGAGCGGCACCCGTCGTCGTCGTCTCGGCACTCGAGCGCGAGCGCGCCCTGCCCGGCCTGGGGAAGGCACAGGACCGGCGAGAGCCGCTCGGCGATCCTGCCCGCCAGGCCCAGCCGGTCGAGGGCGGCGGCCGCCGCGACCACCGCGGCCGCCGTGCCGTCGCCCGCGCGCTCGAGCCTGGTCTCCATGTTGCCGCGGAGGGCGACGAAGCCGAGGTCCGGACGGATGTTGGCGAGCTGCGCGCGACGGCGCGCGGAGCCGGTGGCCACGACCGCGCCCGGGGCGAGGGACTCGAGCGTCGCGCCGACCAACGCGTCGCGCGGGTCGGCCCTCGGGGGCACCGCCGCCAGCACCAGCCCCATGGGCGTGCGCGGCGGGAGGTCCTTCGCCGAGTGGACGGCGACGTCGGCCCTGCCGTCGAGGACGGCAGCCTGCACCTCTTTCACGAAGACGCCCTGCCCGCCGATCCGGTCGAGGTCCTCGTCCTTTCTGCGGTCGCCCTCGGTGTGGACGACGACGCGCTCGACGCGCACGTCCGGATCAACTGCCTGGAGCGACCGGGCCACGAGGTCGGCCTGCACGAGCGCGAGGGGCGAGCCACGCGTGGCGAGCCGGACCACCCGCGCGCCGCCCGGCACGGTCACAAGTCGAACAGGGCGCGCAGCGCCTCGACGAGCCGTTCGCCCTTCGAGGTGCCCGAGGTCTCGCGGAGCACGACCGTCGGCTCGTGCAGCACCTTGGCGAGCACCGCCCTGGTGACCTCGTCCACGGCTTCGAACGCGCCGGGCCCGATCCCCGACAGCTGCGAACGGTGGTGCGCGAGCTCGTGCGCGCGCACCTCCTCGAGCCGCGCGCGCAGCGCGCTCACCACGGGTGCCGCGCCGCGCGCTCTGCTCGCCACCCGGTAGCGGACGAGCTCTTCCGCCACGATCTCGCCCGCCCGGTCCGCCTCCCCGCGGCGCTCGTCGACCGCCCGCGTCACCGCGGAGCGGAGGTCGTCCATGTCGAGCAGCCTGACGCCGTCGATCGAAGCGGCCGCGGGGTCCACGTTGCGGGGCATGCCGAGGTCGACGACGAGGAGGCCCCCGGGCTGCGCCGCGGCCGGCGCAAGCGTGCTCGCCGCAAGAAGGTGGCCGCTCGCCTCCACCGCGGTGAAGACGACGTCGGAGGTGGCGACCGTCCCAGCCAGGTCCTCCACGCCGACCGCGTGCACGTCGAGCGCGGTCGGCGCCGTGTCGGCGAGCTGGCGTGCCCGGCCCCGGCTCCGGTTCACCACGACGACCGACGCCGGCCGGCGCCCCTCGGGGAGCCGGCCGAGCGCGTGCACGATGCCCGTGCCCATCTCGCCGGCGCCCACGACGGCCACCGCCGCGTCCGCGAGGCCGCCGGCGCGCCGTTGCGCGGCGAGCTCGATCGCGGCGAACGAGAAGGAGGTCGTCCCGCGTGCGATGCCCGTCCCCGCGCGCACCCGCTTGCCCGCCTGGACCGCGCTGCGGAACAGGTCCGAGAGCACCGGGCCGACCGCCCTCTCCTCGCGGGCACGCTCCCAGGCTCGCCGCACCTGCCCGAGCACCTCGGTCTCGCCGAGCACCGCGGACTCGAGGCCGGCCGCGACCGCGAACAGGTGGTCCGCGACGTCGTCGTCGAAGCGGACCGACGTGTGCGCCGACACGTCGTCCGCGCTGAGGCCGGCGTGGGCCGCGAGCAGCTCGCAGACGTCGACGACCGCGTCGTGGAACCGGTCGACCACCGCGTAGACCTCGGTCCTGAGGCAGGTGGACAGGACGACGGCTTCCTGGACGTTCTCCCACGAGCGGAGCGTGGCGAGCGTCTTGGCGAGGTCGGCGTCGCCGATGGTCACGCGCTCGAGCACGTCGAGGGGCGCCTGCTGATGCTCGATCCCAACGGCGACGACGGACAACGGTGCCTCCCGGCGCGATCCAACGCTACGACGCTAGCGATCCTGGGGACGGATCGGTCAGCGGAGACGCCGGCGGGGCACCGGGTCGGAGCCCGTCCTGCCGGCGGGTTCAGGCAGACGGAGCTCCGTCGCGAACGTCTGGACGCACGCCCAGCCCGACTCCGAGAGGTGGCAGGTCGGGATCCCTTCTCGCGAGGAAGAAGCTCATGACCTGGAGCTCGATGGAGAGGTCGACATAGCGGAGCATGACCTTGGCCGGGACGGAGAGG
>JAJZMD010000274.1 GCA_021803085.1 Actinomycetes bacterium
GCCCTCTCATAAGGGACTCGGACGCTCGTAAGGGTTTCGCGGTACAATACACTGGCGTCGGAGCCCGACCTGTGGATCGAACCGACCGCTCGACGCCATGGGATCAGCGACGACGACATACGACACGCTCTGGCAAACCCCGGCTACGTGGGAGACGACCCTGATGCACTGGACGAAGACACTCCCATGACCTTGATCCTCGGCCCGGACCGCGCCGGCAATCGACTGGAGCTGGCGGCCCTGGTGGCCGACGACGGGACGGTGGTCGTCGTTCACGCCATGTCCATGCGAGCGAAGTACGCACATCTGTGGTCCGGAGAACGGAGGTCCCGACCATGACCACCAAGCGACCGTCCCTCACGATCGGCGGCCGATTGATTACTGACGAGTTGGTCGAGAAGGCAGCGGAGCAGGCGGAGGTCGGCCTGGACACCGAACGCCTTGTCCGCCGGCCTGGTGGCCGTCCCCTCCTCGGTTCGGCGCCGGCTGGGAACATCTCGGTCCGGTTCCCGCCCGATCTACGAGACCAGCTCCGGGCCCGAGCCCAGGCGGAACACATTGCCGAGGCCGAGGTGATCCGCCGCGCCGTGCACGACTACCTGGAGCGCCCCCGGGCCAGCTGAGCCGGTGCGATCCTCTGTTGACGACGTCCGAGCGACGAGGCGCCGACCGGTGGGTACGTGCCGACTGCCATTTGGGACGATCATCGCTTCGGGGGTGATCCTTGGGCTGGCAGGCGTACGCCGATCACCCGCTCGGGAGCGACGCGGGCGCCTGGCTGCTGACCTGCGATACTGGGTTCCTCTCTTGGGAAAGGCTCCCGATGATCGTTGCCATCGCCGGGGCTTCTGGTTTTGTCGGACGTGCTCTGACGGACCAACTGCTCGGTACTGGGCACGACGTGGTCGGCCTCGGCCGTTCCGTGAGCTCCCTCCCGACGGGTACGAGGGCCATCGCTGTTGACGTGGGCGACGAAGGCGCGACCGCCGACGCCCTGGGTGGTGTCGAGGTTGCCTATTACCTCGTCCATTCGATGGCCGCCGGTGGTGGATTCCGCGATGTCGACCTCCGTCTTGCCACCGCCTTCGGTCGGGCGGCGGCGCAGGCGGGCGTCGGCCGGATCATCTATGTCGGAGCGCTCGGGGACGCTCCGACCTCCGCACACCTGGCCAGCCGGCACGAGGTGGGTTCGGCCCTCGCCGCCGCCGGCGTGGCGGTGGTCGAGCTGCGGGCCGCGGTGGTGTTCGGCTCGGGCAGCATCTCCTTCGAGATGCTTCGTTACTTGACCGAGCGACTGCCGGCCATGGTCTGCCCCCGGTGGGTGCGCACCCGGATCCAGCCTATTGCCCTCGTCGACCTGCTGGCTTATCTGGAGCAGTCGCTCCACGTCGCTCCCGGCGTCTATGAGATCGGCGGCGCTGACGTCACGACCTACCGCGAGATGATCGCTGCGTACGCCCGCGTCCGGGGTCTGCGTCCCCGTCGCATTATCGACATCCCGTGGCTCACTCCGCACCTCTCGTCGTACTGGGTCGACCTCGTGACGCCGGTCGATCGTTCGGTGAGTCATGCGTTGATCGAGAGTCTCGTCACCGAGGTGGTGGTGGTCGACGCCGAACCGGCGAGACGGGCGTTCTCGGTCACGCCGATGGGCGTCGAGGGCGCCCTCGCCGCCGCGCTCGACGACCAGGACGAGGAGGTAACTCGCTCGCTGCTCGAGCGCCGTGACGGCCTGGTCGATGGTGTCTACTCCGTCGTCGTCGATGTCACCATCCCACCGGGTACCGAGGAAGTGGTCGTGCACGATCTGGAGTCGATCGGCGGGCGGCTCAGCTGGTACGGTGCCGCACCCGGGTGGATGGCCCGCCTTGTCCTCGGGCGCCTCGTAGGCGAGCGGCTTCGACGACGTAAGCCCGCGGCCGTGGTGCCGGGAGCGCTCGTCGACTGGTGGCGCATCGCCTGGGTCGAGTCGGGCGAGCTGGTGCTGCGGAGCGTCGGATGGTTCCCCGGTGACGCCTGGCTCGGGTACCGTGCCGGTCAAGGTGTCCTTCACCAGGTAGCCGCGTTCCGCCCCCGTGGCATACCGGGCTTTCTTTATTGGAAGCTGCTCGCGCCAGTGCACCGCGTGGCGTTCGACCGGATGGCTCGCCACCGTGTTATGCGGGCGTCAGGGCAGCCCTGATGGCAGTTCGCGGGGGTCCCGGCTCTGCGTCACGGCACCCGTCGTATCCCACAAACGACTAGTCCTGGAAGAGGTTAGGCCGATCGTTCGGTGCGATCTACGGACTTGTCGGAGGTCGGGTCTTCTCGACCCAAGTCATGAGTGCTGAGCCAGGGTGCATGAACACGTGCTCCCTCGCTGCTTCGAGTTGCCAAGTGTTGAGCTTGCGAACGTAGGCGGCATCAACGGTGTGGTCGATGCCGAGGTAATCGAGTGCAACCGTCATGAGCGGCGATAGGGGCATGACCACCGTGTCAGCCCCACCTATCGCGATCTCATTGCGAACGCCGCGACGATTCCCACTCGCTTCGGTCGGAGACTCCATGAGGTTCAGCAACCGTCTCGAAGAAGTGGTCATAGGTCAATGAGTCGTCGCGGACGCCGAGGTGCTGGTCGCCGACGAGGCAGCGGCGCGCCTACCCGGCCTCGGCAGTCCGCGCCCGACTGGACAGCCTTCGAGTGGGAAGGTATCGACCGCCGTCTCTCGGCTTTCGAGGCTTCGAGCGTGGCTGGCCTCCTTGCTGCAGCGGCAGATTCGCCCGCCTGCGGGCACCGCCTGGCATCGCTGTCGCCCCTGTGGGCCCGGACGATCACCAACCCCCCAAGTGGGCGTCGGCCCGCCAGGCCTGCCGACCTACCTCGCCATCTCTCCGCGGCACGCTCCCCAGGTCCGCCTGGTCGAAGACTGCTGGCAGAACGACCCGCGCCTCATCGTCCGCCACCGAGTCGGCAGCCATCGGCTGCGGGTTCATCCCGGCGCCTACTCCGACCCGTCCCAGACGCTGCGGATCCTCGCTTCGACTGCCGCCGCCACCGACGACTTCGTGCTGGGCCGCCACGGGTGCGGTGCTCACCGCGGTCGGGCTGCCTTCGGTCTCGGACTGGTACTCGTCCCAGCTCGATACGCGGTCTCGAGCGACCCTCTGGACGGCAGACCGTCAGGCATGCCTCGTCTGCTCTGAACCTCCATTGGTCGTGGCCACGCAGCTGGACCTGGAGATGGCAGAGCTCGGACTTGACCCTGCCTTCGCCGTCGGTGTCGCGGACGGGATCCTGCTCACGGCTTCGCGATCGCCCGCGGTGGCTGCGGCTCTGACGATGCCTGACGCACGGCCGATATTCGTAGCGGTCCACCTGACCACCGTCCGACCCCCCGGTAGCGACGAAGAGAGCGTCGGCATCGGCGTCGCGACGCAAGACTCGCCATGGCCCGTGATGGATCTCCTCGTGGGGCCGGACTGGCTGGAACTGCTCGCCGTCGATCCGCGCTCGGCCCACCGTGCCCTTGGCGGGGCGCTGGTCTACTGCGTCGCCCGGCTTCGTGGCACTGACACAGAGGACGCGAGGTGGTCTGTGATCCGGGAGGCGTTCCTCGCCGCCTGGGATGACGCCCCGCCGATTGCCATGCTCGGCTTCGAACAGACGACGCTCACCTACCGAGCCAAAGGCCACGCGACTCTGCCCCGCTCGGCGGTTAGTCGGGCGCGGGCCCGCGGTGCACTGTTGCGAGAGATCCCACGACGGGCACTTCCTGCCGGCTGTTGGTCGGGCGAGGAAGCGGTCCGGCTCCGCAAGAGCGAGATCATCTCTGCCGTGGAGTCGGCGCTACTTCTGGGCGCCGGCCGGCTGCGAGACCCACACAGCCAGCGGCAAACCCGCCCCGAACGCGCCACCGGTGCCCGCCCATCAGGGGGACACCGGTTGGCTTTTCGTTCCATCACGTGGAGGTGCGCTGTCGCGATTCGAACCGCCCTGGGATTCGCGACCACCAGCCATCTCGTCGACCTTGTGCGGCAAGGGGCTTGACGACTCGCCAGGACAGCGCCACAATTGTGGCCATGAGCACCGAGCCGCTGCGGACCGTCCGGGACCACTTGTCCGAAGTCATCGACCGGGTCGAATACCAACACGAGCGAGTAGTCGTCACGCGCAATGGACACGAGGCGGCCGTGCTCATCAGCCCTGACGACCTGGCCGAGATGGAAGAGACGATCGACGTGCTGAGCGACCCGGACGCCCTGGCGGACATCCGTGAGGCCGATCAGGCCTACGCTCGTGGCGATGTCGTACGCGGTGTCGACGCGGTGCGTCGCCTTGGCGGGTGAGCTTGGCGAGCGAAGGTGACTACGAGCTCGTCCTCACCCCACCGGCTCGGAGGGCCATCACCGACCGACTCCCCGAAGCAGTTGCGGCAGCCGTCATCGACTTTCTCACCACTGCGCTCATTGTCCAGCCGAGGACCGTTGGCAAGCCACTTCGTGACGACCTCGTCGGTGTCTGGTCGGCTCGTCGGGGCACCTACCGCGTCCTCTACCGGGTGTTCGACGAACCTCATGAGGTGGTCGTCCTCCGCATAGCGCACCGCCGAGACGTCTACCGTGGCCGGTGAGAGTGGCGTCCCGGATCTGGTGGAAATGCCGCGGGCGCAAGCTCCGATTGGTGATGCGACGCGGCGGTTGTAACGACGCCGGGGACCGCCTCCTCTCCGGTGCTCCTTCGCGGCGGGCCGAGCAGCTCGTGGCGTAGCAGCTGGAGCTCTCGGACGACCTTCGGCGTCATCTCGACGCCACGCCAGCCGCGTGAGGCGCGGTCGAGGACGGCCCAGACGAGGGACAGGCATGAGCGCTCGCCCGGCAGCCGGCCCATCACCTTCACGCGCCGACGGGCCTCGCCGAAGGTCCGCCCGATATGAAGTTGGAGTGCCGGATGCGTGCCCAGTGCTCCTTCGGGAACTGCAGGTAGGTGGTCAGGTGGCCGAGGTCGTCCTCCAAGCAGGCGACGGCCGCCGGGTAGAGCGTCTTCCGCTTCGCGGAGAACGCCTTCACCCGCTTCTCGGCCTCCAAGACGGCTGCCTCCCCGGCATCGTCGTCGATGCCGTTCCAGAGCGCCAAGAAGTCCTTCTTCACCTGGTCTTGGGCGTGCTTGGGGACCTTCGCGAGCACATTCCTCGCACGGTGGATGAGACAGCGCTGTCGTGCTGAGCGCGAGAAGACGAGCTCGACGGCGCCGATGCGCCCCGCACCGCCGTCGGAGACGACAAGGCTCGGCGCCCGAAGTCCCCGGCCGGCCATCCGGCAGAGGAAATCCCGCCACGCGTCGATCGACTCGGTAGCGCCGGGCTCAACGGCCAAGAGCGCGGGTTTCCCGTCGGTCGTGATGCCCCAGGCGCGAGCACCGGCTCGGCCGGAGCCCCAGGGTGCATCTTGAAGTGGGAGCCGTCCAGGTACAAGTACTCGAGCTCGATCCCGGCGAGGTCGCGGTGGCGGAACGCCTCGAACTCGTTCTTGATCGCCTCGCAGATCCGGCTCACGGTCGACTTGGACACGGTCGCCCCCTCGCCGAGTGCCTCTGCGAGCGAAGCCTCGATGTCACGGGTGGACAGGCCCCTCACGTAGCCAGCGATGGCGAGGGACTCGATGGCGTTGGTGCGGGTCACGCCCTGGCCGAGCAGGCGCGAGGCGAACGCCTGGGTCGTGCCCCGCAGCTTCGGGCGGCTGAGCGTGACCGGCCCGGCCGTCGTGTTGACGGTGAGCGGGCTGTAGCCGTTGCGCGAGCCGTCCTTGGCGTCCTCAGCAGCGCTGCGCCGCTCGTAGCGGCCCCGGTCGAGGTGTTCGGTTACCTCTGTCTCGAGGGCGGTCTGGAGCAGCAGGCGAGCTCCCAGGCGGGCCACCTGCTCGAGCACTTCGCCGAGCTCGCCCTCGGAGGCGAACAGCTCGTTTATCTGTGCGCGGATGCGTTCGATGCGTGATACTCGTGCAGTCACGGGTGTAGGTCTTCCTTCGTTGAGCTGGAACTTCTCGAAGGAACTTACGCCCGTCGACTTTTACACCGGAGGATGGACGCCACCACGGGCTCGAGGCCGAGGGGATAGCGACGGGTCGAGAGCTTGGCGAGCATGTTCTCCATCGCCATCTGGCCGAGCACCTCGGTCGAGGAGAAATGCTCATACGCGGGGATCGCAAGCTCTCCCGATCCGTCGGTGGCGCGCACCCGCGGACGGCGGACCGGAACCTTCCGGCCGCCGAGGGCGACCGAGCCGTCCTCGTGGCCGTGACGGGTCGCGGTGCGCGTGGGGTCGTGGCGCCCCTTCGGTCCGCAAAGCGCAGTGACGCTCTCCTCGAGGATCGCGTCCATGACCTGCAGCCCGGTGCCAACCGCGAGGGCGAGCAGTCCCTCACGCAATTCGTCCGCGAGGTTCGTCATTGCGACGGTGATCGTGTCCGGCACGGCCATTGCTGCAGCCGCGGTCGTTCTCTGGTAGTTCTTCTTCACGGTGGTGGTCCCCTTGTCGTTCGAGTGACTTGGCGGTCGCCCGAACACCTACCAGATGGCAGGCGTCAGGCGGGGGACCGCAACCTCAAAATCCACGACGAACGGGACAACCTCTCAAAGAGCGTGGCCGGCCAGGGGCCTCCGGTGCGCATGCAGACATGCCGCTAACACCTGGCCGCTTCGCTCGCCACCCGCTGCGGCGATGCCTATCGCAAGGCCAACGACCGGACCCGCAAGCTGTTCAACGCCGCGGTGTTCGAACGCCTGGATGTGAAAGGCGGCCGGCTCTGCAATGAGCAGTACCGGCCGCCTTTCGACGGGGTCTTCACTGTGTCCGAGTTCGAACACGGAACACGAGTGGAGGTGGCGGGAATCGAACCCGCGTCCTTCAGCTTCGCAGTAGGCCTTCTCCGAGCGCAGCCGGCGGTGAGGTCTCGGGTCCCGCCTCGCCACCGGCACCGGCACGGGACCCCAGTCAGCTGAGATTTCCTCCGGCGGATACTGACAAGCCACTGGAGTAAGCCCCACGAGATGATGCCTGCGATCCGATCCGTGGGGCTGGGACCGGGCAGACATCGCTACCTAATCAGGCAGCGAGCGCGAGCTGAGGCTCGGCGTTTGTTTTTGGTTCCGGCTCTTTAACGTGGCTCCGGAGACCACGGCTCGCTTCTCCCACCTTGACGACCGAAGTCGAAGCCAATCACCCCCTGGTTCCAGCTCGTGGCACTTTGCCGTCCCTCATCGTACCGCTGGGCCGCGCCCGGCGCGATCGTGCTCGGGACCTCCGGCTGTCAAGCAGGGCCCTCCGGGGCCTTGTGGCATGGCGCGGTGAGCTGGCTCAATGCGCCCGTGCGATCCGGCGGCGCGGCCCCGACCGATGTGGGAGTGCTCGTCGCGCCCGAGGCCGGCAGTTGGGGAAGCAGCCGCACTGGGCTGTTCGGGGTGCTCGCGGCCTTCGGCCCTGGTCTTGTGGTGATGCTCGCCGACACCGACGCCGGTTCGCTCCTCACTGCGGCGCAGTCGGGTTCGCGCTGGGGCGATGCCCTCGTCCTGCCCGAGCTCGCGCTGATCCCCGTGCGGTATCTCCTCCAGGAGATGACGGTTCGCCTGGGCCTCGTGACCGGCCGCGGGCACGGCGAGTTGATCCGCGAGCACTTCGGGGCGCGCTGGGCCGTGTGTTGCTCGATCACGCTGCTGGCCTCGGCGCTCGGCGCGCTCCTCACCGAGTTCGTCGGTGTCGCGGCCGCGGCGGCACTGTTTGGCGTTCTCCGCCTGCTAAGCGTGCCGGTCGCGGCCGCGGTGCTCATCAGCCTGGCCTTCACGGGGAGGTACCGGCGTGTCGAGCGAGTCGCACTGGCTTTCGGCCTTGCCGAGCTGCTCTTCGTCCCGGCGCTCGTGCTTGCCCGCCCCCATCTCAGTGCCATCGTCTCGGGACTACACACCGCGCCGCTCGGGCAGCGGTCCTATCGCTATCTGCTCGCCGCCAACGTCGGCGCCGTGATCATGCCCTGGATGATCTTCTACCAACAGGGGGCGGTGATCCAGCGTGGCCTGCGCGTCCGCTCTCTTCGCGCCGAGCGCCTCGACCCTGCGCTCGGCACCATCGCGACCCAAGTGGTGATGGTGACGGTCGTCCTGCTCGCCGCGGCGAGCCTGTGGCATCGCGGGGGTGGCCCCAGCCTGTCGGGCGTCACCCAGCGGGCGGCCGCTCTCCACCCCGAGCTCGGCCCCGGTTCCCGCTTCGTCATCGGCGCCGCCGTCATCGGCGCTGCGATGGTGGCAGCGGTCGTCGTCAGTCTGGCTGGGTCATGGGGGCTGGCCGAGGCGCTCGGATGGCGTCACAACTTGAACGACCGCCCCGAGCGGGGGAGCGCCCCGTTCTACGCGACCTATGTCGCCGCCCATCTGCTTGGGGCGGGGATCGTGCTCAGCTGCACCAACCTCGTCCAACTCGCCGTCGGGGTCGAGGTGATGAACGCCGTCTTGCTGCCGGTGGTGCTTGGCATTCTCCTCGCACTGGAGGCCCGGGCGCTCCCGGCCGCCTATCGCATGCATGGGGCCCACCGCATCGTGGCCACCTGCTGCTGCGTCGCCGG
>JAJZMD010000159.1 GCA_021803085.1 Actinomycetes bacterium
CGGCCGGTCCCGAGGCGGTGCTGGCCGGCGAAGCCGGGCTTCCCTACGTGCTGGTCGGGTTCGTCACCGACTACGCGAACGGCGTGGTGGACGAGCCCGAGTCGCTGGAGGCGCTCCTCGCCAGGGTCGCCCGGAGCGGCGACCGCTTCGCCTCGCTGGTCGCCGCCGCCCTGCCGCAGCTGTCAGCCGACGGCCTGGCCCCTGCTGGCACGGTCCACCGGGTGGACCCGTGACCGATGAACGAGCCGTCCTCGTGATGGCCAAGGCGCCCCGTCCCGGTCTCGCCAAGACGCGCCTCGCCCCGATGCTCGGCGACGACCGGTGTGCGTCCCTGCAAAGCGCGCTCATCACCCGCGCCGTCGCAGTCGCGACCTCGGTCGCGCCTGGCGCGACGTTCGTCGCCTTCGACCCGTCCGATGCCCGGGGGGAGCTCGCCGGTCTCGTTCCTCCTGGCGTCGAACTGCTTCCCCAGCGAGGCGGGCACCTCGGCGAGCGCATGGCAGCCGCCGTCACCGATGTGTACGCCGTCCATCAAGGACTGCTCGCCGTCGTCGGCACCGACATCCCGCTGCTCGAGGCGCGGCATCTACGTGACGCCTTCGCGGCGCTCGCCGGCGGAGACGACGTGGTGCTCGGCCCGGCCTACGACGGCGGCTACTACCTCGCCGGGATGAACCGGCCCGTGCCGTCGCTGTTCGACATCGCCCTGCAGCTGTGGGGCGGGCCGGACGTCCTGGCCGCCACCGTGGCCCGGGTCGAGGCGGACGGACTGCGGTGCCGCCTGCTCGAGGTCCTGCGCGACCTCGACACCCCCGAGGACGCCGTGGCGCTGGCCGCCGAGCCGGCCCTGCCATCAGCGCTTCGCCCCCTGCTGAGCGGCCCGGTCGCCGTGTCGCCAGGAGGCAGCTCCCGTGGCTAACCGGGAGCCGACCATCACCGGCGGCGCGTCCTCTTCTCACTGCCGCCCAGGCGATCCTCTCCCGGTCGCCATCGTCGTGCCGACGTTGAACGAAGCCGCGGGGATCGTCGCCGCACTCCGCCAGCTGCGCCGCGACTTCCCTTATTGCGAGCTGGTCGTCGTCGACGGCGGATCGTCCGATGCCACGGCAACACTCGCCGCCGGCCACGCCCGGGTGCTCCACAGCCCCCCGGGGCGGGCCGTCCAGATGAACGCCGGCGCGTCGGCCACCTCGGCCCCGGTGCTGTGGTTCGTCCACGCGGACTGCCGCATCGACCCGAACGCCCTCGGCCAGGTTCGCGCCGCGCTCGCAGACCCCCGCGTCGTCGGCGGTGGGTTGTCGCTGCGCTTCGACCGGCGCAGCATCGGTCTCGACTACCTGGCCTGGAGCTCCACCAAGCGGGCCCGTCACCTCCACCAGGTCTTCGGCGACCAGGCGATGTTCGTCCGACGCGACGCCTTCGAGATGCTCGGTGGGTTCCCCGAGATCGCCATCATGGAGGATCTCGAGCTTTCCCGGTGCCTCGCCCGCCGCGGCCGCCTCGTCGTACTTCGTGCCACGTCGACGGCGTCGTCCCGCCGGTTCGTCGAGCACGGCACCTGGTCGATGATCGTCTTCATGCAAGTGCTGAAAGCGTGCTACTTCCTCGGTGTCGCACCCGAGAAGATCCGCCGCCTCTACCGCGCTGGGCCACCCTGGAAGCGGCCATTGAGGCGGGCCCAACGCCGACAGCGGCGTCAGAGATCCACGAGGCCGGCGGTCTCTGGCTGGAGAGACCCGGGCGTCGCCGCACCTCGGCCCCAGATCGAGCCGACCCGGCCGGAGTCGGCTATAGCCGACCGGGCTCACGTCCCCGACGAAGCCCGATGACCCGCCCCGCACGCCCGACAATGCGATTGCAGCCCCCAAGGAGGAGACACCGTTGACGAGACCGCTCACCCAAGCCGAGGTCGGTGCCCGCCTCGACCGGCTGCGATGGAGCCCACTGCACACGACCATCCTGGTGGCGCTCGGCGCCGGGTGGCTGTTCGACTCGTTCGAGGTGCAGATGTTCTCCAACGCCGTCGGCCCGCTCGGCGACCACTTCGGCGCCAGCGTGTTCGAGCGCGACGCCATCCTGGCGGTGTGGCTGGGGGGGATCCTGATCGGCGCGCTGGCCGGCGGGCGCCTCGCCGACCGCTTCGGTCGCCGGCGCCTCTTCGTCGCGACGCTGCTGTGGTACGCCGGGTTCACGGTGCTCACCGGGCTCAGCCCGGACCTCGGCGCCGTCTACGTGCTGCGCTTCCTGGCTGCGCTCGGGGTCGGCGCCGAGTACGCCATCGTCAACGCGGCGATCGCCGAGCTGATACCCGCCCGGGTCCGCGGCAAGGCCAACGCCGTCGTCATGAACTTCTGGCCCGCCGGCGCGATCCTCGCCGGGCTGCTCGCCTACCTGGTCCTCGACACCCTCGCCGTCGGGGCTGCCACCTCCTGGCGCTACCTGTTCGTCTTCGGCGGCCTCGTCGCCCTGGTGGTGCTGGTCTTCCGCCGGCGGATCCCCGAGTCACCCCGGTGGCTCGTCACCCGAGGCCGCCACGACGAAGCCGAGAAGATCCTCGCCGCCCTGGAGGCCCGAACCGGCCGCCGTGTGCGACTCCCGCAAGCTCCCGCCGTCGCTTCATCCCATGCGGGGCTGCGCCAGGGGCTCGGCGAGCTCCTCCGGCACCACCGGGGACGCCTCGCGCTCGGGGCATTGCTCGACCTCGCCGAGGCATTTGGCTACTACGGGATCTTCGCCCTCTTGTCGGTGGTCGTCTTGCACCAGGTCCACATCTCCGACCGGGCGATCCCGTTCTTCTACATCATCGGCAACGTCGGCGGCCTCGCCGGCGGGCTGTCCATGGCGGCCGTGTTCGACCGGGTCGGGCACCGCCTGACCGTCGGCGTCACCTACCTGGCCGCGGCGGGAGGGATCGGCCTGCTCGCCCTGGCCACCGCCAGCCGCAGCGCCGTACTGGTGACTATCGCCTTCGTCGTCGCCAACGCCGCGGGCACCGCCGCGTGGACCTCCGCCTATCCCACCTTCACCGAGCTGTTCCCGACGCATCTGCGCGGGGCCGGCGTCGGCGCCTCGGTCGCCATCGGCCGCGTCGGTGCCATCGTCGGCACCCTCGCCCTCCCCACCATCGCCACCCACCTCGGTGCCACCGCCTCCTACCTGCTGGTGATCGGCTTCTGGCTCGCCGGGGTGGCCGCCATCGCCGTCTACTCCCGCCGGGGAGGTGTGGAGCCGGCCTGTCAGCCCTTGGAGCTCGTCGCCTGGGCAGCGGCTCCGGCCGAAGTGCCCGCCGAGGCCTCAGCGTGAGAGCAGTCGGCACACTCCCTCTTCCTGAGGCCGAAGTGCGCTGCTGGTCAGGAGATGTGGGAACCGAGCGGCCACGGCGGATCGCTGTCTGCGGCGGCCCGTACGCCAACCCCTACGCGCTCTCTGCCTTCGTCACCGACGCCCGCAGGCGCGGCTGCGAGCAGCTCTACTGTCTGGGCGACCTCGGTGGCTTCGGTGCCGAGATCGACGCACTGTGGCCGATCTTCCACGCAGCCGACATCACCTGCGTGGCGGGAAACTACGACGTGGCCATCGCCCGAGGCGACCCCGACTGCGGGTGCGGGTACCGCGACCCCCGTGACAACGAGTACGCCCAGCTCATCTACGACCACACCCGCACCCACACCAGCCCCGGCTTCGCCGCCTGGATGGGCCGCCTCCCGACCGAGCGCCGAGAACGCATCGGTGGCAGCGACATCCACCTCGTCCACGGCTCGCCGATCGCCCTCAACGACTTCTGGTGGGAGTCGCTCTCAGAAGACGAGCACGTGCTCCGGGTCGCGGCCAGCGGCGCGGACGTGATCTGCTGCACCCACTCGGGCCTGCCCTGGCAGAGGCGGATCGGCGGCACCTTGGTGGTCAACGTCGGGGTGATCGGCAAGCCGGCCAACGACGGCCGGCGCGAGGTGTGGTACGCGATCATCGAGGTCGGCGGCGGGCGAGCGGAGGCCGAGCTCGTCCCGCTCGCTTACGACTGGGCGGCCCAGGCCCGCTCCATGCGGGCAGCCGGGATTCCTGAATCGTTCGTCGCTACGATCGAGACCGGCTGGTGGACGACCTGTCTCGAGGTGCTCCCCCCCGCCGAGCGGGCCCGGGGCCGATACCACCTCTACCGCTCCTCCTTGCCCACCGCCTTCACCCCCACCGGCGGCACCTGGAGCAACGACACCGATACCAGTCGCACCCTCGCCAAACCCGCGGCACCTCGACGCGACAACGGTGCGGCTGACGGCGAGGACCTCCCGGTGGTGCCGCTGTTCGGCAGCGCCTATTTCCCCCGGCGCCTGTGGGTGTACACGAACTTCCACTGCAACCTGGCCTGTGACTACTGCGCGGTCGGCTCGTCACCGCGCGCCCTTCCACGGCTTCTTCCCGCCGAGCGCTTCCGTGCCCTCGTCGACGAGGCCGTTACCGAGGGCTTCACCGAGCTCTACCTCACCGGCGGCGAGCCGCTCTTACACCCTGACATCGCTGATCTCCTCGCCTATGCCACCGCAGCGGTACCGACCGTGCTGCTCACCAACGCCACCGTCCTGCGAGCCACCCGCCTCCAGCGGCTCCGTGACCTCGCCGGCAACCCAAACCTTGTCGTGCAGACCTCACTCGACGGTGCACGCCCCGCCACCCACGACGCCCATCGGGGCGCGGGCACGTGGACCCGGACGATGGACGGTATCGCCACCCTCATCGACCTGGACCTGGCGGTGCGCGTCGCGATGACCGAGACGCCGGAGAATACCGGCGAGGTCGCCGAGGTCGCCGCCCTGCTCGCCGACGCGGGTGTTCCAGCCGGCAGCTTCGTCGTGCGCCCGCTCTTGCGCCTGGGCCTCTCCGACTCCGGCGTCGACATCACCGAGACCAGCACCGTGCCCGAGCTGACGGTGGCAGCCGACGGGCTCTACTGGCACCCCGCCGGCGCCGATCGCCGCTCCAGTCCCGACATGCGCATCGCGGAGGCCGACTGCACCCTCGCCCACGCCAAGCAGCTCGTCGTCCAACGGTTCCTCGCCGCGCGGCTCGGTGACGGGAGCATGCCCCGTCCCTACCGCTGCGCCGTATGATCCGATTCGCGCTCACCGCCTTTGATGCCCGCGCGGGCACCGGCTGGCTCGAATCAGGTCAGATCAGATGAGCTGATCTCCCTGGTGGAGTTCAATCGGTTCCGGTTCGGGGGTGCCGCGCAGGAGTTGGCGGAGCGTGTCGACACTTTGGGGGCTGGTGAGGGCGCTGACGACGTCTCCCTCGGCGAGGGTCGTGGTCCCCGTGGCAAAGAGCAGCCCGTTGCCG
The DNA here is from genome assembly GCA_021803085.1 of Actinomycetes bacterium. GTDB lineage: Bacteria > Actinomycetota > Acidimicrobiia > Acidimicrobiales > RAAP-2 > JAJYVT01. Next base: position 5,332 of record JAJZMD010000159.1, read on the forward strand.
TGCTGGACGGTGATGACGACGCATCCGGCGGGGAGCCCGGCGCTGCGGATGGAGTGCCCGATGAGCTTGGAGTGCCGCCCGACGCGTTCGTCGACGGCTACGGCGTGGGCGGTGACTTGGGCGATCTTGCCGACGTTGGTGTTGAGCGCCTGGCGGTAGCCGCGGACGAGGTCGCCGACGGCGAGTATGCCGACGACCTGACGGTTCTCGCTGGTCACGGTGACCCAGCGGCCGCCTGCTTGGGTGAGCGCTTCGAGCCCGACGGCGAGGGTGGCGTCGATGGCCACAGTGGTCGTGGTGGCGTCGAGCACACCAGCGACGGGCAGGGTCGAGTCCGCTTCGGCGAGGGGGGCGAGGGCGTCGATGTCGACCGTGCCGAGGTAGGTCCCGTGCGCATCGATGACCGGCGCCCCAGGAACGCCTGCGTCGCGCAGCGCCTGCAGCGCCTCGGAAGCGCTGATGTGATCGTGCAACACGACGGTCGGGTCGTTGGCCGCACTTGCCACGCTGAGGGTGGCGAGCAGCGGAAGGCCGAAGTGCAGCCGGCTGGCCGCCGAGTCGGCCCGGGTCCGCAGCTGGGAGCGGTAGATGCTGTCGTCTGAGCGGCTGACGATGAACCAGGCGATGGCGATGGCGATCATGGCTGGACCGAGCAGAGCGATGCTGCCGGTCATCTGCGCGACCATCAACATGACCGCGATCGGCGCTCTGGAGATCCCCCCGAAGACCGCCATCATCCCGACGATGACGAACGGGGCTGGGTCGTGCCCGACGCCCGGCGCGAACGGCTCCAGCACCCGCCAGACGGCCAGGCCGGTGAACGCGCCGATCACCATGCCCGGCCCGAACACGCCACCAGAGCCTCCCGTGCCGATCGACATGCCGGTGGCGAGGATCCGGGCCAACGGCAGGGCGATGACGATCAGCAAAGGGGTGTGGAGCATCTCGGTGCCGAGTCCCTTTTGCACCCACCCGTAGCCGGTGCCGAGCACCTCGGGGAGACCGAGGGCCATCAGCCCGACCAGCAACCCACCGAGGGCCGGCCGCAGCTTCTTGGAGAATGGAAGGCGGTGGGAGAGCCGGACGATCCCGTAGAAGGACTTGGAGTACAACAGTCCGAGGCCCCCGGCCAACAGGCCGATCACGGCGAACCAGACCAACTGGATCGGCTGGTGGAAGTGGTAGCCGCCGGGGATGGCGAACAGCGGCTGGTACCCGAAGACCGCGCCGAACACGGCGTAGGCGATGATCGAGGCGAACACTCCCGGCAGCAGCGCCTCGAACTCGAAGTCGTCGCGGTAGACGATGTCAGCTGCGAGGACAGCCCCGCCGAGAGGGGCGCTGAAGATCGCGCCGATCCCCGACCCGATCCCGACCGACACCGCGATCCGGCCGTCTTCGGGCGACAGGTCGAGCACCCGGGCGAGCAGCGAACCGAACCCTGCGCTGATCTGGGCGGTCGGCCCCTCCCGGCCGCCGGAGCCGCCTGATCCGATCGTGAGGGCAGATGCGACGATCTTCACCACAACGGCGCGCAGGCGGATGGACCGGGGGTTGTGATGCACCGCATCGATGGCCGCGTCGGTGCCGTGTCCTTCAGCCTCGGGAGCCCAGGTGAACACGAGGAATCCCGAGGCCAGCGCGCCCAGCACGACGACGAGCGGTATCGCCCAGATCCTCGCGAAGTGAGCGGAACCAGCGGCGTTGCCTTCTCCGGCAGGGGTGGGAACGTGGTAGCCGGCGAGGACCCCGAGGAACAGATGCGTCGAGATGCTGAGCGCCTCATAGAACACCACCGCCCCCAGCCCGGCGATGACACCGATCACCGAGGCCAGGATCAGCCATTTGGGCAGGTACGACATGGCGTTGATCCGGGCGCCGAGCCCTCCGGCGATCCGACGCCACGTCGCCCTGGTAAGCACGGACCGTATCCGCAGGTGCCGCTGCGGGCCTCCTACCGACAGGGCCACGCCGACGCTCCTGGACCGGCTGACGCGGACGCCATCCCGCCTTGGGCAATGACCCGGACCATGCTGGGACCGAGTCCGCCGGGCCACCGGCGAGACGCCGGTCGGGGTGGTTCGAAGGGCAGCCCGAGTACTTCGGTTCGGCCCGTCATCGGGGCGGCTCCGTTGTGCCGGCGGCCGCCCGCAAACCCCGATCCGGGCCGACGCGGTCAGAAGGGGAGACGCCTTCGAGCAGGTAGCCCAAGCCCTTCGCGAACTGCTGGGGCGTGGTGTAGGCCGCCAACTGACGGGCCAGATCGTCCGCGTCGTGCTCGGCACGGGCCTCGCGGGCCCGGGATGCCTCCAACGCAGCGAACCCGATGGTGTAGGTGTGGATGGCACCATACGCCCGTCGAGCAGCGACTTCACTCAGGCCGGCTTCCCTCAGGACCCGCATCATCGCCTCCATGCGGGCGAGCGCCGACGCCGAGACGACCGGATGAGCCAGGTAGACGTGCAAGGCGGCCGGTTGGCTCACGAGGAACCCTCGAAGCTCGTCCGCTGCCTCGGCGATCCAGGTCCGCCACGCGTCCTCCCGGGCTCGAGGGCGCCACACCTCGCCCAACAACGTGTCGACCACCTCGTCGAGAAGGTCGTCTTTGTCCCGCACATGGCGGTAGAGCGACATGGGGGAAACTCCGAGCTCGCCCGCCAGGCTGCGGATCGTCATCTGCTCGTAACCGCCGGCTCTCACCACCCTGGTAGCAGCGTCGACGACCTGCTGGCGCGAGATCGTCCCCCACCGGGCCCGCCGCCTTGGCGTCTTCCCCCTCGTGTTTGCTCGGGGTCGTCCCGGTTGCTCCTCCGCAGCGCTCATGCGGACACCATAGCCATTTCGCGTACTAGTACGTGTGCCGCACTGGAGGACACGTCACAACCCAGGGCTGGAGCCACGAGATGTCGATGAGGGGGCTTCGTGGTCCTGTTGCGCGCGGGTACTGACCGGCGGCGCGACAGACTGCGGTGCTTCTTCGTCCTTTCCGTTGGTCGCGAACCCCCGCATGGAATGACACGGACGTGTGCCGGGTTCCCTGCCCGTGACAGCTCGGACCAGGTGGCATCTGTGATGGAGCAACGAGCCTCGAGGATCGAGGACTACGCGATCATCGGCGACGGGCACAGCGCGGCGCTCGTCGCCTCGACCGGGTCGATCGACTGGCTCTGCCTGCCCCGCTTCGACTCGGGCGCGTGCTTCGCCGCGCTG
>JAJZMD010000191.1:0-14458 GCA_021803085.1 Actinomycetes bacterium
CTGCCACGCAGTGCCCCAGATGCTGTTCGAGCAGGCCGAGCGCGACAGCGTGCAGCGCCTTGGTGGCGGCCGCCACCTGGGTCAAGATGTCGATGCAGTAGCGGTCGTCGTCGATCATGCGTTGCAGGCCCCGCACCTGCCCCTCGATCCGCCGCAAGCGTCTCTGGTACGCCTCTTTGTCGCCCGAATAGCCGTACACCTGCAATCGCCTCCTGCGCCCTTGGCCACAGTTACTATACCCCCGCACGGTACAGCAACGCCTCAGTCGGCCGGCGGTCAGCTTGGCGGTGCCATCATGGGGCCATGGTCGAACCCTCGCCGCGAGCCGCCCGTCGCCGCGCCGGCGTGCTGCGCCGCAGCCCGCCCGGCAGCTTGGAGCAGTCCGTCCTCGAGGTGCTCTGGGACGGCGACGGCTGGCTCACGCCCGGTCAGGTCCACGAACGCCTCGCCACTGGCCGTGCGCTCGGCTATACGACCGTGATGACCGTCTTGGTGCGGTTGTGGCGAAAGGGCCTCGTCGAACGAGAAAAGACCGGCCGCGCCTTCTCCTACCGTCCGACGTCCAGCCGTGAGGAGAGTGTCGCCGAGCGCATGGAAGCGATCCTCGCCGCGGCCGCCGACCGGCCGGCCGCGCTCGGACGTCTCATCGAACGCCTCGACGACGCTGAGCGGGCTCAGCTGCGCAGGCTTCTCGGCAGGCGGCGGCACACATGATCGTCCTCGTGCTCGCCGCGGGATTGCTCACCGCGCTTCCCGGCATGCTCACTTGTCGGATGGGTGGTGGCCATCCCCGAACCTGGGCGCTCCTCGCCTCGACCAGCCTGCTGGCGGCGGGATTTTACGTGCTTGTCGGGCTCGCCCTGCTCGCTGCACCGGTCCTGTTGCTCGCGGCAGGGGGGGCATCGGTGACGCAGGTCTGCGAGGTGCTCGTGCAGCGCTTCGAACCCGGAGGTCTCGTCACTGCCTGGCTGGCAGCCGGGCTGCTAGGCTCCGGCGTCGCGAGCACGGCGTGGCGCCTGCTTCGTTCCCGCCGCCGCCGGATGACCCTGCGCGTGCCGTCCTACGTCGGCGTTCATGAGCCGCACGACGGCTTCGAGCTCGTTACCCTGCCGACCGAGGCCGCGCTCGCCTACAGCGTGGCCGGCCGAGGCCCGCAGGTGGTGATCGCTCGAGGCCTGCGCGCACGACTCGACGAGGGCCAGCTCGCCGCCGTGGTCGCCCACGAGCACGCCCATCTCCGGCGCCACCACCAACGCTGGCTCGACGCGATCGACGCCAGTGCCGGACTGTTGTGGTTCGTGCCGTGGGCTCGGCGCTGCGCCCGGGCGGCACGCGTGGCGCTCGAATGCTGGGCTGACCGCGAGGCTGCCGAGGTCGCCGACCCTTGCTCGCTGCGCGACGCCCTCCTCGTCGCCGCCGACGCCGTCCCGGCACATCACGCCGTCGCCTCGCTCAACGGGGCCGACGCGCTGGTCCAGCGCATCGCCATGCTCGACGGCGACCACGGCCGCCGGGACCTGTCGGCGTCGACCCTGAGCCTCCTCGCCTTCACCGCCATCGTGGCTACTGCCGGTGCGGTCAGTGCGGGTCCACAGCTGGCAGTGCTGTTCTCCCATCTCTGCCCCTTGTAAACGCTGCGCCAGCGCCCTACTGGGCGAAGCCTGGTGACGGGCTACGACAGCCAGTACTAGTCTGAGCGCCGTGAGCAGAGCCGCCGCCGCCGACCGGGCAGATCCGGGGACGGTCGGTGGACCTCACGCCAACCCTGACAGGCGCCCGTCGTGGCGATGAGCACTGAGGAAGTAGCCGCGTCGCCGGAGCCGGCCACCCCTGGGTCGAAGCCGATGTTCCCGCGTTGGGTCACCTTCGCCGTGCTGCCGTTCACCATGGCACTGGTGGTGGCGATGGCCGTCAGCGCTTACCTATACCAGCGCGCGCAGAACGCGGCGTCCACTCCGAACCCGCTCGTCCAGCTGATGGGCCTGAGCGACATGCCGGGCGCGCGGGCACCGGGGTTCACCTTGACGGACCAGCGGGGGCGCCCCGTCGCCCTCTCCGCGTTCAGAGGAAAGGCGGTCCTCCTTGCGTTCATGGACTCGCGTTGCACCGCGGTCTGCCCGGTGCTCGCCCAGGAGTTCCGTCTGGCCGAGCAGGACCTCGGCTCCAGCGCTTCGAGGGTGGTCTTCGTCGGGGTGAACGTCGACCCGATGGCGGAGTCGGTGGCAGACGTCGAGCACTTCACCCGCATCCACGGCCTGGCGGGGATGAAGAACTGGTATTTCCTCACCGGGACGACCAGCGCGCTCAAGGCGGTGTGGAAGACCTACGGCATCGAGGTCATCGTCCCGAAGAACGCCAACCAGACCGTCCACGCCGACTACCTCTACTTCATCGACCCGCGCGGGCAAGAGCGCTACCTGGCCAGCCCCCAGGTCGACCAGCACAAGAACGGTACCGGCTACCTGCCCCAGGGCCAGCTCACCCAGTGGGGCAAGGGCATCGCCACCTACCTGGAGAAGACTCTGGCCCGATGACGACCCGCCCTGCCCCAGCGACCCGGCGCCCCTGACACGAACCGATGTCCCCGCTCTTGCCGCTCTTTGCCCTGGTCGCCGGGATCATCTCGTTCACCTCGCCCTGCGCCCTGCCGCTCATCCCGAGCTACCTCTCCTACGTGTCGGGCCTGCCCATCTCCGACCTCGGCCGACGACAGGCCACCCCGCTCGTGCTTCGCTCCTCGCTCGCCTTCGTGGGCGGTTTCACCGTCGTCTTCACCGCTCTCGGCGTCTCGTCCACCCTTGTCGGCTCGCTCCTGTTGCGTCACCTCGGGGTGATCTTGGACGTTGCCGGAGCCTTCATCATCGTGCTCGGCCTCGCCATGCTCGGACTGCTGCGCGTGCCCTTCCTCGCCCGCGAGCGCCGCTTCGACCTGTCCCGGGTGCCCCAGGGACCGAAGGGTGCTTTCCCGCTCGGCATGGCCTTCGCCTTCGGCTGGACGCCCTGTCTGGGACCGGTCCTCGCCACGGTGCTGGCGGTGGCGAGCGCCGGCCGCACGGTGGTCGCCGGCGGGGTGCTGCTCGCGCTCTACTCGCTCGGGCTCGGGATTCCCTTCGTCGCCCTTGCCCTCGGGTACTCGCGGGCGCGGACCTCTCTCGCATGGCTTCGGCGCCGAGGACGGGCGATCGAGATTGCAGGCGGCCTCCTTCTCGTCGCAGTCGGGATCCTCTTCGTCACTGGCGAATGGAAGAGCCTCTTCGTCCCCTTGCAAAGCCAGTTCGCCCGGCTGGGATGGCCTCCGCTGTGAGCATGAGCGCGGCCGCCGCCACCGACACCAGCCCGGCACCGACGCCGCGCGAGCGCGCCCCGAGACGGTGGTGGATCATCGCCGTGGTAGCGACGCTGGCCGGCGTACTTGGCGGGATCGGCATCACCCAGATCGTCCGAGCTAGCAACACGCTGCACGCCACCTCCAACCAGATCTTCACGTCCACTGGCGGTATCTTCGACAAGGAGAACGGCCAGCCTGCTCCGTCATGGTCTCTTCCCGGCCTCCGGGACCCGTCCGCAACGGTGACCCTCAGCCAGTTCGCAGGCAAGCCGGTGGTGCTGAACTTCTGGGCGTCGTGGTGCCCGCCTTGCCGAAAAGAGATGCCCGCCCTCGCCGCCACCGCCCGACGACTCCAAGGAAATGTTGCCTTCGTCGGCATCGACACTAACGACCAACATGGCGCCGCCCTCAGCTTCGCCTCGCAGACCGGGGTCAAGTACCCGCTCGCCTTCGACCCGCACGCCAGCGCGGCCAACAACTACGGCGTGTACGGCTTACCCACCACCTTCTTCATCTCCGCTCAGGGCAAGTTGCTCGGTCGCCAGGTAGGCGGGATGACTGCCCAGCGCCTCGACCAGCTGATCCAGCAGAACTTCGGCGTCCACGCAACCACCGCCGGCAGCAGGTGAGCGGCTGGCGGGCAGACCCGTTGCGCTCCTCCGTCGCTGGGAGCACGGAGGGGGCTGATCCACATCAGGCTGATCCCGAGCACAAACGTCGTGCACGTCCCCGAGCGACGCGTGCCATCGTAGTGAGCTTCCGGCCGTCGCCGCCACGGGCAGGCGCGTGCACGGAAACAGTGAGGGTCGGGTCCGTCCCGACCCGCAACTCGATCACGTCGAAGGCAATGGTGCCTGTGCCAGGCACCCAGACCTTGAGGGGTCCGGTGAAGGACTCGCGCACCTCGTAGGTCGACCACCATGATCGGAACTCGCCGCTGGCGTCATTAAGCGCGCTGATCAGTTCGGCGAAGTGGGCGTCTCCGGCGTGCTGTCCTGCGGCGGCTCGGAACGCGGCGAGGAGGATGCGGCTGCGTCGCTCCCAGTTGACCCACGTCCGCTGCCGGTCGGGCTCAGCGAAGGCCAGCCACATAACGTTGCACCGGCGCTCGGGCAGCGTCTCGGGCTGCCAGATGTGGGAGAACGTCTCGTTCCAAGCGACGAAGTCGAACCTTGGTCCAAGTAGGCAGGCAGGCGCCGGGAGCACGGTGTCGAGCAGGCGGGTCATATCGGGGCTGGCCCCCTCCGGGATCTGGTCGAGGTCGGGCAGGGCGAGACCGGCGAGGCGTCGCAGGTGTCTATGCGCCTCGCGGTCGAGGCGCAACGTCCGGGCCAGCGCGTCGATGACTGCATCGCTCGTGGCGATGGGGCGTCCTTGTTCCAGCCACGTGTACCACGTGACGCCCACGCCCGAGAGCAGGGCGATCTCCTCCCGGCGCAACCCGGGCGTGTTGCGCCGTCGTGGTGGCGGATCCAGGCCGACGTCGTGTGGCTGCAGGCTGGCCCGGCGGGCCTTCAGGTATGACGCCAGCTCTAGACGCTGAGCCGCACTGAGATTCGCAGTGGTCCCCATGACCTCGTCCTACCCGATAGGTGGTTCGTCTACTACTAGGAGTAACAGTACCCGGGCGATCCATAGCGCGACGTCCCTCGCATTCCCTACCATCGAGCGTGCAGGCGTCTCGCTCCGGTGAGGTTCGCCGACCCGCCCCGAGACGCCTTGGTCGTCGTCGGCCCTTTCCGAGTCGGCGACCGAGGGAGGAGGTGGCACACGAGGCGTGCAGCGTCTGGTATGGCGACGGACGAGGCTTCCTGTGTAGCGGTCGGCGAACGCGGCGTGCGCCGCCGCCTTCGCCCGACGGGACTGCTCATGGTCGTTGTCGTCGGCTCGTTGTTGCTGGCGGCCTGCGGCACCGGTAGTCCTGACGCGTCGCACTCTCCGGGCAGCGTGCCTCGGCCCACCAGCACCACCAGGGCCACCTCGACTCCTGACGGCGCGAGCGAAACGGCGGTCCTGGCTGCGTACCGCGCCTCGTCGGCAGCCTTTGAACAGGCCCTTGCCACAGCCAACGCCGCGGATCCGGCGTTGGCAGCCACCATGGTCGACCCGCAGCTCCAATCCGTGAAGGCCAACCTGCTCGCCGACCAACGCCAGGGGATCGTCGGGCGCGGAACAGTGACGCTGCATCCAAAGGTCGTCGCGATCTCGGGATCGACGGCGACGATCGTGGACTGCGTCTACAGCACGAGCGAGCTCGTGTACGAGGCAACGGGCAAGCCGGTGCCACCAGTCACCCCGCCAGAGAACGACGGTGTCCGGGCGACGCTTGACCTGACCGGTGGTGCATGGAAGCTTGCAAAGCAGACGGTGACCGAGGGGTCATGCGCGCCTGGTTCGTGATCCCCGCCGCTGTCGTGGCCGCCGCGATCACCTTTGTCGTCGGCACCGAGTCGGCATGGGCTGGCGACGGATACGGCCAGAACAACTATTCGAACGCCCAGGCGTCGGGCGGACAGCTCACGGTCCAGGCCGGTCACACCTACTGGACGCCGCCGGCCACCTCGTCGTGGGCGACGAAGGGAAGCAGCGACCCGCCGCCGGGCAAGGTGAACCCGAACCAGCCCTACGGCTGCACCTATACGGCCGGTGGCCCGTCGGTCACCGCCAGTCTCGGGGTCGGCGGCCCCCAGCCGGGCCAGTGGGTGTTCCCGGTGTGCGCAGGCCCGGGGGTGCTGAACCCGATGCCGCCGTTCTGGGTGAGCGGCGCCCAGCCGCCGGCCGCGGGTGCGGTCCAGGTGAACCCGGTGGTCGTGGCCCAACAGGCGGTCAAGCAGCTGCCGCTCGCCTCGCCGACCATCGAGATGGCCCCGCCGTCGGGCAGCCCGCAGCTGGTCGGGGTGGCGACGTGGATGTGGGTCAGCCCGGGCGCCTGGCAGACACTCAGCGCGTCGGCCTCTGCCGGAACGGTGACCACGACGGCGACCGCCACGCCTCAGAAGGTGGTGTGGGACATGGGCGACGGCGACACCGTGACCTGTGACGGCCCCGGCACCCCCTACAGCGCGTCCGCCCCGAACGCCACGACGAACTGCTCCTACACCTGGGGACAGGCCGGCACCTACCACGTGACCGCCACCCTCTACTGGTCGGTCACCTGGACCGCGGTTGGCGCGCCGGGGGGCGGGAACCTCGGCCTCCAAGCCGGCCCGGCCGCCCAGGTCGCGGTGACCGTGACCGAGTCCCAGGCGATCAACACCCCGACCGGGGGAGGCAACTGAAGGAGGCGACGCGATGGCGAGCACTGCTGCACCAACCCAGACCAACGGCCAGCGGGCACCAGAGGGCGCCCGGGCGGCGGGCGGGCGCGGCCCGACGTCGCGTCGCCACCGCCAGCTGCCGCTGGTCGTGGTGGGGGTGCTGCTGGTGATCGGCTTCGCCCTGGCGTTCGCGGATGCCTCCTTGCACCTCGGCAGCAGGGAGCAGGTCCTGGTGGTCGCCCAGCCGCTCGCCGCCGGCCAGGTGCTCACGAGCAGCGACCTGCGGGCGGCACGGGTGTCGACCGGTGCCGGCCTGCAGGTGGTCCCGGCCGCCGACGAGCCGAGCGTGGTTGGCCGCCACGTGGCGGTCCCACTGGTGGCGGGGGCGCTGCTGACCAGCTCCGAGGTCGGGGCGCCGCCGCTGGTGGGGTCGGGATCGGATGTGGTGGCGGTCGGCCTCAAGGCCGGCGGCTACCCGCCGGACCTCGCTCCCGGCGACCGGGTGCAGGTGGTGCCGGTCACCGCGTCGTCAGGGAGCGGCGCCGGCAACGTCACGAGCGGGAGCCCGGTGGCAGCGACGGTACTGGCGGTGGACGCGGCGCCGGCCGGGTCGGGCAGCCCGACGGTGTTCTCCCTCCAGGTGACCCGTACCGACGCCGACGAGGTCGCCGCGCTGGCCGCCGCGGGCCAGGCAAGCCTCGTCGAGGTCGGGTCGGGGGCCTGACGGTGGGGGTGGTGGCGCTCGCCTCGGTGCGGTCGTGCGGGGTGACGACCTTGGCGCTGGCGTTGGCCGCCACGTGGCCCAAGGAGCGCCGGGTCCTGCTCGTCGAGCGCGACCCTGCCGGCGGGACCCTGGCCGCGGCGTCGGGATGGCCGCCCGAGCCGAGCCTGGTCTCCTTGGCGGCGGCGGCCCGGCGCACCTTGGACCCCGATCTCGTCTGGGAGCATTGCCAGGAGCTGGCGGGCGGGGAAGCGGTGCTGGCCGGCCCGGCGTCGGCCGACCAGGCCCGCAGCGCCCTCGGGATGCTCGCCGGCCTGGTCGGCACTCTCGGGATGCTCGACGCGGATGTTCTGGCCGACTGCGGCCGGCTCGACCCTGCGTCGCCGGGATTTGGGATGTTCGAGGGTGCGGACCGGGTGGTGCTCGCGGCCCGGCCGCGCCTGGCTGACCTGCACGCCCTGGCGACCTGGCGGGAGGCCAACGTCTTCGACTCCGAGCGCGTCGCATTGGTGCTGGTGGGCGACGGCCCCTACCCCGACGCGGAGATCGCCGAGGCGCTCGGCGTCGAGGTCCTCGCCCGCCTGCCGTGGGATCCCGAAACCGCCGAGGCGCTCGTGTCGGTCCCGGCGTCGGCCCGGGAGATACGACTCTCGCCGCTGGTGCGAGCCGCCCGGTCGCTGGCCGACCGCCTCGTCATCGAGCTGGCAGGCGCACCCTCGTCCGACGGGAGCGCCTCAGGCGAGGTGCGATCGGCGGCGACTCGGTCCTCGCGAGCTGGAGCGTTGCGGACCCGGGTGCTCGGGACCCGGGTGCTCGGGGCCTGGCGCGCCGACCTGGTGGCCCGATCGACGAATGGCAGCACACCGGCGAATGGCAGCACACACGAGGAGGTGGCGCAGTGAGGGTTCCCCGCTCGTGGAGCGCATGGTGAGCGCGGACAACGCGCTCGTCGGGGGCCTGCGGGCCGAGGTGCTCGCCGCCCTGTCGGGGCGGGAGCGTGACCTGGCCGCGGCGGGACGGCCGCCGCTCGGCACTGCGGACGAGCAGGCGCTCGGACGCCAGTTGATCGCCGAGGCGTTGGAACGCCGGGCCAGCCAGGCGCTGCGGGAGCGCACGGCGGTCATGTCGGCACCTGACGAGGACGAGCTGTCCCGGGCGGTCTTCGACGCCCTGTTCCGACTCAACCGCCTCCAGCGCCTGTTGGACGACCCAGGGATCGAGAACATCAACGCCAATGGCTGCGACCAGGTGTGGGTCCGCTACGCCGACGGGCGCAGCGAGCAGGTGGCGCCCATCGCCGGTTCCGATGAGGAGTTGGAGGAGATGCTGCGCACCGCGGCGGCCCGGACCGGGATCGGCGAGCGCCGTTTCGACCGGGGCTCGCCTCGCCTGTCGCTCCAGTTGCCTGACGGCTCCCGGCTGTTCGCGCTGATGGCGGTGGCGGCCAGGCCGTGCCTGTCGATCCGTCGCCACCGCTACCTGCGCATCACCCCCGACGAGTTGATCGCCATGGGCACCTTGGACTTGGCCTTACGCGAGTTCGTGCGGGCCGTGATGCTGGCCAAGAAGTCGTGCATCATCTGCGGCGGCACGGGAGCGGGCAAGACCACGCTGCTCCGCGCCATGGCGGCCGACATCCCACCGGCCGAGCGGCTGGTCACCATCGAGGACTCTCTCGAGCTCGGCTTGGATCGCTTCGGTGATCTGCACCCCGACGTGGTCGCCCTCGAAGCCCGGGAGCCGAACTTGGAGGGCGAGGGCGGGGTCAGCCTGGCCGAGCTGGTCCGCTGGGCGCTGCGCATGAGCCCCGATCGGGTGATCGTCGGCGAAGCCCGCGGCGAGGAGGTCCTCGCCCTATTGAACGCCATGTCCCAGGGCACCGACGGGTCGATGGCCACGCTGCACGCCTCCTCGTCGAAGGGGGCGTTCTCCAAGCTCGCCACCTACGCCGTGCAGGCCCCCGAACGCCTGCCGCTGGAGGCGACCAACCTGCTGGTGGCCAACGCGGTGCATTTTGTGATCCACCTGGCCCAGGACGGCGACCGCCGGTTCGTCGCCTCGATCCGGGAGGTGGTCGACGCCGAGGGGCCGATGGTGGTCTCGAACGAGGTCTTTCGGCCCGGACCCGACGGCCGGGCCGTCCCCGGAGTCCCGCTGCGCAACGAGACCCTCGACCAGTTGGTGGCGGTCGGCTTCGACCCGGGACTGTTGGAACGGCCGCAAGGGTGGTGGGAGCAGTGACCGCCCTCGCCACCCTCTGCGGGGCCGGGGTCGGGCTTGGCCTGGTCGTCATCTGGGCGGGTCTGCGCGGGATCGACCTGCCACGCCCCACCCGGGCGTCGTCCCGCCCGAAAGTCGAGCGGGCCAACCTGCGGATCGGCCTGGCCGCCGGCGCCGCCGTGTTGGTCGGCGCGGCCACCGGTTGGCCCGTCGGCGCCCTGTTGGCCGCCCTGGCCGGCTGGGGCGCCCCGGGACTGCTCGGCGGCACCAAGGGCGCGCAGGCGGCGGTGGGGCGGATCGAGGCGATCGCGGGCTGGGCGGAGATGCTGCGCGACACCATGGCCGGTGCCGCCGGCCTGGAGCAGGCCATCGTCGCCACCGCCCCGGTCGCCCCGCTGCCCATCCGGGCCGAGGTCGCCACCCTGGCGCTCCGCCTGGAAGGCCAGCGGCTCGCCCCTGCGCTGCGGGCCTTCGCCGACGAGGTGGCCGACCCGACCTGCGACCTGGTCGTCGCCGCGCTCATCCTGGCCGCCGAGCACCAGGCCCAGCGGCTCGGTGAGCTACTCGGCTCCCTCGCTCAGGCCGCCCGCGACCAGGCCACCATGCGCCTGCGGGTCGAGGCTGGCCGGGCACGGACCAGAACCTCGGTCAAGGTCATCATCGGGGCCACCGGCGGCCTCGTCCTCGGCCTGGCCGTGCTCAACCGCGGCTACCTCGCCCCCTACGACACGGCGGTCGGCCAGCTCGTCCTCCTGATCGTCGGTGCGGTGTTCACGGTGTCGTTCCTGTGGCTGGCCAAGATGACCCGGCCGTCTGTCACCGAGAGGTTCTTGACGAATTCAAATGAGTTCCCGTCAACTCAGGGGTTGTTACGGACGAACTCAGGGGTCGGTGAGCGCTAATGATCTCACGTTGGCCCTTCGGTTGGCGAACCGACGAGTGTTGGCGGGAGGTCGCGGCCGAGTCCTGGGTGGCCGAGCATCGAGGTGTAGTGCTCGGCGGTTGCGACCGTGACGCCGAAGAAGTCGCAGATGCGGCGCTCGTCGCCGTCGGTGGCGACGACTTCGTCGAGGATGCGGTCTTGGCGGAGCGCGAAGGCGGACATGCCGAGCCGTTTGTTGACCCAGATCCGGCTGACCGGCGTCGTGTTCCCGGCCGTGTGCTGGTGCACGAAGAAGTGCGGGTTGATCGTGCCGGGCCAGCGGCGGTGGCGCTCGGTCAGGTAGCGGGTGACGCGGCGCTTGACCGGGCCGGCCAGCGGGAGGCTGCGTCCGCCGAGATGGAGGCGACCGTTTCGCACGTCGATCAGCTTGAGGTCGCGCAGCTCGACTGGTCGCAGCCCGTGGAAGACGACCAGCGCCGCGAGGGCGGCCCGGGAAGGATCGGCCGATTCGAGGGCGGCTTGGATGTCGTGGGGGTCGGCGGGCAGCGGGATACGTCGTTCGAAGCTTCCGACGTCGACCCGGGCGGTGGGGTTGACGAAGATCACCTTGTGCCCCTTGAGGGTGGCGAAGATCGACCGCAGGGCTCGACCGAGCGTGGCCCGGGGGTTCCCGCTTGCGGGCAACGCGTCGAGGATGTCGTCGCGGGTGATCTCACGCAACGAGCGATGTCCGTGGCCGGCCCAGGCCTCCAGGGTTGGCATCGACCAGTTGACCCGGGTGCGGATGGTGACCGCATCGCGTGGCCGGCTGCGAGGCGAGGTCCGACTGCCTTGGCGCAGTATCTCGAACCAGGTTCGCAGCTCGCCGTTCATCGGTTCGGGCAGCCCTTGGACCCGGCGGTCGAACCAGGTCTTGATGGGATCGGACCGGTCGTCGTCGAGCATGTCTGCTCCGGCGAGGACGTCGAGGATTGGCCGGGCTGGCAGTCCGACGGCGATGAGCGAGACCATTTCGCTGGCGCGAATGGGGAGATCGGCGCTGGCGCGCATGGCGAGGAGGACGCGCATGGAGAGGCGTGCCTGTCTGGTCTTCTCGATCGTCCATCCGTGGGCGCTGCTGTGCTCGCTGACCAAGGTGTCGAGCGCGCCGGCCATCTTGGGGTCGGGCGGGTCGCCGGGTGCGTATCGGCGGGCCGTGGTGATGATCGGGACCGGTTGCAAGGTGAGCTGGTGGAACTGCTTGGCTCGACTTCTCGGCTGGCGGGGACCATAAAGGACGGGCGGGGGCGGCAGGACGCTCGGGCGGACTCGGTGCTTGAACGAGTGCATGTTGGCGAAGAACAGCTGCTGTCCTTGCCGGTTGGCTCCTGCGACGTCGATCGGTTGCCCTGGTTGACGGAGGAGTTTCGCTTGGCGCCGGCACAGCCGGCAGGAGCGGTGCCGGTCGAGGTATCGGTTCCGGCCGCAGCCGACGCAGACACCGACGACGGGGTTGGCCCACCGCCACGCCATGCAGCCGCCGCAGAGCCATTTGGTGGTGCGGACCACTCCCCAGGCGTCGCAGTCCCGGCAGCTCTCCGGGCCTTGAGGCGCGTACTGATGGCAGCGCGAGCACAGCCCTTCGGACCAATAGTTGCCGGTCGACCCGCACTTGCGGCACGGCCGCGGCCGGCCCTTGCTGCCGGGTTTGCAGTCATAACAGAGCCGTCTGTTGTGATAGGCCTGCGGCTTCTTCCCGCACCCCTCGCACATCTTGGGCAGGGTCACGCCGGAGGCCGCGAGCGGTGCCTTCCCGGTGGAGCCGAACGCTTGGTGGCGGCGCGTGCGGTGGCCGCCTTCTTGGCCGGTTTGCGAGCGGCTACCGCTTCGGGCTCGGTGATCAAGATGTCGCTCGGGGTGCACTCGAGCACCGAGCAGATCACGTCGAGGTCGTCGAGGCGGATCATCGTCGGCGTGCCGGTCCAAAGCGCGGCCATCTTCCCGCCGCTGACCTCCAGGCCGGCGTCGGCGAGGCGGCGGCGCATCTCGGTCGACTTCCAGATCCCGGCTTCGGCTGCCTTCATCCGCAGGTTCCAGCGCATGGGGTCACCTTCCGATCTGCTCGACGCGGGTCGCGATCCGCTCGTTGGCCGCCGCCCAGGCGTGCTCGATGTGGCCGTCGTGGACGTGGATGTAGCGGGTCGTGGTGGACAGCCATTCGTGACCGAGGAGGTCCTGGATGGCCTTGAGGTCCATGCCCCGCTCATAGAGCGACGAGGCACAGTAGTGACGCAAACCGTGCGGCGTGAGGCGTTCGCTCCACTCCGGGAGCCAGCGTGCCACCTCACGGCCCAGCCCGGCCCGCAACGACTCGGCGCCGATGCGACCGCAGTGCGGGAAGAAGGGATCTCGGCGTTCGCTGGGCAGCAGCGGCGCGCCGGGATCGTTGCTGTCGTCGTCGAACTGGGGGCGGACTTCATCGAGCCACCACTCAATCAACGGCCCGACCGAGTTGATCGCCGGGACCAGACGGGTCTTCGCTCCGCGGCCCCTGCTGCCTTTGCCGAAACGCACGTGGAGCTTGCCGTGCTCGCCCAGCTCGGGATGCCAGTCGCCGACGTCGAGCATCACCGTCTCGCGGATGCGAAGTCCCACACGGCGCCACAGCGACGCTGCCAGGTAGTCGCGGGCCGCGGGGAGGAACTTGCGGGCGTCGACCAGTCCGTCTTGCCAACCGGTGAAGAGGGCCTCGACCTCGTCGGTTCTCGGCGGCACCCGCGACGACTGGCTCCGCTCGATGTTCGTGGGGCGGTTGAACTCGTCGATCGGCTGCTCCACCACGAAGTCCGTGAGCTCGTGGATGTCGCCTTGGTGCCGGGCGATCAGGAAGGCGAAGAAGCGGGCGATGGCCCAGGCCTTGCCCTGCACGGTGGACTTGGCCAGTCCCCGGTCGCGGCGCAACGAGACGAGGTAGCGGTCGGCGTCGCCGGGACCGGCCGTCCAGACCGGTCGGGCCAAGAAGCCGATGAACTCGAAGAGGACCGCCCGGTCGTTCGCCACCGAGTTATCTGCCAGGCCCGCACCCAGCAGCGCCAGCGCGTACTGGTCGATCAGCTCTTGCTCGAAGTCCTCGAGGTCGGCCGGCGAACGAGAAAAGCGAGAGGAGCCCAACGACCGCACCACTCCAAGCGACACGCGCACACCCTCGATTCGGAAGGAACGGCAGAACACCGAGAAGCTAGCACTCTTTTCAGGAATCTCGAAAACTTGTCAGTCTCCCACGCGGCCTCCGAAGATCATCCTTGGCCTGCCCATGGGCCCACGCTGCCCCGACGCCGCGCCAAGGAACTCAAAGCAATACGGGTAAAAGTGACGACGATAGAGGCAGGGCCCCAGCTCGCGATTGCCGACAGAACCTCGGAGATCCCGACATGATCCTCGCCCTTGTCTGCGGCGCCGGGGTCGGCGGCGGCCTGTTCCTCGTCGCCCGCGGTCTCTACCCGCCCCGGCCTTCCCTTGCCCACGCCCTCGCCCAGCTCCGCCGCCTCCCCGACCCCACTCCCGTCCTCAGCCCCGAGGCAGCAGGCAGCTACGCCGCCCGGGTGGGCCGCCCCGCGGCGCGTGCCCTCACCCGCTCCGGAGCAAGCTGGCTCATCCCGGCCACGGTGCGCCGCGACCTGGCGGTGCTCGGCCGCAGCCCCGAGCGCCACCTGGCCGAGAAGGTGACCCTGGCTCTCGTCGGACTGGTCTTCGCGCCTGCCGTCGCCGCGCTGCTCCTCTTGGGCGGCGCCCACGTTCCCCTCGTGGTGCCGTTGTGGGTGTCACTGATCTTCATGGTGGCCGGGTTCGCCGTTCCCGATCTCGGCATCCACGCCGACGCCGGGCGTCGGCGACGGGACTTCCGCCACGCGCTCTCCAGCTTCCTCGACCTGGTGGTGGTCGCCCTGGCCGGCGGCGGTGGGGTGGAGACGGCCCTCTCCGACGCGGCCAGCGTCGGGTCGGGCTGGGCGTTCGCCTACCTGCGCCGAGCCCTCGACCAGGCGCGCCTCGCCCGCCAGACCCCCTGGGCC
>JAJZMD010000191.1:14468-35366 GCA_021803085.1 Actinomycetes bacterium
CTCGGCCGGTTGGGCCAAGAGCTGGGGGTGGGCGAGCTGAGTGAGCTGGCCGCCAGCGTGTCCCTGGCCGGGACCGAGGGCGCCAAGGTCCGGGCCAGCCTGGCGGCCAAGGCGACGTCGCTGCGCACCCACGAGCTCGCCGAAGCCGAGACCGCTGATCAGGCCGCCACCGAACGCATGAGCCTCCCCGTGGTCCTGCTCTTCGCCGGGTTCCTCCTCTTCTTGGGGTACCCGGCCGTCGAGAAGGTCCTCACCGGGCTGGGATAAAGCCGTGGGTTCCCGCCAACAGCAACAGAAAGGAAGAGCGATGCAAGCGAGAAGACAGGTACAAACGAAAGGACTGCCGTGCTCCCCGAACTGACCATCCTCCGCCACCTCCTCACCCTGCTGCACGGCCGATGGCGATCCCTGCGGGCCGAGCCTGAGGCCGGCTACTCCACCGAAGCCGTCATCGTCACCGCGCTCCTCGCCGCCTTGGCGCTGACCGCGGTGGGGATCATCGTGGCCAAGGTGGTCTCCGCGGCGGGAAACATCTCGACGGGACCCTGACCACCCCCCATGACCGGCCGCCGGTCACCGGAGATTGCACCGTCGCTGCGACGTCGCCGGCTCGGTGCCCTGCGCCGGGACGAGCGCGGCGCGGTGGCGGCCGAGCTGGTCATCGCCACGCCGCTGTTGCTCTTGCTGATCATGGGGGTGATCCAGTTCGCCCTGTGGCAGCACGCCGAGCACATCGCCTCCGCCGTCGCCCAACAAGGCGTTGCCGTCGGCCGCCTCCAAGGCGAGACCGCCGCCGCTGGCCAGAACGAAGCCCAAAGTGTGCTCGATCAGCTTGGCTCCACCGTGCTGGTCGGCTCGAACGTCACCGCCACGCGCACCAACGTCACCACCACCGTCACCGTGACCGGCCACGCCGAGAGCATCGTCGGACTGTTCTCCCTGCCGGTCAAAGCGGTCGCCGCCGGGCCCACCGAGCCGGCCGTGGTCACCATCCCATGACCGCCGTCCGCTCCCGGTGGCGTGGAGAGTTGGGCCGCGACGAGTCGGGCAGCGTCGCCGCCGAGTTGGTCCTGCTGACCCCGCTGCTCATCTTGCTCCTACTGTTCGTCGTCGCCCTCGGCCGCCTCTCCGGCACCCGATTGGAGGTCGACGGGGCCGCCGCCCAAGCCGCCCGGGCCGCGTCGATCGCCCGCGACCCGGCCACCGCCACGGCCATGGCCACCCAGACCGCCACCGCCGCGCTTGGCTCGGATCACGTCACCTGTGCCCAGCTCACCGTGAGCACCGACACCGCCCAGTTCGCCCCCGGCGGCTCGGTGGCAGTCACCGTGACCTGTCACGTTGCCCTCTCGGACCTTACCGGGCTGCGCCTCCCCGCATCCGAGTCCGTCACGTCGCGGGCCGTCGCGGTCATCGACACGTTTCGGAGCGTCCAATGATCGTCGCCCTCGGACGGCGGCGCCCCCAGCTCGGCGATGCTGAGTCGGGGATGGTCACCGCCTTCGTGGTCATCTTCACCCTGGCGCTTGTGCTCATGGCCGGGCTCGTCCTCGACGGCGGGCTTGCCCTGGCCGCCAAGGTCCAAGCCGTCGACGACGCCCAAGCCGCGGCTCGCGCCGGCGCCCAGGCCATCGACATCCCCACCTACCGCGCCACCGGCCAGATCACCCTCGATCCCGCCCAGGCCACGGCCGATGCCGAGCGCTACCTCGCTGCCGCGGGGCGCACCGGCACCGTTTCGGTGAACGGCGAGCAGGTGACGGTGACGGTCACCATCACCCAGGCCACCCAGATCCTCTCGATCGCCGGGGTTAGCCATCTCACCGAGACCGGCACCGGGACCGCCACCGCCGAACAAGGAAACGGCTAGAAAAGCCATGAGATCGGGATTCGTGATGGCTCGTGTCGGACGGGTGGTGAAGGGTCTCGGTGCGCTCGGGCTCCTGGTCGCCCTCGTCGGCGGCGTCCCGTGGGCGCTGTGGCACTTCATCGGCTGGCCCCTCCCACACCACGTCCCCTCTGTCGGCCAGGTCGGTCACGCCCTCAGCCAGCGGGGCATTCCCGACCAGGCCCTCGTCGACGCCCTGGCGGTTGTCGTGTGGATCACCTGGGCGGTCCTCGTCGCTTCGATCGCCGTCGAGATCCCCGCCGCTCTCTCTGGACGCCACGCCCCCCGGCTCCCGCTCGCTGGCATCTTCCAACCTGTCACCGGACGCCTCGTCGCCGCCGTTATCGTCGCAGCCCTCACCCTCGCCCCCCGGCCCGCCCACGAAAGCCCATCGGGATCGCTGACCGGCAACCCGTCGTCCGCCACCGTGCGCCGGCCCGTCGCCGCCCTGGTCCTCAAGGACACAGCGCCCATCGACCCAACGTTCAAAGACGCGGTGCTCACCCGGGCCACCCGCCCCCTCCCGATCCGGCCGCCATCGCCCGAAGCAATCGCCACTCCGTCGGGTGCGACTCCATCGGGCGCCCCGGTGGCGATCCAGCCAGCCGATTCGCCGAGCACCTACGTCGTCCAACGCGGTGACACCCTCTGGGGCATCGCCGAGCGTCAGCTCGGCGACCCGCTGGAATGGCAAGCGATCTACCAGCTCAACGAGGGCCGATCCCAGCCCGGTGGGGCCACCCTCGCCGACCCCCACTGGATCGACCCCGGCTGGACCCTCCTCCTGCCAGCCACTTCGCCGCCGCCAGCCGCGCCAGTATCACCCCCGCCGCTCACCACACCGACGAGTCCCACCACCGAGCCGCCTGCAACCGCGCCGCCTCCGACCACGACACCCGGTGCGGCCATCCGCGCGATCCCGGCAACGCCGACCCGGGCGGCCGGCATCGACCAGCACCGGGCCAGCCACGAAAGCGAGCCGGTTCGGCTGCCGTCGGGTTCGGTGGTCGCCGGCTCGTTCGTTACCGGGGTTCTCTCCGCTGTGGCGCTCGGACGGCTGCGGCGCCGCCATGCCTACCGCTACCGGCCGCCCGAGCCTGGCCGGACCCTCGGGCCTGATCCGTTGTCGCCCACGCTCCGTCATCTGACCACGGTCGTCCGGGCACAAGAGATCACCATCGATCCGGCCATCGCGGCCGAGGCGCCGGCGATGGCCGACGACGACGTCGAGCACCGGGAGCGTCCCGACGTCATCGACATCGGGACACGCGACGGCGAGCCGGTGAGCATGGCGCTCAGCGAAATGGCCGGGATCACGCTCGGCGGCCCGGACGCCGATGACGTCGTGCGAGCCTGGATCGCCGCGCTGATGGTGCGTGCCGGTCCGATCGCAGCCGAGGTGCTCACGACCCAAGTCGTCCTCGACCGACTGGTTCCCGGCGTCGGACCGGCCTTCGGGAACAGCGCCGATAGCCGGATGGTCGCCGTGCCGGGCCTGCGGACCGTACCCGACGCCGAGACGGTGCTGCGGGCCCTCGAGTCCGAGGTGCTCGCCCGCACCCGGCATCTCGACGCCGACGAGGTCGCCGACATCGTCGCCTACCGCCAAGCCAACCCCTGGGAACCGGTCCCCACCATCGTTGCGGTGCTCGAAGCGATCCCCGCTGACAAGGCCCCCCGCTGGGAGCCGACCTTGGCGACGGGAGCGCGCCTCGGACTTGGCGTGATCGTGCTCGACCCGGACGGCGCCACGAGGGTCCGCCTCGACCTCGACCCCGAGCGTCTGGTCATCTCGGCCGCCCCGCACGATCTCGCCACCCGACTGGTCGGTGTCCGCCTGTTCGGTCTGGCGAGCACCGAGGCCCTCGACGTGCTCACCACCCTTGTCGAGACCGAGCGACGCCCCGACAGCGAGGACGAGGGGGCGGCCTGGGTCGAACTGGTAGACGGTAGCCAGGTCTCGGCCGTCGTGGCAGAGGTGGCATCGGCGCCCGAACCGTGGCCGGACAACCCCCCGGTGGCCGACACCACCGACACCCCGATCACCGTCCGGCTCCTCGGACCTTACGAGATCTACGTCGGCGACCAGCCGGTCGCCACCGGGCTTCGCAGCGCAGCGAAGGAGCTGCTCGCCTGGTACCTGCTGCGCCCCGAAGGCGCCACCATCGAGGCCGCCGTCGACGCCCTGTGGCCCGACACCGACCCCGCCCGGGTCCACAAGCAGTTCTGGACCGGGGCCGCCAACTTGCGTACCCGCCTCGGCACGACGAGCGAGCCCCCGACCAAAGTGCTCATCCAGACCGGCGAGATCTACCGCCTCGATGCCGATGCCATTTGCTGTGATCTCTGGCAGTTCCAGGCCGCGCTCCGTGATGCGGCGCACTCAGAAAGTGACACCAGGGCTCGTGATGCGCTGCGCCGGGCCGTCGAGGTCTGTGCGGGTGATCTCGTTCAAGGTGCCGACTACCGCTGGGTCGAACCGGTGCGCCAGGACCTGCACCGCCGGGTCCTCGACGCCCACCTCCGCCTGGCAGAGCTCGAGGAGCAGCTGGGTGCACCTGATGCCGCCGAGGCGGTCCTGGAACGAGCGGTCGAGCTCGATCGCTACGCCGAGGAGCCCTACCGACGTCTCCTGTCCCTCCACGGGCGGAGGCGACGGCCCGAGGCCGTCACCTCGACGTTCCGGCTGCTGCAACGCCGGCTCGAGGAGATCGACGTCGATCCCGAGCCGGCCACGCTTCGCCTCCACCGTTCGCTCACCGCAACTGACACCACACCGACGAATGGTCCCCGACCGAGGCGGCTGTCGTCGTGACCGAGGTCAGTGCGGCGAGCGCCTTCGGCACTCGCGGCCAGTGCCTTGCCGCCGGCCTCACCGGCGCCGCGGTCGAGGGAGTCGTGGTGTGGCGGGTCGGGTGGGCCCCGGCCGTTCCGGCGTTCCTCTTCCTGGGAGCGGTCGGCACCGTTGCGTCGCTCATCGACCTGCGCACCCGCCGGATCCCCAACGCGCTGCTCTGGCCGTCCTACCCCCTCGGTGCAGCCCTGCTCGCTCTCGCATCAGCCTTGGGCGACCGCTGGGGGATGCTCGGCCGCGCCGGCATCGCCATCGGCCTTGTTGCCGGCTTCTACCTGGTGCTCGCGCTCGTGCTCCCGGGCCAGTTCGGCATGGCCGACGTCCGCCTCGGTGGGCTCCTCGGCCTGTTCGTCGGCTGGCTGGGCTGGCCGGAGGTCGCCACCAGCGTTCTCGCTGGTTGGTTTTTGGCCGCCCTCGCCGTCGCCTGGGGGCGCGCCCGGCGGAGGAGCGACGGGGCTCAGCGGTCTCGACCCATCCCCCTCGGGCCGTACCTGTGCCTCGGCGCGCTGGTGGCCATCGGGGTTCGCTGAGCGCCAGCCCGCGACCCAGACGGCGCGGAGGCAACGGTGAAGGACCGCTCCCCCGTACGATGCCGACACCATCCGCCACCGAGTGCTTACAGTATGGGCACCCCACAGCTCCACGTCGCCGATGTCCAGCCCGTCTTTCACGCGCCGGCCGGGCCAGGAGATCCCTTTCGCCTCCCACCGGTGTCGCCTTGCTTTTTGTGCCGGGTCGAGGTCTCCTCTCAACGACACCGCTCGAAGGAGAGGAGGAGCGTCATGTGGCGAGTCGCCATCTACGGCCATGAAGAACCGGGTGGCCGCTGTCGGGCCAGACTCGACCGTCAGGTGCTGGCGCTCACCAGCCACGTGGCCCGCCAGTCGGACTGGTGTCACCTCGCCACCTATGCCGACATCTGGCCGAGCGCCCGAAACGACCGGCCAGGCCTTCTTCGACTGGTTGGCGACGCCGGGCCGGTCTTCGACCTCGTGGTGGTCGAGGGCTACCAGCGCCTCGCACTCCGTCGGCGCGACCAGCGACAGATCACTCAGCAGTTGGCCGCCGCACGGGCAGCGCTGATGGTCCCGAGCTCGCCGATCGGACGTCGTATTGCCGCCACCGTGTTGAACGTGGCGCTGGCCGACCTCGTGTGCGAGTCCGCCCGCTGAGGCCGCGACGACCCCGGGGGGAGCGGCCACCGCCTCGTCGGTGCTCATCGGTCAGACCAGGAGGTCGGCCACGAGCCGAAGCCGTCTCGGAAGGCAGACCTCCCTCTGCTAGCATTGCTAGCAGAGGGAGGTGGACGTTATGGCCGCGGTGAGTATCCGGAACTTGGACGAGGGCGTCAGGGAGCGGTTACGCATTCGTGCTGCCGCCCACGGTCGATCGATGGAGGCAGAGATCCGCGAGATCCTCATGGAGGCAGTCAGCGAGCCGGGCGAGTCGAACGGCCTGTTCATCACCCTCTTGGACCGCTTCGGTAACGTCGGCGGCGTCGAGCTCGACCTGCCGGCGCGCACCACGCCGGTGCGATCGGCAGATCTGTCTGCATGATCGTCGTCGACACCAACGTCGTCTCCGAGCTGATGAAGCCGTCGCCGTCTGCCGCGGTGGCCGACTGGGTGATGGCCCGACCCGGTAGCGAGCTGTTCACCACGTCGATCACGCTCGCCGAGATCCTCTACGGCATCGAACGGCTTCCGAGCGGGAGGCGCAAGGAACTTCTGCGCACCACGGCACACGACGTGTTCGCCGCGTTCGGCGACCAGGTGCTCCCCTTCGACCGAAGAGCCGCCGTGCACTACTCGTCGGTCGTCGCCACCCGGGATCGTCTCGGCCTTCCGATCGGTGGTTTCGACGCACAGATCGCTTCCATCTGTCGAACCCACGATGCGGGGCTGGCGACGCGCAACGCCAAGGACTTCGAGCACACCGGTGTCGACGTTGTCGATCCGTGGCAACCCTGACCTTCGGGCGGTCGGGCAACCCGAGCGCGGCCTCCAGGAGCGTTGCAGGGGAGTCCCACAGATGGGCTTCCTGTTCCCGCTGATGGACGAGTGTTGCTCGAGATGCCAACACCGCTTTCAGAGCCCTGGCCGGGTGGCACCGACGTAGACGTCACCTCCACCCCATTGGGCACCGACGGTGGTCGGGAACGGCTCGACTCTGACGTTGGCGCCGGCGTGGGGGGCGTCGACCATCATCGCCTGAGCGCCCTCGGTGCCGACGTAGATCCCGACGTGGCCGACCGTCGAGCCAGATCCTCCGAAGAAGACGAGGTCGCCCGGCTCGAGCGGCGTACCGGGTGGGAGTTGTGGACCCGCGTCGAACTGGTCCTGGGCCACCCGGGGCAGGGTGATGCCGGCGACCTTGTAGGCGGCCTGCACCAGGCCGGAGCAGTCGAAGCCGACCCCGGGAGTTTCCCCGCCCCAGATGTAGGGGGTGCCGACCTGGGCGAGCGCCCAGTCGACGGCGATCCCGCCGGCCGTGCCGGCGGCCACGGTCTGTGCTTGGGCCTGCCCGTAGGACTGGGCGAGGGAGAGGACCTGGGCGACGTAGGAGTCGGAGTGGTTGAAGGCGAACACGGCAGCCGGGAGGTCGGCGCCGCCCTCCGCCCCGTTGGCGCAGAGCAGCCGGGCGGCCGCGTACGCGGCGTCGGTCGGGTCGTAGATGTCGGGCGGGGACACCCCGCCGGGCGGCACCGGCTCGTCGTATTGAGCGAACGTGGCCGGCTCGAACTGGAAGGGCCCTTCGGCGACCCCGGCGAAATTGATACCCGAGTGGACACCGGGGAGGGTGGATAGGCCGTTGTCGGACTCGACGGTCCCGATGGCGGCGAGCACCGTCCAGGGCAGCCCTGGACACGTGGTGGCGGCCTGTTGGTAGAGGGCGAGCATGACCGGCGGGATGGCGCTGGTGGCGGTCGGGCTCGGGGCGCTGGCTCCGCCACCGAGCAGCGAGGCGATCCCCGCCCCGGCCGCGCCGGCCATGAGCACGACGAGGGTGACCAGGCCGGCACCGACGGCCGCGAGTTTGCCAGCGAGGCCCGAGCTGTCGGCCGCCCCTCCCCCGATGCTCACGACGCCGGTGGGCGCCGGCCGGCTGGCGGGCCGAGGACCCGGCTGGGGTGTCCGAGATCGACCAGGCGGCGTCGGGGACCGGGGTCGCCGATCGCCAGCCATCGAGCGTCGTCGGCGGCCTGTCCGGAGGCGACGACGGCAGTGGCGACCGGGACTGCGGGGTGGGCGAGGACACGACGGGCCGAGGTCTCTCGGCCGGCCGAGGGCAGGCAGAACAGCACCCAGGTGGGGTGACCGACGGCCCGGGCCAGCTGGGCGTAGCCGTCGAGCTTGGCGGCGAGGCGAGCCACCCGTTCGGAGCCGGTGTCGTACTCCAGAAGGAAGGGCAGCCGGGTGCCGTCCTCGACCCAGACGCCGTAGGCGTCGGGGCGCACGGCGTCGCCCCAGGCCGCGGCGCAGCGCCGCTCGGACCACCACTCGGCCACTTCGGCGTCACCGCGTTGGCGGGCGGCCCGCACGAGGGCGGTGAAGAAGCCGTTGGTCCCGACGAGGTGGGCGAGCTGTCCGCTGGTGGCGAGTGCGGCGCCGATGTCGCGATGCCAACCGAGGGCGGAGGGAGCGACCTGGCGTTCGGCGGCGACGACCGCGGCACCGGCCGGACCGAGGATGAAGTGGAAGGGGCCACTGCCTGACCACGACCGGGGTCGGAAGCGGTCGACCACCTCCAAGTGGAAGAGTACCGAGAGGCGCTCTTGGGCTTTGCGGACCGAGGCGAAGCCGAGGTCGGCCACCTGGGACGTGGTGAGGACCCGGTGGTCGTAGAGCACCCGGCAGATCGTCCGGTCCCGTTCGGTGATCCGACCAGCCAGATCGAGCAGCCGCGCCTCCCGACCACCGCGAGCCGAGCGCCCGCCGTTGCGGCCATTGGCCGCATTCACCACGATCGATCACCCCCATTCCCTACCAAGTCCGCCCGGAGCGACGACCCCTCGATCCGGCCCTGACCGGCGCCTTCGAGGCGTGAGAGGGGGTCGTATGAGAGCGCGAACCCACAGACGACCCCACGGACGTCGCCTCGCCCGCCGCCTTCCACCTCATGGAGACCGCGGCGGCGCGCGGTGCGCCCGGCCGGGTTGCTCCGCTCGTGGACCGAGCGGCCGGTCACCGGTCGTCACCAGTGCTCGGATGCATCGCCTCGGGGGCGGTGCGCACGGTGAGGGCGGTGCCGGCCTTCTCGAGCGGCTTGCCGTAGGTGGCCCGGGCAGCGGCCCGCACGGCGTCGAGCCGAGCCGCCGAGCCGGCCGGGGCGGGCCGGGTGCGCAGCGTGAAGGCGGGGGTCTCCTCGCCACCGACGACCAGGCGGCCGGCGGCCTGGAAGGCGCCGAGGTGGGAGAGGTCGTGCTCGGACAGCTCGGGGGCGACGTGCCGACCGAGCGCGTGGGCGTCCTCGGGGCTCATCGAGAACCACACCTTGGTCCTGGCGTTAGCCGACACCGCGTCGCGCAGGTCTTTTCCGAGCTGGGCGAGGTGCTGGTGGGCGAGGACCATCGACAGGCCGTAGCCGCGGGCTTCGGCCAGCATCTCGTCGAAGCTGCGGGGCAGGTTCAAGAAGTTCTGGCACTCGTCGACGATGAGGGACGCATCGACCCGGGCGGCCTGGCCCAACCGGGCCCGATGCGTGGCGGCCTGCCACACCTTGGCCACCACGAAGGAGCCCAAGAGCCGGGCGGTCTCCTCGCCGAGGATGCCTTTGGGGACCCGGACGAGGCAGATGCCCCCGTCGAGGATGTCGACCATGTCGAAGCTCGAGTCCGCACGCCCGACGACGGAGCGGACGAAGTCGCGCAGCAAGAACGCCCGGAGCTTGTTCATGACCGGGCCGATGACCTGGGCGCGGCTGGCCTCGCTCATGGCGTCGTACCACTTCCAGAACCCACCGAGCCCGACCGCATCGTCGCTCACCTGGGCGACAAGCGGGGCACGGAAGGCGTCGTCGGCCAGCAGGCGAGGGACGTCGGCCAAACTCACCGGGGATCCCTCGGTGGCGGTCCGCAGCAGGGTGAGACAGGCGGCGCGCAGCACGTCGTCGGTGCGCGGGCCCCAGAAGGCCGCGAAGATGGAGCGGAAGATCCCGACCAGGTTGTCGACGACCAGGTCGGGGTCCGGACCGGCCAGCACGTTCAACACCGGCGGCGCCCGGTGCTCTTCGGGGTCGATGAGCACGGTGCGGGCCTCGGCACCTTTGGGGAGCCGCCCGCAGATGTCGGTGACCAGGTCGCCTTTGGGGTCGATGACCACCACCCCTCGGCCCGCTTCGATGTCGGCGAGCGCCAGGTTGATGAGCAGCGTGGACTTCCCCGATCCGGTCGCCCCCATGACGTGGAGGTGGTGGCGGGCGTCGGCGACGGCCAGGGCGATCTCTCGGCGTCCACCGGCTTCGGCGTCACCCAGCACCTTGTAACTGCTCGGCACCACGTAGCTGGGCAGCGTGGTGTGATCGGGGTCGACCAGGAGCGTGACCTCGGGTGGCGGGGCGACCGCCTTGGCCCCCGCCCGAGCCAACCCCGGCACGCTCGCGTCGGTCGGCAGGTGGGCGAGGGCGGCGAGCTCGGCGACCGACACCAGGTTCCCTCGGCCCATTCGCCGAGCGGCCAGCACCCGGGCGGGGTGAGAGAGGCGGTGTCGGTCGAAGCGGTTCCGGCCGGCGAAGATGGCGAACGCCGAGGCGACGGCGTGCGCCCGTCCTCGCAGCGCCGCCCGCGGGTTGGTGCTGGTGTCGTCGCAGGACACCGCGTAGCGGACACAGATGGCCCAGCAGGGCTGGGCAGCCTTGTCCAAGATGGCCGACACGTCCCCGCTGCGGGCGGGGTCGACCGCGGTGGTTCGGGCGGCGGAGCCCGGTCCGGGGCTGAACAGGTCGAGGAGCCGACCGGTCCGGCCGGTGGGTCGGCCATTGCGGCGATGGACGGCGGCTCGGTGCACGGCAGCCAGGCGCCGCCCGGTGACCGGTCGGGCGAGGATCTGCACACAGGCCCGGTCGTGGTCGCCGGCCCCCGAGAGGGCGCCAAGCAGCGGGCGGAGCGGGTCGACCCGATGATCGGTCTTGAGCGGGTAGTGCTCGGGCATGGCCAGGCGCAGCTCGCCGCCGGTGGCGACCCCGGGACCCGACAGCGGCGCGGTGGCCTCGGTCGTCTCGGTGCGTGCCCCCGGCCAGGCCGCCTCGATTGCCCGCTCCACCAGTCCCTCCGGGACCGAGCCGGGCACCCAAAGCCCGATGCGAAGACCGTGGGGTCCCGAGGTGACCTCGAACCCGAGGTGGGGTTGGCCGCCGAGGAGTCTCCGCCAGGCCGGACGCAACAGGGCCACCAGGTTCGACCACAGCGTGGCCGCCCCCTCGGGATCGACCTCGGGTGGGGCGAGGATGCGCACCAGGCGTGCCCCCTCCGCCATGCGGGCGGCTTGGCGGCGGCGCAGCACCGCGAGGGCCACAGCGACGGTGAGGACAGCGCCGAAGACTGGTGGTCCGACGTGGGCGCCGGCCATTGCCAGCACATGGGCGATGTGGTGGAGCAGCCGGGCGGTCTCGGCCCCGGGGTGGAGGAGGTAGTGGGCAAGGGGACCCTTCGGGGTGGGAACACCCGGCGTGGTCGTTGGCGCTGGGGTAGCAAGTGGTGGCATCAGGCTCCTCTCGCCGGGGGTGGACTCGTCGTTGGCGGTGGACGAGGCGGTCCTGTGGCGTCGGTGCTGGAGAAATCCACAGGTCGATCCATAGGTCGGTTCACAGGTCGGGTTCACTCCCGGCCAGCTCGGCCGGGTCCGAGGTGCACCAGTCGTGCTCGCTCGAGCTGGAGAGCGCGGCGAACGCCACGCGGTCAGGGCCGCAGGAAAGCAGCCCTTCGCCGCGTTGCGCGCCGAGGAGGTAGGCCCGCTCGCCTTCGGAGAGCCGGAACGCCTCGGCCAGGGCGTCGATGGCCTGGGGGGCTTGGCGGAGCAGGATCTGGGTGGCGGCGTTGGCCACGACGGCTTGGCCGAGGGGGCTGCCCAACAGGTCGGCGGCGTCTTGGGTGACCACGGTGAGCCCGCACCAGTGCTTGCGGGCCGACTTGGCCATCCGGAAGAGGAACCGCGCGCCTTCGGGGTCACGCATCAACAGCCACGCCTCGTCGACGATCACCAGCCGGCGGCGTCGCGCCGCGGGGTTGGCGACGCGGCGCCAGATGTTGTTGAGGGTGAGCAACGTGCCCGCCGCTTTGAGCTCGTCGGGCAGGTCCCGGAGAGAGAACACCACCAGGTGCCCGTCGGGACGTTGGGTGGTCGGCCCGTCGAAGAGCCCCCGATGGGTACCGGTGACGAACGGGGCCAGGCGGGCGGCCAACATTTGGGCCTGGTCTTCGGGTGCGGCATCCAGCGCGGCGGTGAGATCGGCGAGGAGGGGAGCCGGTCGGGCGTGGGTGCGGGGGTCATTGGTGATCCCGACCTGCTCGTAGGCAGCGAGAATGGCCCGGTCCAGCGCCGGCTTGGCGGCAGGGCCGACCGGCTCGCCCAGGAGCACGGCGATCAGGGTGTGGACGAACAGGGCCTGGCGGACGAGCGGCTCGGGCCCGGGGGTGAGGTCAAAGGGGTTGACCCGCACCCCGGGGGCGCCCAGATGGACGTAGGCGCCCCCGACCCCTTTGGCCAGGCGGGCGTACTCGTCCTCGGGGTCGACGACCGCCACCTCGATCCCCCGGTAGAGGGACCGCAGCGCCTCGAGCTTGGCCAGGTAGGACTTGCCGGCACCGCTACGGGCCAGGATGACCGAGTTGTAGTTGTCACAGGCGAAGCGGTCCCAGCACACGAGGCCTGCCCCTTTGGCCGCGGTGCCGTAGAGGACGCCGGTGGTGGACGACAGCTCGCCGGAGGCGAAGGGGTAAGCGGCCGACAAGGCCGCGGTGTCGAAGCTGCGGCGGACCATGAGCGCGTCGACACCGAGGGGGAGGGTCGTGGCCCAGCCCTGCAAGGAGCGCCAGGTGGCCGGCTGGGTGTCGAGGAGGAGCGACGAGCACAGGGCGCGCACCGCTTTGCACTCGGTATCGAGTGCCTGCTCGCTCGACGCGTGGACGGTGACGGTGAGGGCGACCCGGAAGAGCTTCTGTTCGCCGCGGGCGAGACCGGCGGCGAGGTCCCGGGCGTCTTCGGCCGCCACCTCGACCTCGGGGTCCGCCAGTCGTCCCTTGGCCGCGTCGGTGCGGCGCCCGGACTCCAAGCGAGCCAGCTGACGGCGGAGCCGATCGGCCGCGACCGCCGGCGGCACCGGTTCGATGTGGAGGGCGACGCCGAGGCGGCCGGGGTGGGTGGCCAAGGGTTCGAGCCAGCCGAGGCCGACCTCGCGGGGGTAGCCGGTGACCGAAACGGTCCGGCACCACTCGTCGCCCAGTCGCAGCGCACGGGCGTGCACCTCGACGGCGTCGGGACCGAAGGGTGCTGGCGGTCTCTCGGCCGCGCCGGGAAGCACGCGGCCCCACCGATGACGGCGGGCCAGATGACGGTGTGGCCGTTGACGTCGGCGCAGGCTCATGGCACACCTCCGGTGATCACCTCGTCGGCCGCGGCAATCCCGGCAGGGCGGGGCGGGCTGGACGGGTCGAGCGCTCGGGAGATGCACGCCGTGGCAGCCGGGCCATCCAAGACGGTGAGGGCCACACCGGCTGCGGCGAGCGCGCCGGTGGCTTCGGCTGCCCGTCGCCGCAGGTGCTCTGCGCCCGGGTCGCCGCCGGCACGGTCGTTGGCGGCACGATCGTTGGCGGCACGGTCCCCGGCCGGTTGGCGCAGCACCACCAGTACCTCCCGGCGCAACAGGGTCCGCGAGGCGGCGAGCTCGGTCAGGAAACGAGCATGGTCACGGGCGGCCGCCTCCAGGCCCGGGTGGGGCAGGCTCGGGGCGGCGTCGAGGATGCCGTCGATCATGGCGGTGAGCTCGACCGGCTCGGCTCGCACCACCAGCTGGGCCGGCTCGGCGAGCGAGTTCAACCATCGGGCGAAGCCGGCGACGAGGGCCTCCTGTTCGACCGGCGTGCGCAGCGAGAAGGTGACCGAGCTGGCCGAACAGAGCACCGCCCGGCCGTCGGGACCGAGGTCGATGGTCCCGTCACCGTCGATTCCCCCGAGCGGGAGACGGAGGGGAGCAGGCAGCGGACCCGAACCTGCGGCCACCCACGCCGGGGGTGCCGGCACACCCTCGGGTGCGGGCACCAGTCGCCGGGGCGAACGCAGCTGGCGCCAGGCGGCAACGATTAACCGGTCGGCCGGCTGGCCCTCGACCCGGCCGACAGCCAACAGGGTGGAGGCGGTGCCGATCGGGCACGCGAGGGCGAGAAAGACCGCCGCTGGCACCACGTGGCGGGTGGCGGTATACGTTGCCCACAGCACCACGCCGGCCACGCCCAAGATGGCCAGTTGGCGGGCAGTCAGGTTGGCCAGCAGCCGGTCGGGGCGCTCGACGTCGGCGGGGATACGCACCCGGGATCGATCACGGTCGCCTCCCCGCTCGACCGTGGTCACAGCCCGACCCCGGCGGCAAGGGCTTTGATGCCCTTGTAGACGATGACGTCGCGCACGAGGCGCCCGGTGCCACCGTGGCTGCGGCGCGAGCCCGAGAACACCATGCGGCCGACCCAGGTGGGGATCTTGACCAGCACCCAGCACAAACAGGCCGACACCAACAGGTCGACCAGCCCGCCGGTCGAGGCGATCCCGAGGTTGGCCGGACCGCCCGAGGCGAGAAAGATCCGCAGCGCGGTGATGAGCACGAGGGACTGGGCGACCTGGACCAAGAGGGTGCCGGCGAACGCCCGCCACCACAGGCGGGCCAGCCCCTCGGTCTGGGGTAGGGCGTGGCAGACCAAGGCGAGTGGCGCGGCGACGACGAGGAGGATGACGAGGGCGAGGCGGATGACGTAGGTGGCGAGGAGCACCACCGCCAGCACCGCCACCACCGCCCCGATGAGGACCAAGAAGATGCCGCCCGAGGCGAGGGAGCCCAGCACGAGCTGGCGGAGCACGACGGCGGCTTGGGTGGGGTCGACGCCTTGGCCGAGGAGGGACTGAGAGATCGAGTCGGCGGTCGAGATGGCCAGGCCTGCCACCCCGAGGCTGGCGTTCACCGCGATGGCTGCGACGACGATCCGGGGCAGGACGTCCTTGATGGCGGTGCGGGTCTGGAGGGTCTCGTGGCTCATGACGATGGCTCCGCCGACGAGGACGAAGAGCACCAAGAAGGCGTCGGCCATGCCCGCCGTCATGCGCCACAGCTGGCCGACCCGGCTCTGGGCGGTGACGTTCGGCGTTGCGAGCAGGGTGTGGCCCATGACGGTCAGTACCGGGTCGAGCGCGCTGGTGACGACGTCGCGGAACCAGGAGTCGATGGCCGCTTCGATGTGGCCGGTGATGTCGAACAGCCCCGGCGAGGGCTGGCTGCCCCCGCTCACCTGCCCGCCGCTGCCCGATGCCGGCGTGGTCGGTGTCGTGGTCCCGCTCGGGCCGACCTGGATCGGCTGGGGCTGTGGTATTGAACCACTCAGCGTCGTCGTGCTCGTGGTGGTGGCGGCGGCGGCACTCGTCGTGGTCGAGCTGGCCTCTGCCGGGTGGGCGAGCAGTCCGAGCGCGCCGAACAGCACCGGGACCGCTATGACCCCAAGCAGCCAACGCCGAGCGCGCGGTGTCCTCGGTCGGCGGGTCATGCGACCAGCGAGGCGAGGATCGACACCAGCAGCGGGGCCAAGGCGGCCAGTGCGTAGCCGACGGCCGCCGACTTGAGGGCGGTCTTCGCCTTTTCGACCTGGCCCGGGTCGCCGCCGGCCGCGAGGTAGCGCACCCCGCCGATGGTGAGGAACAGGGTGGCCAACCCGGCCAGCAGGCCGACCAGCCAGCCGGTGAGGTTGCTGATGAGCCCGGACAGGCTCGTGGCCGCCCCGATCACCTCGGCCGACGCCGGCGGAGCAAAGAGCACGGTGAGGCCGGCGACCATCACCATGACGGCGGGCAGGAAGTAACCCAGGCGGCGCAGTAGGTGAGCGGATGGTGGGTGAGCCGCTGGTGAGCGGGCGGGCGGTGATGCAGGGTCAAGACGGGGTGCTTGGGTGGGATGGGTCGTGGGAGCCTCCTTTGTCTTGGGCAGCTGGGCGTTGGGCAGCTGGGTGCTGCGCCGGTGATGGCGTCGGGGTCGACCCCGACGGGCCGAGCGGACCGGATAGGGCACGGGTCACCTCCTCGTGGTTGATGGCGGTTGGTACGCCGCCGACGGCCGGTCGTGTGCTCGGCCCTGTCGGGGGCGACCCCCACCGTCCAAATAAGGGGAAACCCCCCGATTTTCGACAAACCCCGCCTCGTAATCGGGTCCCGTGAGCCAGCCCACCAAGGCGGCCTCACACCGATCACGCCGCTTGTAGGCGGTCTTCAGCTCGATGCCGAGCGCTCTGGCGGCCTCCGGAACGGTCATCAGGCCGAGCCGGGTGTCGCCGATCAGCGCCGCGTCGTCGGCACACAGCACGCCTTCTCGCACCGCCTGGACCAACACCAGATCAGGGTGGCCGTAGGGGCGGGCCGGCGGATCGCCCATCGGCTCGTGGTCGCGGCGGGCCACTTCGGCCAGCTCGCGGGCGACCAGCCGCTTGGCCTGGTTTCGGGCCAACCAGACGAGCCGGGCGGCCAGGCGACGCATGTGGGGGTCGGTCCGCTCGATCCCGGCGATGAGCCCGGCCAAGGCTTCGGCCTCGATGTCGTCGACCTTGTCCGGGCACATCTCACAGAACAGCGAGGTGGCCCGGCGCAACCCGAACAGCAACACTCCGGCCAACCCCACCGTCCACCGGCCGCCCTCGGCGCGGGCCCGGCCGAGGAGGACCCCGAGGGCGGCGTCGCGGGTGCGGTGCGAAGTGGAGGGGTGCAACAAGATCGCCCGCACCTCGTCGAGGGGGAGGTCTCGGTGCGGGAGCGTGGGCACCACCCCGGCCTCGAGGGCGAGTGGGGAGGGTCCGGCACAGAGAACCCCGAAGACCTCCTCCAAGGTGTCGAACGGGCCGGGGTGAGTCAGATCGCCGGTCATGGGCAGCTCCTTCCGGTAGGCGGGTAGAGCTGTCATCAAGCCCGGCGGGCTACTCCACGATTGCTACAGATCGGGCCTTGGCCGGCGACATCGCGGCTACTACAGACGTGGAGCAGCGCTCGGATCGTTGGATGGGCCAGCGGGCATCACCCCACGTCGGCGCTACTACACACCTCGTCGCGCCACGGTCTGTGCCGCCGCGGCGGCGAGCGCGCAACCGGCCAAAGATTTTCTCGGACGTCAGCGCGCGGCCAGCGCTGACCGGCGGTCGAGGTCCCAGCTCCACGGCTACTACAGAGGTGCAGTAGCCGTGGAGTAGCCCCGTGGAGAGCAGTGGAGTCGGCAGTTGGGGCGTGCGGTCGGCGCGGCGGTGGCGGACCGAGCGAGATGTCGGGTCCGGTCTCTCAGTCGTCGGCGAGCCGGTACCTACGCGGCGCCTCGCCCACGAGGCGGACCCGGCCGTCGACCTGAAGTCGCTGGAGAGCATTGGCCACCGCGCCCGGGGAGCGGGCGAGGGCCTTGCCCACCGCGGTCGGCCCCAGCTCCTCGGGGTGGGCGCTCAGGTAGTCGACCACGAGGGCGGCCAGCTCCCCCTTGGCCAGGCGGGATGCTCGCACCCCTTTGCCTACGATCGTGCCGTCCTCGATCGCGTCGCCCGCGATGGTGCCGGTCTCCACTGGCCGGTCGCTGTCACTGCTGCTGACACTCAGTTGGTCCGCTGGCCGATGAGGCTTCGCCGGCACCCACCGGTCCGCTACTCGCCGGCCACCGTCTCGGCCGCCGGGAACTCGTCGGGCCGTGCCGGCCGCTTCCAACGCGGCCAGGCACTTGGCCGCCGTCGAGCGGCCGACACCGGCGATCTCGGCCAGCTCGATCACGGTCGCCTCGGGGTGTTGGCGCAACGCCGCGGTGACCACCTCGGTCGTGTCCGTCGTGGTGGGGGGCATGGGGTCCTCCTTTTCGGTTTTGGGTCTCCCCGAGGAGCTACCTCCACCTCGGCCTCGATCTCAAGGCCGTCCCCGTCCCGAGACGGTCTCGACCGACTTTTGTCGAAAAACGGGCCATCCACCCTTATTTAGGGGGTGGTACGCCTCCGGCCGTGGGCCGCCCATGGCCACAACTCCAACCACCCCACAAACCACCCGCATCCGGCACGGTGCCTCGGTCCCGCTGGCGATCTGGCCGGTCGCCCAGAGGACCGCTCAGTACCAACGGGCCGGGCGCTACCACCCGGATTGCCGCGACCATCCCGGCAAGATGCTCCCCGAGCTGGCCCGGCGGATCGTCGCCGAGTACTCGGCCCCTGGCGCCCTGGTCGTCGACCCGATGGCCGGTGCGGGAACCACGCTCGTCGAGGCCGCCCTGCTTGGTCGCCGCGCCATCGGCGTCGAGCTCGAGCCGCGCTGGGTCGACCTCGCCGAGAGCAACGCGGCCTTCGTCCTCGGCACCGACGCCGACCGGCTCGTCGAGGTCCATCACGGCAACGCCGCCGGCCTCGTCGATCTGCTCGGCGCCGACGCCGGCCGGGTGGACCTCATCTGTACCTCCCCGCCGTACGCCTGCGACGTCGGGAACGTCGACAAGGCCAACTGGGACCGAGGCGGTGGCCTCTGCCCGAGTAGGACACGGAACTACTCGGTCGATCGGGGCAACCTCGGTCATCTCCGCGGCGACACCTACGAGGCGGCCATGGCCGAGATCTACGCCGCCTGTTATGACGCCCTGTGCCCCGGCGGTCTGCTTGTCACCGTCACCAAGAACACCCGCCGGAAAGGTCGCACCCTCGACCTTGCCGGCCTCACGGTCGCCCTCGCCCAACGTGTCGGGTTCACCTACCTCGCCCACGTCATCGCCCTCCACGCGGCGGTTCGTGACGGCGACCTCGTCGGCCGGGCGTCGTTCTGGCAGCTCACCCAGACCCGCAAGGCCCGCGCCCGCGGCGAGCCCGCCCACCATGTCGTCCATGAAGACGTCGAGGTCCTGGCCAAGGGCACGCCGCAGCTGACCACCCACACCCCGGAGGTATCCGATGCCCGCTGACCTGCCCCTGTCCGTCTGGCCCACCGCCCAACGCACCGCACGCTCCCAACGGGCGGGGCGCTACCTCGATCTGTCCGGCACGCACCCGGCCAAGATGCTCCCGGCCATCGCGGCCAGAGCCATCGCCACCTACACCCAGCCCGGGGACCTGGTGGTCGACCCGATGGCCGGTATCGGCTCGACGCTCGTCGAGGCGATGCATCTCGGTCGAGACGCCATCGGCGTCGAGTACGAGCAGTCGTGGGCCGACCTGGCCTGGGCCAACGTGGTGCACGCCCGGTCCCAAGGTGCCACCGGACACGGCGAGGTCGTCTGCGGCGATGCCCGTCATCTCCCCGGAGTGGTCGATCCGGCGGTGCGCGGGCTCGTCGCCCTGGTGCTCACCTCACCGCCGTATGGCCCATCGCTCCACGGGCGAGTCCATGCCCGGCCGGGAGCCGGGGTGGACAAGTCCCACGACCGGTACTCGAACGACCCGGCCAACCTCGCCCACGTCGGGCTCGCCGGCCTCCTCGACGCCATGCGCACCATCCTGCGCGGCGCACTCCAGCTGCTTCGACCCGGCGGGGTGGTCGCCATGACGGTGCGGCCGTGGTGGCACGACGGCCAACTCGTCGACCTGCCGGGTGCCCTCGTCCGGGTGGGCGAGGAGGCCGGACTCCTCCTCTACGAGCGCAACGTCGCCCTCCTCGCCGGGCTCCGAGGCGACCAGCTCATCCCCCGATCGTCGTTCTTCGCGCTCGAAGCGGTCCGCAAGGCCCGAGCCCGAGGGGTGCCCCGGCTGGTCACGGCGCATGAGGACTTGTTGGTCTGGAGGCGCCGGTAGTGGCAGCCGGACGGCGCAGCGTCCGGCCAGGGCGGCGCGCCTACCGACAAGACGAGCTCGTGGTGCTGCCACCCGTCGAGGTGCCCCTCGACGCCGAGCACGAACAGCGGGCCCTCATCGCCCTCGCCGACCTCTTGGCGCCGCTCTTTACCACCGCGTCGTTGACGTCGGGCGACAGCGAAGGCCCGAGTGACGGGCCGCGGCGCCGAGGGCCGCCGTGAGCTCGTTCGGTGGGCACGTCGCCTGGCCTTGACAGTCGGCGGTGATCGAGGTCTCCTCCGAGACCCCGATTCCAAGCCGCACAAGGAGGTCCACCCGTGAAGATCGCCACCTACACCAGGATCTCGACCGACGAGGCCCACCAGCCGTACTCCCTCGAAGCCCAAGCCACCCGACTGCGCTCCTACGTCGACAGCCAAGAAGACTGGGAGCTGGTCCGCACCTTCAGCGACCAAGCCTCGGGCGCTACCACCGAACGCCCCGACCTCGAACGAGCCCTCGCCGAGGCCCGCGCCCATCGCTTCGACCTCCTCCTCGTCTACCGGGTCGACCGCTTCGCCCGGTCAGTACGCGGCCTGGCCACCCTGCTCGAGCAGCTCGACGCCGCCGGAGTGGCGTTCCGTTCGGCCACCGAGCCGTTCGACACCGCCACCCCCGCCGGGCGAATGATGGTCCAGATGCTCGGCGTGTTCGCCGAGTTCGAACGGGCCACCATCATCGACCGGGTGATCGCCGGCATGGAACGCAAAGCCGCCCGCGGCGAATGGTGCGGCGGCGCGCGCCCCTACGGCTACCTCGTCGACCCGGCCACCGGACACCTCACCGTCAACCCCGACGAAGCGCCTCTCGTGGCCGTCATCTTCGACCGCTACGGCCGCAAGCGACACGGCGCCAAGACCATCGCCACCTGGCTCAACAAAGGTGGCCATCGCACCAAGGCCGGCAAGCCGTGGAACCACATGGCCGTCCTCACCGTGCTGCGCAACCGGGTCTACCTCGGCGAGGTCCACTTTCGCGACACCTACCACCCCGCGCCGCACCCGCCGCTCATCGACCCTGAGACCTTCGACCTCGCCGGCCAGATCCTCCGGCTGCGAGGCGAGGAGTACGCACATCGAGCGTCAAACTCAAGCGACTACCTGCTCGCCGGGCTCATCACCTGCACCCACTGCGGCAAGCGCTACA
>JAJZMD010000191.1:35376-40859 GCA_021803085.1 Actinomycetes bacterium
TCTCTCGGCACCGCTACGGCACCACCACCTGTCCATCCGAGCGGCTCCCCGCCGACCAGCTCGAAAGCGAAGTCCGCGGCTCGTTGCTGCGCACCATCTCCCGCCACGACCTCCTCGACGCCGCGCTCGCCGCCGGCCTCGCTCGTTCCGGGGCAAAACGCCGCCACGACCAAGACGAGCTGGGCGTCGTCGAGGCCGAGCTCGCCAAGGCCGAAGAAGCCATCGAGCGCTACTTCCTCGCCTTCGAAGCCGGCACCCTCTCCGAGACCACCTGCGGGCAACGCGTCCAGACCCTCGGAGGAAAGATCGCCACCCTCCGAGCCCGCCAGAGCGAGCTGGCCTCGCTGCTCGAAGCCGAGCAGGAGCCCACCGTCACCCAAGCCCACCTCGACGAGCTACGTCACCACGTCATCGACACCATCGAACACGGTGACCCCGAAGCCCAGAAGGGACTCCTCCAAGCACTGGTCGCCCGAATCGAAGTCGAAAGCCGTACGTCGGTGCGCCCGTACTTCCGGGTCCCGCTCGATGGAGGTGGCCTGACGGAGCCGAACCCTTCCGACCTCGGAAAGGTTCGACCACCGTCAGGGTCGGCGCCCCCGGGAGGATTCGAACCTCCGACGCACGGTTTAGGAAACCGACGCTCTATCCTCTGAGCTACGGGGGCTGGACTTCCGCGGGAAGGTCAGCACGAACCTCCGCCTGACCCGCCCGGGATCCTAAGCGCCCAGGGTTCCCGTGCGCTACGTCACCGAACAACGCAGAACGCCCTCGGTTCCAGTGTGTCAGCAGCATGCTGACCACCCTGGCGGTGTGTCAGCAGCGTGCTGACCACCCTGGTTTCAGCATGCGTGCAGTACCCGTGCACGAGCGGCGACGAGATGAGAGAGCGCCTGGCGGGCTGTAACCCCTGGAGGCGATCGGCCGCCATCGGATCGAGCCCCGACGCGTGGGTGACGTCAGACCCGCCGCTGACCGAAGGAACATTCGCCCAGGGCGCGCTGGCAACGTGAAACGTCGGCAACGCTGCGCACCGCTCGTGGGCCGTACCGGCACCAGTGCTCGACCGGCTGATCGCGTAGGCGGTCGTTGCCCCGCCCGACTGATCGCGTAGGCGGTCGTTGCCTCGCCCGACTGATCGCGTAGGCGGTCGTTGCCTCGCCCGCCGCGCGGCGCGAGCGTGGTGGCACCAGCGATCGGTCACGAGCCGGCCCGGCCGGCCATGGTGACCGCGAGGAGGGACCATCGTGCCGTTCGTCCAGACCGTCAGGGGCCCGGTCGACACCGCCGACCTCGGCCGCACGTACATGCACGAGCACATCTTTGTGCTCACGCCCGACGTGCAGCAGAACCACCCCGACGAGTGGGGGGACGAGGACGACCGGGTGGCCGATGCCGTGGCCAAGCTCTCCGCACTCGCTGCCGGCGGCACGCGCACCATCGTCGATCCCACGGTGATCGGCCTCGGCCGGTACATCCCCAGGGTGCAGCGGATCGCCGAGCAGGTACCGCAGCTCAACATCGTGGTGGCAACCGGCTGCTACACCTACGACAGCGTGCCGTTCTTCTTCCACTACCGGGGACCGGCGCTCAACGAGGCTCTCGGGGCCGATGTCCCTGACCCGATGGTGGACATGTTCGTGGGCGACATCGAAACGGGCATCGCCGGCACCGGGGTCCGAGCAGGGATGCTCAAGTGCGCCATCGACCACCAGGGCCTCACCCCCGGGGTGGAGCGGGTCATGCGTGCCGTCGCCGCCGCACACCGCGCCACCGGCACGCCGATCACCGTCCACACCCACCCCGGAAGCAGGACGGGCCTGGAGGTGCAGCGGATCCTGTGCCAGGAGGAGGGTGTGGCCCCCGGGCGCGTCGTTCTCGGCCACAGCGGGGACACCGCCGACGCCGATCACCTGTCCGAGCTGGCCGAGGCAGGCTTTGTGCTCGGCATGGACCGGTTCGGCATCAACCTGGGCACCAGCTTCGAGGCCCGCTGCGACATCGTCGTCGAGCTGTGCCGCCGGGGGTTCTCCGAACGGATGGTGCTGTCGCACGACGCCGCGTGCTACATCGACTGGATCGACCCGAACGTGCTGCCGTTCATGGCCCAGTGGCACTACCTGCACATCGAACAGGACGTGCTGCCATACCTGCGCGAGCACGGGGTCACCGAGGAGCAGATCACCAGCATGCTCGTCGACACGCCTCGGCGGTTCTTCGAAGCCCGCACCTGACGCCAACAACCCGGGTGGGCGCGTGGGTTTGCCCGGGATCGGCGACCGGGTGAAAGTGACCTCGGCCCGGGGCCTGGTCTGCCCACCACGACACGGGACCGGTCCGCCAACTGGCCGAGGGACCGGGGTCGCCGAGCGGTGCGATCCACGCCACGCGGCGTTGGACCGCGGGCCGGCAGCAGTCAGGCGTGTGTCCCGACCATGCCCCGGTGACGGCGGCGCCGGTGCCATGGCGCGACGAACGCGGTCACCGCCAGCGTCACATAGCCGATCCAGACCAGCAGTTCGAGCGGTGTCGGCCGGTCCACGTAACCGAAGAAGGTATGGACGACGTCACCCAGAGCGCTCCCCTCCGACAGGACCGAGCTCGTGCTCCACATCGGATGGAGCATGAAGGGCAGCCAACCCAGCTGCTGCATGTTCTCGACCGCGTCGACCAGCAGGCCGGCAGCAAAGACCATCAGGAGCGACCCGACCACCTTGAAGAAGAGCCCGATGTTGACGTTGCGGCCCAGCCGGTAGATGACGAACGCCATGGCCAACGCCAGCACCAGTCCGATGCCGCCGCCGAGCAGCGCGCTCGCAGCGCTGGTCGAGAACACCACCGCCAGGGTGAACACCACGGTCTCGAGCCCCTCGCGCCCGACGGCCTGGAACGCCAGCAGGAACAGCCCCCGGCGCGCCCCGCCCGTCAGCGCGGCGTCGGTCCGCTCGCGCAGCTCGCTGGAGATCGTCCGGGAGTGCCGGCGCATCCAGAAGGTCATGTAGGTGAGGATGGCCGCGGCAACCAGATAGGTGACCGTCTCGAAGATGGTCTGGACGTTCGTCCCGCTGTAGGTCCGGATCGTCTCGTAGATCACGACACCGCCCACGCCCGCCAAGGCGAGCGCACTGCCAACGCCGAGCAGCACGTCCCGGAAGTACCGCCGCTGGCCGATCCGGTCGA
The DNA here is from genome assembly GCA_021803085.1 of Actinomycetes bacterium. Lineage (GTDB taxonomy): Bacteria > Actinomycetota > Acidimicrobiia > Acidimicrobiales > RAAP-2 > JAJYVT01. The sequence goes on from JAJZMD010000191.1 coordinate 38,557, forward strand.
GGTAGGCGAGGAGGATCGCCACGATCATGCTGGCTTCGATCCCTTCCCGGAGGAAGATGACCAAGGTGGCGACCACGCAGACCTCCTCGCTCACCGGCGCGGCCGAACTCGGCGGCGGCGGCCCTCTCCCCGGGCGTGGCATGCCAGCGCGGTTGAGGTTGACCGGAACTATTTTATAAGGGCAACCTAAGGTAGTGTCAAGAAGACACGTTGCGTCTGGCCACCAGGCGATCCCTGAGCCCCCGCATTCCCTGGCCCCTGGCCCGATGCGATCCCCGGCCCCTGCTCCCTGGCCCCCGACCTTCTGGTCTCCTGGTCACCTGCCCACCGAACGACCGCACAGCCCGCGAGTTGGCAGCCCGCGAGTTGGCAGCCCGCGAGTTGGCCAGCCGGGAGACCCGAGCTCTGTCATGCCACGACCCCACCGTGGGCGCAGGCCGCCCGGGCTGCCAACGGTGCCGGCGAGTCCCAGCGAGTTCGCTCCCGCGCAGCTCCGTGGCGCCGACGATCTCGCAGCACCAACCGATCGGTGCGACGACGACGCCGACCATGCCACGCCGTCGCTGCGCAACTCAGTGGGGACCTGCGGTGCCGGCCCCGCCTGAGCCGAGCGCGACACCGTCGGTCCCCACCTCACCCCCCCGAGCTCTCGACACCCCCCGAACTGCCCCCGCTGCCAGACACCCCTCCATGTGCGACCGCGGCCGGGCCGGCAGCCGTTCCGGGTGACCCCGGCGCCCCGCCAGGCGCTCCGGCGTTCGGCCCAATGGCCCCAGACCCAGACCCAGACCCGTCCGAGATGGCACCGCCACCTGGGACAACGCCCCCGGAAGCGGCGGACTGCTGGCTCGCTGTGTACTGCTGGCTGTTCGTCGACGTGCCCACAGGACGCGGCTGTTGGCTGTTTGTCGACGTGCCCACAGGACGCGGCTGCGACGACCCGGTCGGTACCGAGGTCCCGGCCGAACCGGCCTCCCCTGCCGTGGCCGACGAGCCTTTTGCGCTATCGGCGGGCACGTCTGGCCCGGCCGGTGCCCTCCCGGCCGGGCCAGCTGCGGCCCCCACCCCCCCGGGCGAACCGCTCCCGCCTCCCACACCTACCGTCGAACCCCGAGCCTCGGCACCGCTCAGCCCGCTCCCCGCGCTCGGGCCGGCATGACCCGCCGTCGAGGACGTTCCTCCGCCTGCCGCCGCCACACTGACCGATCCTGCCGTTCCCACAACAGCGGGCGCTGCGCTCGCTGTGCCACTGCCGGATCGAGCCGCGATCACCGGCGACATCCTCCCAACCGGTGGGATCGGGCGCGCACTCGTCGCGGCGCCGGCAGCGGTGGTCGCCGACGCGAACGCCCCCGACAGGGTGAAGCCAGCAGCGGACAGACCCAACGCCGCAGCGCCGGCAAGAGCCACTGCCCGGCGCAGCGAGACGCGTCCCCGCGAAGCACTCCCGGCCATTCGCTCGATCGCGAGCACCGCGCTCACCGGCAACGCACCAGCCGGCAGCGAACCGCCCGGCAGCGGTTCAACCAGAAGCGAACCGTCCGGCAGCGAACCACCGGCCTTGTCGCCGGGCACACACACGGGAGCCGTCTGCAGGGCACCGGTGGACGAAGCGCCGACGGACCGGAGAGCGTCCACGCAGGTCCCGCTCGGCGCCGGGCGGCGAGCAACGATGGTCTCGCCTCCTACGTCGTCGAGCAGTGTGGTCACCGAAGCCCCCTGTGTGGTCGAGTGCCGTGTTCGCCCACCATATTCACTCTTCGTGGTCATGTCACTGGGAAGCAGCCCCAACATGATCACAACGACCAGAATTACTGCGCTGCGTGTTCGATTACCAGGGACGATACCCATCAACCGCATACCTACTCGTGATCGTTCGCACATTAACAACCTCGTTCGGTGGCAGCCGGAGCGTTCGCCGTCCACAGGGTCGCGGCTTCGAGGTCCGCCCTCGCGGTGTGGGAGCGGGGTGGGACCACGAGCTGCAGTCAGGGGGTGCGGCGCTGCAACCCCTGAGCCGGAAGCTGCCCCTGAGCACCACCACCACCACCACCACCACCACCAGCAGCAGCAGCAGCAGCAGCAGCAGCAGCAGCACCGCTCCATGACCCGGCGGAGCGGCCTGCTCGGCGTTGACCGGCAGCTGCGAACCGGGCTGTGGGAGCGACCGGCCCAACCATCGAGCTCTCGCTGTCCCACCACCACCCGGCGCAGATCGGCCTCGCGCCCGAACCTCGGTCGGCAGCAGAACCGAGGCCCGCGAGCGGAGCGGAACCCGTGTTGCAACGTCGGAGGTCGTACCG
>JAJZMD010000005.1 GCA_021803085.1 Actinomycetes bacterium
AGGAGGCGCTCGCGGTCGAGGTCCATCTGGGAGCCGTCGCCGAGCAGGACCGCGCCTCTCACGCCCACCGCCCGTCGCCGGAGCTGCCGGGCCGGCGTGCTGAGGGAGCGCTGCGCAAGCGAGAGCGCGGTCGCCCCGGCTGCGGCGACCACGCCGCTCCACGAGAGGTCTCCGGCTTGCGCGACATACGCCGTGAGCACCGGAAAAGCGCCCCAGGACAGCGCGAAGCCGAGATCCGTGTGGAACATGCCGTCGAAGAGGTCTGCGTTGTAGGCGACGACGAGCAGAGGTCCGACGACGAGAAACGGGACGAGGACCACGCCGACCCTCAGGACGCCGAAGACTCCGAGGACGAGCGCGCCCGAGAGTCCGGCGACGGACGCAGCGACGAGCACGCGTTCGGGGATGCCCGTCCGAAGAGGACGGCCCTGCAGCTCGTCGTACGCGTGGGCTGCCACGCCGACGGCGCAGAAGAAGGCGATCAGCGTGGCGAGCAGCCGGCTCACGGCGACAGCGGGAGCGAGGCAGGCGCCCACCACGACGTAGGAGAGGTGCCATGCCGTGTACGGGGGATGGAGCAGGGTCCACCAGTCGCGCAGCCGGCCTGGACGCGCCGCGTAGAACGCAGGGCGGGTGCGTCCTTCGGTCACTTCCGTCGACCCCACATCACGAGCCCACCCCCGAGGCTCATTCGTCTCACGGTCACCTCGCCGATCCCGGCGCGATCCCACGCGCCCACCGTCCAGTCGAGGGAGTAGCGACGGTAATGGTTCGTGATGCTCGGGCCGAGAAAGCGCCCGACGCGGTACCAGGGTCTGCCGCCGGCGACGAGGCCTGCGAGAGGCAGAACCGTCCGCGTGTACAGCCACCAGAGCGCTCGCCAGAGCCCTGACTCAGGCACCGAGAACTCGAGGTTCGCGACGACCCCGCCGGGTCGTACCACCCGGGCGAGCTCTGCGAGGGTCGCTTCGGGGTCGTCCACGTACCGGAGCAGGTACGTGAAGCTCAGCGCGTCGACGGACGCGTCGGCGAGGGGCAGCTGCTCTCCTCTTGCGACGGCCAGCGCGACCGTGGTCTGTGTGCCAGGCCGCGACGTCGCGCTCGGGGCTGCGCGCCCGGTGCGCGCTGCGCGTGCCTCCTGCACGTTCAGCCGGCCCCTTCCAGCCATCCCTTCGTCGAGATCGAAGCCGATGACGGCCGCTCCGGTGCGCGCGTGCAATGCCAGTGCGACGCCGGCCGTCCCGGTCGCCACATCGGCGACGAGCCGCGGGTCCCCGGCAGCGACGGCTTCGACCAACGTCGCCCGCCAGCGGCGGTTCTGCCAGAACGACAGCCACTCCGCGAGGCGGTCGTAGCGGTCAGGGAGACCCCGGAACACCCGCAGAGCCACTCGGTTCCCAGCACCCAGTGCCGGCGCGGACCGCACACCGAGACGATTCCACAGATCGAGGTCGGAGACCAGCGAAGTGCTCCCGGTCGGAGAGGGTGAGGCTGCCATAGTGTGCAGGTGGTGCCGACCTCGCTCCCTACGTCGCCAGGGGCTACCGAGACGGTTCCCGACGTGACCGAGCGGCGGGAGGGCGACCTCGAGCGCTCGACCGCCGCACCGTACGACGTCTACCTGTGGAACGACCCGGTCACGTTGATGGAGGTCGTGGTGCGCGTGTTGAAGAGGGTCTTCGGCTACGGGTCGGACAAGGCTGAACTGCTCATGCTGGCGGCGCACCACGAGGGAAAGGTCGTCGTGTGGACCGGTGAACGAGACCGTGCGGTCCGTTACTGCCTCGAGCTCGGCGCGAACGGTCTGCAGTCCACGGTCGCGCGAGCCGCGTGACCAGGTCGCGGGCGCGCAGGCCATTCCGACCGTTGGAGAACGGTCGCATCGCGCTCGACCTTCCTCCAGGGGTCCGAGAGCTCATGATCGCCGTTACGGGACGTCTCGAGGAAGCTGGAGCGTCGCCGAGCTCCCCTGGTTTCGCGAGCCTGTTCGGCCGCATCGACGAGAGCGCCGTCGTCGACGATCCGGCCTACGTCCTTGAGCGCCAGCTCGCGGTGGACGAGGTCCTCTCCGTGGTGGCGTCGAGCGCTCGGAAGGACGTGATCGAGCCCGAAGAGGCCGAGGCGTGGCTGAAGGTGCTGGGAATGACCTTGTCGCGCCGCGCCGCGGAGCTCGGGCTTCACACTGAGGCCGACAGGGCGTCACTTCCAGCCAAGGAAGAGGCGGAGATCCGCGTCGTCTACGCCCTCCAGGTGAGCCTGATCGACGCGATCGACGGGCCTGGCACTGCGTAGGCCACCGCCGCCAGCGCGGCGGGTACAGTAGTCGTGGAGCGCCGGGAAGCCTGGTCGGCACGGAGTCGTCTTGTTTCGATTCTTGTCGTGCCAGGTGGGAGGTGTCGATGTGCGCTCTACGTTCCGAGCCTCTCGCTCGGGGTCATGGATCTCGAGGTATTGCTCGGGGTCATGGATCTCGAGGTCTTGCTCGAGGCGTCACGCGCAGGTCCGGCTCGCGGGGGGCGCGCGACGGTGACCGCGGCCGGCGCGGCGGCTGTCTTCTTCGCCAGTGCGGCAGCCAGCCTTGGGGCGAGCTGGTTCGTCGTCTCCAGAATCGAGCGGGTGGGGAGCCGCCTTGGCGCGTCCGAAGCGCTACTGGGCCTGGTCTCGGCGCTCGCGGCGGACGCACCCGAGATCACGTCTTCGGTGAGCGCGCTCTCCCAGCATCATGAAGCGGTAGGCGCGGGGGTCGTGATCGGATCCAACGTGTTCAACCTGGCGGCGCTGCTCGGACTCGGTACCGTCGCCGCCGGCGCCATCGCCCTGCACCGGCGGGTCATCGTGCTCGAAGGAGCGATCGCCGTCTGGGTCGCGCTCACCTGCGCAGTCACCGTCGAAGGGCTCGTCACTCCCTTGGTCGGATCTGGGCTCGTCCTCGTCGTGCTCGTGCCCTACGTGGCGCTCGCCACGCTCGATCGGTCCCGTTGGTGGCTCCGACCGGATCCTTCGCCTCTGCGCAGGTGGCTCTCCCGGGCGATCGTCGAGGAGGAGGCCGAGCTGCGCGCGACCGTCCAGCCGCGCGGGGGGCGGGCGCAGGACGCGCTCGTCGCCGTCGTCGCGCTCGTCGCCGTCGTCGGGGCGAGCGTGCTCATGGAGCGCAGTGCGGTCAGATTGGGGGTCCGACTCCACGTGCCGGAGATCGTCGTCGGCGCGGTGGTCCTTGCGGCCGTGACGAGCGTGCCGAACGCGGTCGCCGCGATCTTCTGGGCGAAGAGCGGGCGGGGGGCGGCGATGCTCAGCACGGGGTTCAACAGCAATGCACTCAACGTCGCGGCCGGATTGTTGCTTCCCGCCGTGTTCCTGGGGACCGGACGCGCGTCGGCCCAGGAGACGCTCGTGGTGGCGTGGTACGTAGGGCTGACGGCCGCCGTCTTGGCGATCGCGTACCGCGGACGAGGGCTCAGCCGGGCTGCCGGCTGGGTCATCATCGGGGCCTACGTCGCCTTCGTCTCGGTCCTGACCACGGTGTCGTAGGGCACGAAGCCTGGCGCCGGCGCTGTCGCCGCGTCGGAACCCTCCTCCGGCTCAGCGACGCCCTCGGGGTCGGACTGCCGGCTCTGATCGAGGCGGCGCGCCCGAAGCCGATGAAGGTGACCCGCAGCGGGGAGGGCACCCGCCTGTGGATCAGTGGGGCCGGAGGTTGTGGCGTGCTGGTCGTTGGCACGGAGCGGCCCGGTGTAGTCGAACTATGGGACTGGACGCTCGGTCCTGGAGATCGGCATGGAAGCGAAGCCCACTCTGCGGGGACCAAGGAGTTGCTGCAGGTCCACCAGGGCACGATCTCGGTCGAGGTCGAAGGCCAGTCGGTGACGCTCCGCGCGGGAGACGCGCTCGCGTTCCCCTGCAGGCGCTGGAACTGGCGCCAAGCACGGCGCACCCAGCTTCGAGAGGACACCACGACGGCACTGTTCATCCTCGACGCGCTGGAGCCGATGACCGACGTGGAGCTTCGGGCCGCTGCCGACGACCTGGTGGACCACTTCCGCCGACTCGGCTGCGCTCGACGACGCAGAGGGTGAGGTGGAGATCCTCACGGCCCAACTCGCCGCCTTCCAACCCGAGGGCCTCCACGTCACCGTGGCCGCCGACGAACCCCCTTACGGGGGATGCTCGCGGGCATCCGCGGCGTGCGGCTCGAAGTGCTGCGGGTGGAGGCCAAGTTCAAGTACGACAACGCCAACCCGATCGAGCATCGTGAGCGCGTCATCGGCCATCTCGAAGAGCGCAGCCGTGGGGCTCGACTCCGGGGCTGCGTTCCAGCAACGGCGGCGTCTCGCAGCCATCGGTGATTGGCGAAGCCGCCGTGATCGGCAATGACCGAACGTTACTTCGCGCCCGCGCCGGGTCCGCGATGGAGCCTGGTGGTGGTCGCGACGGTGTCGGTCCAGCTCGCTTCCGCCTTATGGGGGTGGTCGACACGCACGGGCGCACCGGGGACGGCCGCTGTCGACGAGCGAGAGCAGTTGAGGTGGGTTTGGACCGGCACCGGCTGGCGAGCCCGAAGGCTCCGCCGCATGGGCGGCGCCCACGGCTGGTAGAGTCACACTGTCGCCGGACTAGCCGGCGTGGCCCGTTCGAGAGATCCCCGAGTTGGCCGGATCCGAACGGAGCCTCTCATCCTTCACTGCCGGGCAAAGCCCTCAGGGGCTCGCCGTCTTCGTCGTGCCGGCTTCGGCACCGCCCAAACCGAGAGTGGTCGGGCACCGAGCGGAGCGCCGTCACCGAGGACCTCCCAGTGAGCAGCTCCGTCGGCAAGCGCCAGCGCGAGCGCCAGAAGCTGGAACGGGCTCAGGCCAAAGCAGAGCGAAGAGCCGCTCGACAGGCCGCCGGCGCCGAGGGCGAGGACGCAGCCGGGCTCTCGGATCGAAGCGAGCCAGAGCTGATCGACGACTTGGCAGCGCTCCAGCGCTCCTTCGGGGACGGCGAGGTGTCAGCGGAGGACTTTGCAGAACGCCGGGATCGGATCCAGGCACAACTCGGACGGCTCTCGTCGTGACCCGGCGGCCGGCCGACCAGAACGGATCTCCTGGCCAAGCCAGAAGCTGCCATGCCTAGGCACATCCGCCCGAGAACGGCGCAGAGGCGTCCGGGGGCGAACGAGCGAGACAGGACGCCGCGGCGGCAGCGAGCGGCGAGCGGCGATATGGACGCCCAGGCGCTCGCGTTGCGCGAGGGTGGGAGCTCCTTCTCCGCCATTGCACGCAGGCTGGAGCTTCACCGAGCGACCGACGCCCACCGAAGCTTCCTTCGTGCTCTCGGTGCGCGTGCCGGCGACGATCGACAGAGGCTCGTCGAGGGTGAGGAGGAACGCCTCGACCGGCTCGAGATGCGGATCCGTGCCAGAGATGCCGCAGACCCCGAGAAGCTCACGCGCCGGCTGAGAGGCATCGACAAGCTCCGAGAGGCTCTCCGCCAGTGACCTCTGCCGCATCGGAATCCGCCTGCGCCCTCTGCGGTGGACCGGCGACGGAGGCGATCGATCCACCACGCCGGACGCTGGCTCGGGGCGTTGACCCCGGTGATCCGTCGTACTCGGTCACGGTGATCCTGCCCGACATCGGGCTCTGCGCCGAGCACTCTCGCGACGTGCGTGGAGGAGAGCGACTTGTCGGATGGTGCGACGACCAGTGCTGCCGAACGTACGGAGCGCTCGGCGAGCCCTCCGCCTGCGGCCTCCCCTACGAGAAGTTGGGTCCGACCAAACGGAGCTGACCTGCGCTCGCCAATATCGACTGACGTAACAACGGAAAAGAGAGAAGGAACAACAACATGGCAACTGGAACGGTGAAGTTCTTCAACAGCGACAAGGGCTTCGGCTTCATCACCCCGACGAACGGAGAGAAGGACGTCTTCGTCCACTACTCCAACCTGGCTGGAGATGGGTACAAGAGCCTCGACGAAGGCCAGCAGGTCGAGTTCGACGTGGCCCAGGGCCGCAAGGGGCCCGAAGCCCAGAACGTGCGAGTGATCTAGGCCGTCGCAAACTCCGGCGGCACATCTCGCTCGACGCGCCTCCTCCCCGAGCGAGGCCCGTGAGGAGGCGCTTCCTGGGCAACTTCTGGGCGGTCTCCTGCCCGTCGAGCGGTGCCTGCGTCGCCGTCGCGAGCTCTTTCGGTTCCACTACGACGCCGGGTGGCTCGTGGCGTTCGGAGCCTTTACCGTCAGCTCCCGGACGCGGCTGTTGCTGCGGTGTCGAGTGGGGTGTTCTACGAGGCGCTCACGCTCGAATCAGCCCCCCACGTACGTCGCGCGGGGACGGACATGTCCTGGCCACCAGGGACAACGCCTCGGCAACGGCTGCGATGTGTGGCGCGTGGGCGGATCCACTGCGCATTGCGGCGTAGATGCTTCGCGCCGGCTGCACCGGCGTGACGGGTAGGGCGACAACCTGGTCGCATCTTGATGGCAGCGCGAGGGCGGGCACGAGGGCGACTGCGGATCCTTCGGCCACGAGGGCGAGCAGCGCGTTCCAGTCGTTCACGCGATGGCAAGTGCGCGCGGTGATGGAGGCGGCGGTGAGGGCGGCCACGGTGATGTCAACGCAGGGGTGCCCGGGGGTACCCATGACCCAGGTTTCGTCGGCAAGGGCGGTTAGCGCGAGGTGCCGACGCCCGGCGAGTGGATGGCGGGACGGGAGAACAGCGAGCAAGGGGTCGCGGGCGAGATCGATGCGCTCATAGCGGGGGTCGCCGCGGCGCGGCCCGGATTGGTAGTCCACCGTGACCACGACATCCGCGCTGCCGGCGTCGAGGCGCTGGAAGCACTCAGGTGCCTCGACCTCCATCACGGTCACCGCCAGGCGGGGCCGATCCGTCGAGAGCAGACCGAGCGCCGGCGCGACGAGACCAGAGATGGCGGTGGCGAAGGCGCCGACGGTCACGTTCCCCACGTCGCCGTCGTCGAAGGCCGCGAGGTCGGTTCGGGCCCGCTCGAGCTGGGCGTCGACTACCCGGGCGTGGTCCAGCAGCACCACGGCTTGGGGAGTGAGCCGGACCCGCCGGCCGTGTCGGGCGACGAGTGGCACTCCGACCGAGCGTGCCAGCGCGGCGATCTGCTGGGACACCGCCGAGGGGCTGAGGTGGAGAACCCGTGCTGCCGCGGTGACCGTCTCGTGATCAGCCAAGGCTCGCAGGGTCTTGAGCTGCCCGAGATCGACAATGAAGTCTTTCTTCACGAACACGACCAGATATTGCAGATAGACAAGACGATCATCGCCCGTCACAGTAGTGGCATGACCCCAACCGCAGACGCCGTCATCGCGATCGTCGGGGATCGCAATCCGAGCTACCTGGCCCACACGCTCACCGACGAGGCGTTCTCGGATCTCGGGTTGCCCTTCGAATGGGTGCCCACGACCGTCGTGGCCGAGGATCCGACCATGCTGGGGGCCTACGGCGGCTGCCTGATGGCGCCCGGCACGCCGTATGCAAGCATGCATGGCGCGCTCGAGGCGATCCGCTACGCCCGAGAGCACGACCTCGCGTTGCTCGGGACCTGCGGCGGCTTCCAGCACGTGCTCATCGAGATCGCCCGCAACCTGGCCGGCATCGCCGGCGCAGATCACGCCGAGGTGAACCCCGACGCGAGCGAGCTCGTCTGCGTGCCGCTTGCCTGTTCGCTCGTCGGTCAGCAACACAGCGTGCGGATCGAACCCGGCACGCGCGCCGCCGCCATCTACGGAACCGCTGAGTCGATCGAGCCGTTCTTTTGCAACTTCGGGCTCAATGACGCCTACCGTCCGGCTCTCGAGGCAGCCGGGGTGTGCTTCTCGGGGTTCGACGCCGGGGGAGAACCGCGCATCTTGGAGCTACCCGATCACCGCTTCTTCCTGGCGACCCTCTACGTCCCACAAGCTTCGTCACGCAGGGTCCACCCACACCCCGTGCTCAGTGCCTTCGTCGAAGCCGCCGCTACGGTGCCCTCGACCAAGGTCCCCGCCCATCTACGTTGAGAACAGCTGTCCTTCCCGGTCTCATGGACCTGGACCGTCGCCCAGACGGAGACGTACCTCAAGTACTCCACATCGGCGCGTCTCGCGGCGGCCGGAGCAGTTCTGAGCAAGCTCGGGGGCAAGCTGATCAGCCTGACGAAGCTGTTCGCCGCCCGGATCACGCAGAACGCGTCCCGGGAACACGAACCACCTCACCGTCACGGCTACCGACATCGCCCCCGACATGGGTGGCGTCCATCCCCTGGTGTAAATGTCAGCGGGCGTAGGTTCCTTCGAGAAGTACCAGTTCAACGAAGGAGGACCTACACCCGTGACTGCACGAGTATCACCCACCGAG
>JAJZMD010000282.1 GCA_021803085.1 Actinomycetes bacterium
GTGGTCGTGGTCGGTCGCGTGGTGGTCGTCGGCGGCCGGGTCGTGGTCGTGGTCGGTCGCGTGGTGGTCGTCGGCGGCCGGGTCGTGGTCGTGGGCGGCGCGGTCGTCGTCGTGGTCGGTCGCGTGGTGGTCGTCGGCGGCCGGGTCGTGGTCGTCGTCGGACGCGGCGCGGTCGTCGTCGGACGCGGCGCGGTGGTCGTGGTCGTGGGCGGAGGCGCGGCCGGCGTTGTCCCGCCCGAGCTCGGGCCGATCACGGTGACCAGCGTGCCGATCGGCGTGTAGGGCCAGAGCTTGCCGGCTGTGGAGATCGGCATCTCGACGCATCCGTTGCTCTGCGGCCAGCCGTAGGTGGCCCGGGGATAGCCGTGGAGCGCGTCGCCGCCGTTGAAGTAGCTCGCCCACGGCACGTGCGGATCTGTGTACTTCGTCCCTGTCACGTCCGTCCCTCTCATGGCGGAGAACGGCACGTGCTCGAAGACCTGGAACGTCCCGTCCGTGGTGTTGGCGCCCGGGACCCCCGTGTTGACAGGGATGCCCTTGAACTGGAGCGTCCCGTTCACCCACGCTGTGAGGTGCTCGGGCAGGACCTTTGTGACCAGCACGTAGGTGACCGGCTCCGCGTTGGCCTTGTGGCTCACCGCGTCGTGCAGCAACGCTGTCCACACCTTCGGTCCTGAGATGCCGTCGACCGGGAGACCGTTCTCTGTCTCGAACATCTCGACGGCACCCTTTGTGATCGCGTTCTGCGCGCCGGGCGTCCACTGGCCGGTGAGCTCGGACGGGAGGCCGGACCACCGCCAGGTGAGTGTGCCCGGTTGGGGTGTCGCCATGTCTTGGGGGGCCGGGGTCCCCCCGCTGTAGGAGAGGGGCAGGTAGCCGAGCTCGGCGAGAAGCTGCTGGAGCCGCAGCGTGCTTCCTGCCGCAATGGTGAACGAGACGGTCTTCGTCGCGGCCAGATGGGAGCCCGACACGCTCGCCGGCCCGCTTCGGCCACCCGGGATCGTGAGCGTGTACGTCTGGTAGGGAACGAACGGCGCGGACGGCGTGAAGACCAGCTCGTCGTTGGACGCCTGCTGCCAGGTGCCCGGCATCGCGGGCGACAGCGTCGGGGTCGGGCCGCCAGGCTCGAGCGCCGAGTCGAACGTCACCGCGAGCTTCGCGTTGGACGGGATGCCTGTCGCGCCGGCTGCGGGTGTGGTGGAAGAGACCGTGAAGACGTGGGCGTCTCTTCGGCCCGACCTCGAGGTGGCTCCGCCAGAGCCTTTCCCCCCACCGCCCGTGGCGCCGCCCGAGCCCCGCCCGCCGGCTCCCGAGCCCGTGGTGCACGACGCGCCGGAGCACGAAAGGGCCGCGGGGGCTCCCCGCGTGACCGCGTAGACGGCAGCCCCCCCTCCGACCACGAGGGCGACGGCCAGCAACGCCAGCCACGGCGACGTGAAGCGGCGTCTGTGCGTGGTGGTACTTCGGTCCCCGAGAGCCTGCAACGGCCGCTCCCCTTGTGGCACGCGGTCACCTTCGCCTTCTCCCGCGCCCGTCGAACGACCCTCGGCCCCTCGGTGCCCACCGGCGGCAGGAGCCCGCTACGGCCCCCGTGCCCGCACGCACCCTGGCCCGCATCGCCCTCGTCGGGCACGGCCGATGCCGCCCCGCGACGGCGACACCAGATGTGACGATAGTCAGCGGATGTGGTTGCGCGGTCGCGGGCTGGGCTCGGACGAACGCTCGCTCACATGCGTTCGGGCGCCTCGATCCCGAGCAGCCCGAGTCCTTGGGCGAGCACCCTCGCGGTCGTCTCCGAGAGCGCGAGACGGCTCCTCCTCGTCGTCGCGTCCGGTGCGCGGAGAACTGGGCAACGCTCGTAGAACGTGGTGAACGTCGCGGCGAGCGAGTAGAGGTACGCGCACAGCTTCGAGGGAGACGACTCCTCGACCGCCGCACGCATCGCGGAGGCGTACCCGAGCAGCGAGAGGCCGAGCGCCCGCTCCTCCGGGGTGCGAACCACGATGGCGGACGCCTCCCTGCCGGGCTCGCCTGCTTCCCCGATCGCCGGGCTGGCCGACTCCCCTTCAGCGCGGCGGAAGATCGACCGGATCCTCGCGTGCGCGTACTGGAGGTAGGGACCGGTGTCGCCCTCGAAGGAGAGCATCCGCTCCCAGTCGAACACGTAGTCGCGCGCCCTGTCCGTCGAGAGGTCCGCGTACTTGACCGCTCCGATTCCAAGCGCCCGAGCCACCGCGTGCCGCCCGTCGTCGACCAGGTCGGCGTCACGACCCCTCTCCGCCATGGCGTCGGCAGCCCGCGACACCGCCTCGTCGAGCAGGTCGACGAGCTTGACGGAGTTCCCCGCCCGGGTCCTCAGCATCCGGTGGTCGGTGCCGAGGACGCTGCCGAACGGCACGTGGACGGCGCTCACGCCGGCGGGGAGCCACCCGGCCATCCGAGCGACCTCGAAGCACATCTGAAGGTGCTGGGCCTGCGGCGCGCCGACCACGTAGAGCAACCGGGTCGCGCCGATGGCGTCGACACGATCGCGGATGCACGCGAGATCGGTCGCGGCATAGCCGAAGCCGCCGTCGGACTTCTGGACGATGAGCGGCAAGGGATCGCCCTCTCGGTTCACGAAGCCCGGAGGGAAGACGCACAGCGCTCCTTCGTCCTCGACGAGAAGACCCGCAGCGTCGAGATCCTTCACCACTTCGGGAAGCATCGGGTTGTAGAAGCTCTCGCCCTTGACATCGTCGTCGGTGAGGAGGACGCCGAGCCTCGCGTACACCTCGTCGAAGTACGCGAGGCTGTGCTCGACGAGCACGTGCCACATGCGCAGCGTCTCTGGATCTCCGCCCTGGAGCAGGACGACCCGCTTCCGGCTGCGCTCTTTGAAGTCGTCGTTCCCGTCGAACGACGTCCGCGCCGCCTGGTAGAAGCCGGTCAGGTCTCCGACGGTGAGCTCGGCGACCGCGGCTTGCTCTCCGACGTCGAGGAGATGCTCGATCAGCATTCCGAACGGCGTCCCCCAGTCCCCGATGTGGTTCTCGCGCACGACATCGTGCCCGAGATGATCGAGCATCCTGCACAGCGCGTCGCCGATCACGGTCGACCGGAGGTGCCCGACGTGCATCTCCTTCGCGACGTTCGGATGGGAGTATGTGACGACCACCCGCTCGGGGGCACCGGTCCGCTCGACACCGAGCGCAGGGTCGGCGGTCATCTCGCGAACGCACCTCTCCACGAACGACGTCGAGAGGAAGAGGTTCACGAAGCCCGGGCCGCTGGTCTCGACCCGCTCGCACACGTCGTCGAGGCGGGCGAAGGCGACGACGGCGTCGGCGATCTCCCGGGGAGGCGTTCCGAGGCGCCTCGCGAGCGAGAGGGCGCCGTTCGCCTGGAAGTCCGCTCGGTCAGACGGTCGCAGCACGGGGTCCGCGCCAGGTGCCACCCTGTCGAACGCAGCCTGGAGCCGTTCGGCGAGGAGCGCAGTGACGTCTGCCATGGCCCATCTTCGCGCCGCACCTGGGCCGTCAGGGCCCACGACACGGCCGCGGCGGGCCGGGGGCAGAATGGCCGCATGACACACCCCGACAGCTTTCACGCCCGGTCCTTCCTCCACGTCGGCGACCGTCGTTTCGAGGTCTTCCGCCTGTCCGCCGTTGCCGGGTCCGAGCAGCTGCCGTACTCGGTGAAGATCCTCCTCGAGAACCTCCTCAGGCACGAGGACGCGTCGGCGGTCACCGCGTCGGACATCGAGGCGGTGGCGCGATGGGGCGGTGCGGGGCAGGGAGCCCCGGAGCCGAAGGAGATCTCGTTCACCCCTGAGCGCGTCCTCATGCAGGACTTCACCGGGGTCCCGGCGGTCGTCGACCTGGCCGCGATGCGCGACGCCCTCCTCGCGCTCGGCGGCGACCCCGCGCGCGTCGACCCCCGCGTCCCCTGCGAGCTGGTGATCGACCACTCCGTCATCGCAGAGCGGTCAGGCGGCCCCCACGCGTTCGAAGACAACGTCGAGATCGAGTACGCGCGCAACCTCGAGCGGTACCAGGTGCTGCGCTGGGCGCAGCAGTCCTTCGACCGGTTCCACGTCGTGCCTCCCGGGACCGGCATCTGCCACCAGGTCAACCTCGAGTACCTCGCCCGCGTGGTCTTCGAGACGGACGACGGGCAGGCGTTCCCCGACACGATCGTGGGCACCGACTCGCACACGACCATGGTGAACGGGCTCGGTGTCCTCGGCTGGGGCGTGGGAGGGATCGAAGCCGAGGCCGCGATGCTCGGCCAGCCGCTCTCGATGCTGCTGCCGCCGGTGGTCGGGCTCCACCTGCACGGCGAGATGCCCGAAGGCACCACCGCGACCGACCTGGTGCTGACGATCACCGAGTTGCTCCGGCGGCACGGGGTCGTGGGGAAGTTCGTGGAGGCGTACGGCCCTGGCGTCGCCTCGCTCCCGGTGGAGAACCGGGCCACCATCGGCAACATGTCACCCGAGTACGGCGCGACCTGCACCATCTTCCCGATCGATCGAGCGACGATCGACTACCTGCGGTTCACCGGCCGGAGCGAGGACCACGTCGGGCTGGTCGAGGCCTACGCGAAGGAGCAGGGCCTGTGGCACGATCCTTCGGCTCCGGACCCGGCGTACACCGAGGTCGTGGACCTCGACCTCGCCTCGGTGGTACCGAGCCTCGCAGGCCCGGCTCGCCCCCAGGACCGCGTCCCGCTCGCCGGAGCGGGCAAGTCCTGGCGCGCCGCGCTCGGGCGAGAGGTGCGGAGCGCCCCCCCGTCGGGCGAGGACCCCGAGGGCCCAGCCCCGTCGCAGCGGACCCTGCGCGACGGCGACGTCGTCATCGCAGCGATCACGAGCTGCACGAACACCTCCAACCCGCAGGTGCTCGTGTCCGCCGGCCTGGTGGCGAAGAAAGCCGTCTCCCGCGGTCTCACCACGAAGCCGTGGGTGAAGACCTCCCTCGCGCCGGGATCGCGCGTGGTGATGGACTACCTCGAGCGGGCCGGGCTCGTCGAACCGCTCGCCAAGCTCGGTTTCTGGCTCGTCGGCTTCGGCTGCACGACCTGCATCGGGAATTCCGGGCCGTTGCTCCCGGGGGTCTCCGAGGCCGTCCAGTCAGACGACCTGTCGGTCGTGTCGGTCTTGTCCGGCAACCGCAACTTCGAGGGGCGGATCCATCCGGACGTCCGCATGAACTACCTCGCGTCGCCGCCCCTCGTGGTCGCGTACGCGATCGCCGGGACGATGGACCTCGATCTCACCGTCGACCCGATCGGCACCGACCAGGAGGGCGCGCCGGTCATGCTGTCCGACCTCTGGCCGTCCAGCGAGGAAGTCGCGGACGCCATCCGCTCGTCGCTCACGTCCGAGGAGTTCCGAGCCCGCTATTCGTCGGTGTTCGAGGGGGACGCTCGATGGAAGGCGATGGACGTGGCGGGCGGCGAGACCTTCGGGTGGGACCCGAGCTCCACCTACGTCCTCCACCCGCCGTACTTCGACGAGCTGGAGATGGAGCCCGCTCCCCTCGGGGACCTCGAGGGAGCCCGCGTGCTGGTGGTGCTCGGCGACAGCGTGACGACCGACCACATCTCACCGGCAGGATCGATCCGTGCGGCCTCGCCGGCAGGCGCGTACCTTTCCAAGCACGGAGTCGACCCCAAGGACTTCAACTCCTACGGCGCTCGCCGCGGCAACCACGAGGTGATGGTCCGGGGAACCTTCGCCAACATCCGGCTCCGGAACCAGCTCGTCCCCGGCGTCGAGGGCGGGGTGACCCTCCATCTCCCCGACGGGGAGCAGACCACGATCTTCGAGGCTGCGGAGCGGTACCGGGCCGAGGGAGTCCCGCTCGTGGTGCTCGCGGGCAAGGAGTACGGGTCGGGGTCGAGCCGCGACTGGGCTGCCAAGGGGCCGCTCCTCCTTGGCGTGCGCGCGGTGATCGCACAGAGCTACGAGCGCATCCACCGGTCGAACCTCATCGGCATGGGCATCCTGCCGCTGCAGTTCCGGGCGGGCGAGTCGGTTGCCTCCCTCGGCCTCACCGGGCAAGAGCGTCTCTCGATCGGAGGGATCGGAACCCTGGGAGCGCGCACCGTGCCCGACGAGCTCGAGGTGCGCGCCGTTGCGGACGACGGCGCGACGACGACGTTCGGGGCCCGGGTCCGCATCGACACGCCCATGGAGGCCGAGTACTACCGGCACGGCGGCATCCTGCAGTACGTGCTCAGGCAACTGGCGCGCTGACCACGCGGGAAAGCGCGTCGCCGCGCTCGCGTGACCCGGCCCGAGGTGCGCGTCGCGGGCTTGCGCGCCCCGCGGCCGCGCTGGTGCTCAGCCGGTGAGGACGCGGCGGAACACCTCTGCGAGCGCGCCCTCGGGCATGCCTGCATGCTCGGCTGCGGCGTGCGCGCCGGCACGCAGGCGCGCCACGACGCCGTCGGGGTCCTTGATCTGGCTCCGGTGACGCAGCAGCGCGGCGATCTTTCGCTCGAACGTACCCGTGATCTCCACGGCCACGTTCCCCTCTGGGGACGCCATGAGCCACAGCTCGCCGACGGTGTGGGGGCCGAGGCGCTCTCCCAGCAGCTCGGGATGGGCGAACGGGTTGCGCGCGTCGGGATAGACCGCGCACGTCGCGGCCTCCCCGGCGGCGAGGTGGTCGGGATGGCTGGCGTAGATGCGGTCCCACCAGCGCTCGGGCGACGGTGCGAGCACGAGCTGCGGCCGGAAGGCACGGACCACTCTCGTGACGTCACGCCGGAGCGCCAAGCCCGACTCCACACGTCCGTCGGGGTAGCCGAGGAACGTGACCTCGCGTACCCCGACTTCCGCAGCGGCGGCGCGCTGCTCGGCCCGCCGGAGCCTCGCCAGCTCCGCTGGGGTCACCGCGGGGTCGTCGCTGCCGGCTTCGCCGTCGGTCACGATGCAGTAGGCGACCTCGATGCCGGACCCGGTGAACGCGGCGACGGTGCCGGCGGCACCGAAGTCGACGTCGTCTGGGTGCGCGGTCACGACCAGGGCGCGCTCGACGCCCTCGCTCGGCGACCACCGCTCGATCAGACGACCGCCTCCTCGTAGGAGGGTTCCCACCCCGCGAGGTCCCGAAGGCGGGAGTCGTTCGAGAAGACCTCGACGATCGGGACTCGGAGCCCGAGGCGGCGCTGGATCACCTCGGCCTCGACGACCTGGTTCCACAGCACGAGGGTGACGACCACGCCCGTAGACCCGGCTCGTGCGGTGCGCCCGGAACGGTGCAGGTACGCCTTGTGGTCCTCGGGCGGGTCGTAGTGCACGACCACGTCGACCCCCTCGATGTGGAGCCCGCGCGCCGCGACGTCGGTGGCCACGAGGATCGGGAGCTTCCCGGACGAGAAATCCGCGAGCGCCCTCTCGCGGTTCGCCTGGCGCAGGTCGCCATGGATCGCGGCGGCCCGCACACCCTCCTCGCCGAGCTGATGGACGAGGCGGTCGGCACCGCGCTTGGTGCGCACGAAGACCAGCGTCTTGCCCTG
The DNA here is from genome assembly GCA_021803085.1 of Actinomycetes bacterium. Classification (GTDB taxonomy): domain Bacteria; phylum Actinomycetota; class Acidimicrobiia; order Acidimicrobiales; family RAAP-2; genus JAJYVT01. Next base: position 7,510 of record JAJZMD010000282.1, read on the forward strand.
CGAACGGGCGATCGCGGTCGCGACGCGCACCTTGTCCATCTGGTGGACCTGCAGGAAGCGGTGGACCATCGCCGAGACGGTCTGGGTGGCCGAGGCCACCTCGTGGAAGACGGGGTCGCGCAGGTAGCGCCGGACCAGCCGGTCGACCGCGCCGTCCAGCGTCGCCGAGAACAGGAGGGTCTGGTGCGGCCGCTCCAGCCGGCGGAGCACCCACTCCACCTGGGGCATGAAGCCCATGTCGGCCATCCGATCGGCTTCGTCGAGGACGAGGGTCTCGACGGCCGCGACCGAGAGCTCACCCCTGTCCCCCATGTCGATCAGGCGACCCGGGGTCGCGATGACGACGTCGACGCCCTTGCGAAGCTTCGCGACCTGCCGGTCGACGTCAGCCCCGCCGTAGACGGCGACGACTCGCACCCCGACCGCCTTGGCCAGCGGTGCGAGGACGCCGTGCACCTGGACTGCAAGCTCCCGGGTCGGGAGCAGGACCAGCGCATGCGGCCGGGCTGGACGGGCGCTCCGGCGAGCCCGTTCCGCGACGTCCAGCGCCGCCACGGTCCGCTGCAGCAGCGGCAGGCCGAACGCGAGCGTCTTGCCGGACCCGGTCTTCGCCTTTCCGCAGACGTCCCTGCCGGCCAGCCCGTCTGCGATGGTCAGCGCCTGGATGGGGAAGGGGGTGGTGATCCCCTGGTCGGCCAGTTCCTTGACCAAGGGATCGGCGACACCGAGGGACTCGAACGTCCC
>JAJZMD010000178.1 GCA_021803085.1 Actinomycetes bacterium
CCAGGTGATGGTCGAAGAGGGTCGGGTCCGGCCGGGCGAGCTCGTCGTCGGCACCGATTCCCACACGACCACCTATGGGGCGGTCGGCGCGGCGGGCTGCGGGATCGGCAGCTCGGAGATGGCGTACGCGCTCGCGACGGGCAGGCTCTGGTTCAAGGTTCCCGAGACCGTGCTCGTCGTGTTCGAGGGTCGGCTCGCCTACATGGTCACGGCGAAGGACCTCGTCCTGTACCTCATGCGGGAGGTCGGATCTGCCGAAGCGCAGTACCGATCGGTGGAGCACGGGGGAGCCGGCACCGACTCGCTGTCGCTTTCCGAGCGGATGACGATCGCGAACATGGGCGTCGAGATGGGGGCGAAGTTCTCGCTGTTCCCGGCCGATGGAGCCCCGACGATGCGCTCCGGTGCCCGCTACGTCGCGACCCACACCGTCGACCTCGGCGCGCTCTCGCCCCAGGTCGCCGTGCCCCACCACGTGGAGAACGTCGTCGACGTGGGCGAGGTCGCTGGGCTCCGTCTCGACCAGGTGTTCCTCGGCTCGTGCACGAACGGCAGGCTCGAGGACCTCCGTATTGCGGCCGCGATCCTGCGTGGCCAGAAGATCGCTCCCCGAGTGCGCATGATCGTCACGCCTGCTTCGTCGAGGGTGTACGAGCAAGCCGCCGGAGAGGGCATCCTCGCCGATCTGTCGGCAGCCGGGGCGATCGTGGAGGGACCCGGCTGTGGTCCGTGCTTCGGCGGCCACCTCGGGCTGCTCGCCGCCGGCGAGCGGTGCCTCGGGACCCACAACCGGAACTTCCGAGGCCGCATGGGAAGCCCGGAGGGCGAGATCTACCTCGGATCTCCAGCAACCGCTGCCGCGTCGGCGCTCGCCGGGGCGATCGCCGATCCCCGCGAGCTCGCGGTACCCACCGAGGCGGAAGAGGTGGCGACGTGACGGGATCGTCCGGCGGGGGGATCCGCTTCTGCGGCAGGGCCTGGCTCTTCGGGCCCGATATCAGCACGGACATGCTCTCGCCGGGCCAGTACGTGCACGATCCGCCGGAGGTCCGGCTCCGCCACGTCCTCGAACCGGCGCGCCCGGAGTTCGCCTCGCAGGTGCGCCCGGGCGACATCGTCGTCGCCGCGGCGAACTTCGGTTGCGGGTCGAGCCGGGAGTCGGCGCCCCAGCACCTGAAGGATCTCGGCGTCGCAGTCGTGCTGGCCGACTCCCTTGCGCGGATCTTCGCACGCAACGCGATCGCGCTTGGCCTTCCCGCGCTGAGCTGCCCCGGCGTGAGCACGGCGGTACGCGATCAGGAGATCGTGGAGGTGGACGTCGAGGCGGGCGAGGTGGTCGTGGGGGAAGGCCGGACGGTGCTGCGAGCTGACCGTATCCCCGAGCCGATGCTCGACGTGCTGCGCCTCGGTGGTATCGAGCCGCTGCTCGCGGCGCTCGCCGCCGGGAGGCGGTGACCCGGGCAGGACCCGGTAACTGGGCAGGACCGGGCAAGACCGCCGCTTCGTCGACCATCCGGCGCGTCGGGCGCCGGGTGCCGCCGGCAATGACGGTGCCGGAGGGCCGCTCACTTGACTGACCGGACAGTCCAGGCATAAGATCAACCCGCGCGCTATACGTAGACCGACAGACTCGTCTGGCTCTGGTCGGCCAGGCATACGGGGTGCGGGCGTGCATGCCGGCCACCGGGTACGAAGAGCCAGGGAGGGTGACGAGGACGCGGTGACGCAGGCAGCGATTGTGCAGCGCTCGGAGCCTACGGGCAGGTGGGGAGGTGACCCTGTGGGACGTGACGAGCAGGGGATGACCGGTTCGAAGAGCACCGGGGCACGGTCGGCTCGACCACCGTCCCCGGCTGCGGAGGCCTCGGCGCCATCCGACCTCATCTACGACTGGAACGGCCAGCTGCCCTGCTCGTTCTCGCTCGACGTGCCGGCGGCCATCGAGCTCAACGACGAGACGCTGCGCGACGGGCTCCAATGCCCCTCGGTGCGGCAGCCTTCCCTCGTCCAGAAGCAGGCGTTCCTCCGCACGCTCCCTCAAATCGGCGTCGACGCCGCCGACATCGGCTATGCGGGAGCGAGCGAGCAGTCGTTCGAGCACGTCGTCGGGCTCGCCCGGACGATCGCCGATGAGCGCCTTCCCATCAGGCCGAACTGCGCGGGACGGACCCACGTGAAGGACATCGACGCCATCGCCGAGGCGCAGCAGCGCGCCGGCGTTCGCATCGACGCTGCGCTCTTCATCGGGTCGAGCCCGATCCGCCAGTGGGTGGAAGGCTGGGACGTCCCGAGGCTCGTCCAGACGATCGAGGACGCGATCTCCTACGCGGTACGCGCTGGGCTCGAGGTGATGTTCGTCACGGAAGACACCACCCGGGCGCGCCAGAAGGACATCGCAACGATGTACCTCGCAGCTGCAGGTGCCGGCGCGACCCGCTTCTGCATTTCGGACACCGTCGGCCAGGCGACGCCGGGCGGCGTGCAGCAGATCGTGCCGTTCCTCGCTGGCGAGCTCGCCGCGCACGGATTCGGAGAGGCCCTCGTCGACTGGCACGGTCACCGTGATCGCGGGCTGGACGTCGTGAACGCCCTTGCGGCGCTGTCCGCCGGTGCGCGGCGGGTACATGGCTGCGCGCTCGGCATCGGCGAGCGGGTTGGCAACACCGCGCTCGACCTCGTGCTCGTGAACATCGCCCTGCTCGGATGGAAGGAGCTCGACCTCCTCGGGCTTCCCGCCTACTGCCAGGTCGCGAGCGAGATGACCGGCGTGCCGATCCCGAGGAACTACCCGGTGGTGGGCCAGGACGCCTTTGCGACGAGCACTGGGGTCCACGCGGCCGCAGTCGCCAAGGCGTACGAGAAGGGCGACGCGTGGCTGGCGGACCGCGTCTACAGCGCGGTTCCGGCCTCGCTCGTCGGGCGCAGCCAGGAGATCTCGATCGGTCCGATGAGCGGGAAGTCGAACGTCGTCTACTGGCTGCGGACGCACGGTTTCGATCCGACGACCGAGCGGACGACGGCCATCCTCGAGGCCGCGAAGTGCTCCTCCCACGTGCTGAGCGATGGCGAGGCGACCAGGATCGCCCGGGCCGCAGGGCGCCGGCGCGTGAAGAAGGCCGGCTGAGATGGCCGAGACGACGAGGCTCGCCCTGCTCTCAGGCAATGAGGCTCTCGCCCTCGGCGCGTACCACGCCGGTGTCGAGGTGGCGACCGGCTACCCGGGGACGCCGAGCACCGAGGTGCTCGAGCACCTCGTCCGGATCTCCGAGGCGGGCGAGGTCGACGCCGACTGGTCGACGAACGAGAAGGTGGCCCTCGACGTCGGCATCGGTGCCGCCCTCGCCGGCAAGCGGGTGCTCGTGACGATGAAGCACGTCGGCGTGAACGTGGCGATGGACAGCCTGATGACGAGCGCGTACATCGGCGTGAAAGGCGGTCTCGTCCTCATGACCGCCGACGACCCGGGAATGCACAGCTCCCAGAACGAGCAGGACAACCGCTACCTCGGCCGCTTCGCCGGCATTCCGGTCTTCGAACCCGCTGACAGCCAGGAGATCTACGACTTCGTTCAGGTCGCGTTCGAGGTGAGCGAACGCTTCGACGTCCCCTGTCTCCTGCGCACCACGACCCGCACCTCGCACGCCCGATCGAAGGTGGAGGCCGGAGCGCGGGTCGTACGTGCCGTGGAGCCGTCGTTCACGCGTAACCCGGCGAAGTACGTCATGCTGCCCGCCTTCGCCCGCGAGCGTCACGTCGTCCACCTCGATCGTCTCGAGGCGCTCCAGGCCTATGTCGAGGAGCACCCGCTCACGGTCGAGGAGCTGCGCTCGCGCGCCCTCGGCGTCGTCACCGCGGGGATCTCGTACCACCACGTGCGCGAGGTGCTGCCCGAGGCGAGCATCCTCAAGCTCGGGATCGAGTTCCCGGTTCCGGTCGAGCGGATCCGGCGCTTCGCGGCCAAGGTCGAGCGGCTTCTCGTGGTCGAAGAGCTCGAGCCCTATCTGGAGGAGGAGATTCGCCGCATCGGCATCACCGTCGAGGGGAAGCGCTGGTTTCCCCGCGTCGGCGAGCTCTCGGCCGCCGTCGTGCGCAAGGGCTTCGTCGAGGCCGGCGCGCTGCCTGCGGGCGACGGTCCGAGCGCGCGCCTGCCGGTGCCGGGCGTCGGGAACAGACCCCCGGTGCTGTGCCCCGGCTGCCCGCATTCGACCCCGTTCCTCGCGCTGGGTGAGCTCGACGCGATCGTCTCTGGCGACATCGGCTGCTACACCCTCGCCGCCGCACCGCCGCTCTCCTCGATGGACACCTGCCTCGCCATGGGGTCGAGCATCGGCATCGCGACGGGGCTTGCCGTCTCGGGGCTCTCGAAACAGCCGATCGTCGCGACGATCGGTGACTCGACCTTCCTCCACGGGGGCATCCCCCCGTTGCTCGATGCCATCCACCGCCAAGCGAACATGGTCGTGCTCATCCTCGACAACGGGACGACGGCGATGACCGGGGGCCAGCCGCACCCGGGGATCGCGTACGACATCCGCGGCCGCGCGGCGCCCGCTGCCGACATCGCGGCGATCTGCCGCGCCGCCGGCGTCACGTCGGTGGTGGTCGTCGATCCCTACGACGTCCCGGCGACCCGTCGGGCGCTGCGCGCGGCGATCGCCCACAGGGGGGTCTCCGTCGTCGTGACGAGCAGGGTGTGCGTGGAGTCGCCCGTGAAGAGCCGGGGCCCCGTCTACACCGTCCTGAGCGATCGGTGCGACGGCTGCCAGGCGTGCATGAAGGTCGGTTGTCCGGCGATCTCCTGGGACCTGGCGACCATGTCGACACCCCCGGGAGTGAAGATCGACCCAGCAGTCTGCTCAGGATGCACGATCTGTGCGCAGCTATGCCCCTCTCGAGCGATCGTGTCGGTGCGCGACGCGAAGGCGGACGACGCGAAGGTGCTCAGCCTCGCTGCCGCTCCAGCGGAGGCAGGGTCGGCTCGATGACCCGGGTCAACGGGTCGAATGGCAAGGTGCCGGCGCGCACGCCGCCAGCAAGGCTCGAGTCGGGCAACCTCGTCGTGGTCGGCGTCGGCGGGCAGGGCGTGATCCTGGCCAGCAACCTCGTCTCTCAGGTGCTCCTCGACGCCGGGTACGACGTGAAGAAGTCCGAGGTCCACGGCATGTCCCAGCGTGGCGGCACGGTCGTGAGCCATGTGCGCTTCGGGCCCGAGGTCCACTCGGTGATGGTGGAGCCAGGCTCAGCTGACTGGATCGTCGCGTTCGAATGGGAAGAGGGCTTGCGCTCCCTTTCCTACCTCAAGCCGAACGGCGTCGCGCTCGTGAGCACGGAGCGCAGGATCCCTCCCGCGGCGATGCTCGATCATCGTGATCAGTCGCTCGAGTACCCGGCACTTGGCGAGGTGCCGTTCGGGGTGCTCGCGCTCGACACCTTCGCCGTCGCCGGCGACGCCGCCGCGGCGGTACCGGCGGTCGCCCAGACGGTGCTCCTCGGCGCGCTGTCGGTCCTGCTTCCCTTCCCGGTCGAGGCGTGGCAGGCGTCGATCAACGCCTGGGTGCCCCGCAAGGCGTTGACCGGCAACCTGAGAGCGTTCGAGCGCGGGCGGGCCCTCGCCCCGGAGGTGAGAGCGGCGGAGGCCGCGGCGAGGACGGTGGCGAGGACGGTGGAGCCTGGGCCCGAGGTCGTGCCGAGCGCTTCCGCGTCGCCTGTTGAGCACGACGGAGCGAAGCGCTCCCGCGACGGGGTCGCGGAACGCCTACTGCCGGTGGTGCGCATCGAGCGGAGCTGGTGCAAGGGCTGCGATATCTGCGTGGCCATGTGCCCGGAGAAGTGCCTCGTCCTCGACGAGCTCGACGTCGCGGTCTTCGCCCGTCCGGAGCGGTGTACGGGCTGCCAGCTGTGCGCCTTGCTCTGTCCTGATCTCGCGATGGACGTCCTTTGGGTGCCTGCCGACGATCTCACCGGCTGGCTTTTCGCCAACGAGGAGGACCGTGTCCGAGCGGCAGCTGACCCAAGGTAACGAGGCATGCGCCCGTGCCGCATTGGCGGCGGGGTGCACGTTCTTCGGCGGCTACCCGATCTCGCCCTCGTCAGAGATCGCAGAGCACCTCGCTCGCGAGCTGCCCAAGCGCGGCGGCGTGTTCATCCAGATGGAGGACGAGCTCGCATCGATGGGCGCGGTCCTCGGAGCTTCGCTGGGCGGCCGGCGAGCGATGACGGCGACGTCAGGGCCGGGCTTCACGCTCATGCAGGAGCATCTTGGGTACGCGTCGTTGGCGGAGATCCCCTGCGTGGTGGTCGACGTGATGCGCGGCGGTCCGAGCACGGGACTTCCCACCTCGCCCGCCCAGGGCGACGTGATGCAGGCGCGCTGGGGCTCGCACGGAGACCGGGCGACGATCGCGGTGGCGCCGGGAAGCGTCCAGGAGGTCTACACCCTCACGATCGAGGCGTTCCGTTTGGCCGAGACCCTCCGCACGCCTGTCGCCGTGCTCTACGACGAGGTGATCGGCCACATGCGCGAGGGGGTGGTGCTTCACGAGCCGACCTCGGAGGAGCTGGGCCTGCGCTCGGGGCCGCGTGGGCCGTTCTCGCCGGACTTCCTCCCGTACGAGCCGGACGAGAAAGGGGTCGCGAGAGTTCCCGACTTCGGGCGCGGGTACCGCTTCCACGTGACCGGGCTGATGCACGACGAGCGCGGGTATCCCACCTCGGACCACGCGAAGGTCGAGCAGCTGCTCGCGCGCCTCGAACGCAAGGTCGACGCCGCAGTCGACGCGGTCGCGCCCGAGCTCTACCGTCTCGAGGATGCGAAGATCGTGGTCGTCGCCTACGGCATCGTCGCCCGGACGGCGCGAGCCGCGGTCGACGCGCTGCGCGCCGAGGGTGTGCCCGCCGGGTTGCTGCGCACGCGCCTTCTGTGGCCGATCCCTGCGGCCGCGCTCGCCGACGCGATCGGGCATGCTGACCTCGTCGTCGTGGCCGAGATGAACCGGGGTCAGTGGGCGTTCGAGGTGGAGCGGCTCGCGGGCCGCCACGTTCAGCTCGCCCCGTACTTGAAGGCGGGCGGAAGCGTGATCACGGCGGAGGAGCTCGTGGCCCACGTGCTTCGCGTGTCGACGAAGGGAGCCAGGGTCTGATGAGTCTCGATGTCGTGAGCAGACCGCCTGCCGACGTTCCCCAGGGTGGCACCGTCGCCCCGGAAGCGCGAGCCGACGATGTCCTGGCTGCTGCGCGCGGCGCCTCGTGGCCGGGAGCGAGCGCCGAGAAGCACTTCCTTCGCTACGGGATGATGCCGCACATGCTCTGTCCGGGCTGCGGGCACGGGATCGTGCTCGATGCAATGCTGCGGGCCCTGGCTCGGCGCTACGAGACGCTCGACGACGTCGCCTTCGTCGCTGGCATCGGCTGCTCGAGCCGGGTCGTGGGCTACGTGGACGCCTGCACGCTGCACACGACCCACGGGCGGCCGCTCACCTTCGCGACCGGTCTCAAGCTCGCCCGGCCCGACCTCGAGGTCGTCGTCGTCACCGGTGACGGCGACGGCCTGTCCATCGGGGGAAACCACCTGATCCACGCGGCACGACGCAACATCGATCTCACCTGCGTCCTCTTCAACAACGAGATCTACGGGATGACCGGCGGCCAGCTGGCGCCGACCACGATCCCCGGGGCGTACACGTCGACCTCGCCGAAGGGCAACCACGAGCAGCCCTTCGATGCCGCTCGCCTGGTCGAGGCAGCAGGAGGGACCTTCGTCGCCCGTGCGCAGAGCTTTCGCACCCGTGACTTCGAGGAGATCTTCCTTCGCGCCCTCGAGCACAAGGGTTTCTCCTTCGTCGAGGTGATGACGGACTGCACCGAGTACTTCGGGCGCACGAACCGCCTCGGCAACGGCGCCGACCTTCTGTTCAGCCAGGCGAGGGCGGACGTGGCGATCGAGGCCGACCTCGCCGGGCGGCCGACGCTGCAGGAGGTGCCCGCCAGGCCGGTGAGACCGGTGATGGAGATGGGCGTGCTCCACGAGAGCCGGCGCCAGACGCTGGAAGAGGCGATGGGGCTCGTGGAGGCCGGGTCGTGAGCTGGCGCGTCGACGTGCGGTGCACGGGCTCGGGCGGCCAAGGCATCGCGCTGGCGGCGGTGGTGCTCGCCGAGGCAGGCCTCGCCGGCGGGTTTGAGGTCGCCCTCACCCAAGAGTACGGTCCCGAGGCACGGGGCGGCGCGAGCCGTGCCGACGTCGTGATCTCCGATGAGGAGATCTCCAATCCCCAGTGCGGCGTTCCGGGGATCCTGCTCGCCTTGCACGACAAGGCATGGCGAAAGTTCGCGACGGGCACGCCTGCCATGATGGCCTCGCTCGCCTCCGGCGCGACGGTCGCGGTCGTCGACCGAGACCGCGTCGTCGTCGACCCCGCCACGCCTGGCGTCCTCGTGCTCGGCTTCGAGTCGGTCGCCCGCGACGAGCTGCGCGCGAAGGTCGTGGCGAACATGCTCGCGGTCGGGGCACTCGGACGGCTGATCGGTCGCTTGGACGCCGAGCTCGTCGAGACAGCGGTGTCGACGCGCTCGCCCGGCGCGTTTCGCGAGCTCAACGTCGTCGCCTTCCGACGCGGCTGGGCGATGATGCACGACCTGCTCGCCGCGGCGTGCGCCGAGGAGGTGAGTGCCGGTGTCGCGGGCGCGCGTGCTTGACGGCGTTCGCGTGCTCGACCTCTCCCAGGGGGCAGCCGGGCCTCTCGCCGGCATGGTTCTCGGTGACCACGGTGCCGATGTCGTGAAGGTCGACCCGCCCGGGGGGGAGTGGGGGCGCGGCCTCGGACCCCCCTTCGTGGGGGGGGATGCGGCTGCCTACTTCGGCATGAACCGGAACAAGCGGTCCATTGCGATCGACTTGAAGGACCCGGAGGGGGCGGCAGTGGCGCGCGCGCTCGCCTGTCGCTCGGACGTCGTGCTCCAAAGCTTTCGCCCAGGCGTGTGCGAGCGTCTGGGCCTCGGCTACCCGGCGCTCGCTGCGAACGCGCCGCGCGTCGTCTACTGCTCGATCTCTGCCTTCGGACAGGACGGGCCGTGGCGTGACAAGCCCGGGGTGGACGGCGTCGTGCAGGCGATGAGCGGGATCATGTCCGTGACCGGCGAGCCCGACGGCAGCCCCGTCAAGGTGGGCGTACCCGCCGCCGACACGATGGGCGCGATGGCGGCGGTGCAGGGGATCCTCCTCGCGTTGTTCGCACGCGAGCGCACCGGCCGCGGCCAGCGGGTCGAGGTCTCGTTGTTCGACGCGATGCTGATGTTCCAGACTGTGCCGCTCTCGATGTTCCTGGCGAGCGGCGACTCGCCGGGTCGGCACGGGAGCGCCGCACCGTACGCGGCGCCCAACGAGGCGTTCCCGACCGCCGATGGCCACATCATGGTCGCCGCGTACTGGCCGGACCGCTGGAAGTCGCTGCTCGAGGCTCTCGGGTGCCCCGAGCTCGGGGAGGATCCGCGCTTCGCCACAGGAGTGGCGCGTGTGGAGCACCGCGTGGAGATGAGGGCGGAGCTCGAGAAGAGGTTCCAGGAGCGGTCGACCGCCGAGTGGCTCGAAGTGCTCGAGGCCGCGGACGTGCTGTGCGCCCCGATCAACGACTACCGCCACCTCCTGGCCGAGCCCTCGATCAAGGCAGATGAGCGGTTCCCCCGCCTCGTGCACCCAGAGGTGGGTCCGGTGCCCGGCGTCGCGACGCCCGTACGGCTGTCGGAGAACCCGGCACGCGCCGAGCACGCCGCGCCGCTGGTGGGCGAGCATACGATCGAGATCCTGCGCGAGCTCGGTCTCGACGACGCCCGGATCGGCGAGCTCGTGCACTCGGGTGCCGTCGTGCAGTGGGAGCGCGCCTCCACGGGCGCGTCGGCGGTGGGGAGGGAGCGGTGAAGTCCGATGTAAGCCAGGCAGGCAGGGGCGCTGCAGGGGAGGACCGTCGAAGGAGGAGCGACATGCACGAGCCGATCGAGGTCAGGCGTTCCGGAGCGGTTGCCCAGGTGACGATCAACCGCGAGTCGGCGCTCAACGCGCTCACCCCCGAGATGCTCGCAGACCTGCGCAGCAGTTTCGCAGAGCTCGACCGCGACGAGGAGTGCCGGGTCGTGGTACTTGCTGGTCAGCCGCGTGCCTTCTCGGTCGGTGCCGACTTGAAAGGGCGCGTCGCAGAGTACGACGCGGGCGGCGGGCGAGATCCCCTCGGCGAGGTGATCCGCGGGCTCTTCGGGGACATCGAGCGAATGGGAAAGCCGGTGATCGCGGCGATCGCCGGCTATGCCCTCGGCGGCGGCCTCGAGCTCGCCCTTGCGTGCGACCTGCGCGTCGCCGACACGACGGCGTCCTTCGGCCTCCCTGAGGCGAAGGTCGGGAGCATGCCGGGTGCGGGGGGTACGCAGCGTCTCACGCGTCTGGTCGGCCCGGCCGCGGCGATGGAGCTCATGTTCCTCGGCGAGCGGATCGACGCGGAGGCTGCGCTGCGGATCGGCCTCGTGAACCGCGTCGTGCCGGAGGGGATGCTGGGGGAGGAGACGGGGCGCTTGGCTGAGCTGATCGCGACGCGAGCGCCCCTGTCGATCTCGTGCATCAAGCGATCGGTGCACGTCGCGCTCGGCAGCGACATGCAGACGGGCCTCGACTTCGAGAGCCAGTGCCACGCGTTCTTGCGGGGGACGAAGGATCGTGAGGAAGGGATGCGAGCATTCGTCGAGAAGAGGGAGCCGCGCTTCACCGGCCGGTGAGCGACGACCCGGGGGTCCTTCCCGGAGAGAGAGGTGAGCGGCATGGGAGTCGCCGGGCGGGTCGCCGTGGTGACCGGGAGCGGCCAGGGGATCGGCCAGGGGATCGCGCGGCATCTCGCCGCCCATGGGGCCAAGGTGGTCCTGAACGACGTGGACGAGTCCCGGGTCGAGGCGGCAGCCGCGGCGCTCTCGGCCGAGGGCGGCGAGGTGGCCTACGTGGCGAGCGACGTCGCGACCTCCGACGGGGCCGGGGCGCTCGTCGACCAGGCGCTCGCCACCTTCGGGGCGGTGGACATCCTCGTCAACAACGCCGGGGTGGCGCGCGACAAGTGGCTCGTCAAGATGACCGAGGAGGACTGGGACCTCGTGATGAGCGTGAACCTGCGTTCCCAGTTCCTCTGCACGAAGGCGGCGGCGCCGCACATGATGGAGAAGCAGCACGGGCGGATCGTGAACATCGCGTCGCGCGCATGGCTCGGAGGTCCCGGGCAGGCGAACTACAGCGCCTCGAAGGGCGGCGTGGTCTCGCTCACGAGGACCTGCGCTCTCGAGTTCGCCAAGTACCAGATCACCGCGAACGCCATCGCGCCGGCGCTCGTCGACACGCCGCTGTTCCGGAGCCTGAAGGAAGACGTGCAGGAGCGGCTGATCGGCACGATCCCCGTCGGGCGGATCGGCGGCCCCGAGGAGATCGCAGCCGCGGTCGGCTTCTTCGCCGCCGACGAGTCGTGGTACGTGACCGGGCAGCTGCTCTACGTGTGCGGCGGGCGGAGCATCGGGGCGTCGTGATCGCGTACGAGCGCCCGGGAACTGGGCGGCTGATCGAGCCCACATCGAGAAAGAGATGACAAGGCCATGGTGAGCACGGAAGCGGCGACGGCGGTGATGAAGCGCCCGTACGAGGTGGAGGACGGACTCGTGCGACTGCGCGCGGGAAGGTGTCCTGCGTGCAATGCCGTGTACTGCCCTGCGCGCCTCGTCTGCGACGGCTGTGGTCACCGGGGGCTCGAAGAGATCCTGCTCGCCCCCCGGGGGAAGATCTACACCTTCACGACTGTGCACCAGTCGACGCCGGAGTTCCAAACGCCCTACCACCTCTGCTACGTCGACTTCGACGAGCAGGTGCGCGTGATGCTGCCTGCCGCAGGCGAGGAGCGGCCGAGGATCGGCGAGGACGTGGAGATCGTGCTCGGGACCGGCCCCCGACTCGTCGGCACAGAGCCCGAGGAGGGCCCGCACGCGCTCATGGTCGCAGGGCCCGCGACAGGGAGGGACGAAGACGATGTCTGACGTGTACGTGGTCGGAGCGGGAATGACCCCGTTCGGGAAGCATCCTGACAAGACCGCTGCCGAGCTCGGGGCGGCGGCCGTGCTCGAAGCGCTCGACGACGCGGGCGTGTCGCTCGGGGAAATCGAGGCCGCCTGGGTCGGGAGCGTGTTCCAGGGGATGGCGATGGGCCAGCGCGCGCTCGGCGAAGGCGGGATCTCGGGCATCCCCATCACGAACGTCGAGAACGCGTGCTCGAGCGGCTCGACGGCGATCTGGGGAGCTGCCATGTCGATCAAGGCCGGCATGTACGACGTCGTGCTCGCGCTCGGCGTCGAACATCTGACCGGGGCGTTCCGCGGCGCCTTCACCCCCGACGAGAGCGATGTCGAGGCTCAGCGGGGCCTGACGATGCCCGCCGTCTACGCCATGCGCGCCCAGCGGCATTTCGCCCAGTACGGGACCACCTCGGAGCAGCTGGCGGCGATCTCGGCGAAGAACAAGCGCAACGCGGTGGCCAACCCGCTCGCGCAGTTCAAAAAGCCCGTCAGCGTCGACGAGGTGCTGGCGTCGCGGATGATCGCCGACCCCCTCCATCTCCAGGAGTGCGCGCCCGTGAGCGACGGGGCGGCCGCCGTCGTGCTCGCGAGCAAGAGAAAGCGGGCAGCGCTCGGCGGAAGCCGAGCGGTACGACTCGCGGCGTCCACGCTGAAGAGCGGGCGCGCCGAGGTCGGCCTGAAGGACATGACGGTCGAGGATCTCACTTGGCGCGCCGCCGAAGAAGCCTACGAGCGGTCCGGAATCAGTCCGAGCGACATCCGCTTCGCGGAGGTGCACGACTGCTTCAGCATCGCCGAAGCGCTGCGGGTGGAGGGCCTCGGCCTCTTCCCGCACGGGGAGTACCCGGCACGCGTCGTCAAAGGGGAGGCCGACCTCGACGGACGGCTACCTGTGAACGGGAGCGGCGGCCTGCTCGGCAAGGGCCATCCGCTCGGCGCCACCGGCGTCGCCCAGGTGGTCGAGGTGGTGCGCCAGCTCCGTGGGGAGGCCGGCCTACGACAGATCCCCGGAGCGCGCGTCGGGCTCGCCCACTGCAGGGGCGGTAAGGCCCAGGGGGTCGAGGGCACGGCCTGCACCGTCAACATCCTCACGGTCTAGGACGATGGCGGTCGTAGCGGACAGGGCGAGGGCAAGTACGTCGCCAAACTGGCGCGAAGAGGGCGAGCTCGTCGCGGTGGCGTGCTCGCTCATGCGCGGCGGCACCAGCAAGGCGGTGTTCCTCGACGAGGCGGTCGTGCCCTCCGATCCCGACGAGCGGGCGCGGTTCCTCCTCGCGTTGATGGGCAGCCCCGATCCTCGCCAGATCGATGGTCTGGGCGGCGCGGACCTGCTCACGAGCAAGGTGGCGATGATCGGCCCGCCGAGCGTTCCCGGCGCCGACCTCGACTACACCTTCGCCCAGGTGAGCGTACGGGACGCTCGGGTGGACTACGACATCAACTGTGGCAACATCTCGGCAGCGGTCGGTGTCTACGCGGTGGAGCACGGTCTCGTCGCCGCGCACGGCGAAATGGCGACCGTGCGAATCCACAACGTCAACACCCGGCGTGTCTTCTACGCGGAGGTGCCGGTGGCGGCCGGGCACGCGCGCGTCGAAGGGGCGTGCCGGGTCGACGGCGTGCCGGGCTCGGGTGCCGAGATCCTCCTCGACCTGCGCGAGACGATCGGCACGGTGACCGGCGAGCTCTTGCCGACCGGGTCGGCCATCGACACCCTCGAGGTCCCCGGTCTCGGGCACGTCGACGTGTCGATCGTCGACATCGCCTACCTGTGCGTGGCCGTCCGCGCGAGCGCCCTCGGCATCGCCGAGGGTGACCTCCCGGTGCTGCCCGGCGACGACCTGCTCAGCGCCGTGGACCGGCTCCAGCGCGCGGCGGCGCGCCACCTCGATCTTGCCGAGGGGACGCTCGTGCCGGTGCCAATCCTCGTGAGCGAGCCCCACGACTACCGGACCCTGGTCGGGGAGGAGGAGGTCGCGGCGGGCGACCTCGACGTCGTCGCGGAGGTGATCGGCGGCCAGCCCCTCGCGCTTCACAAGGCGTTCCCCGGAGGTGCTGGCGTGACCCTCGCCGTCACGGCGCGCCTTTCCGGGAGCGTCGCTGCCGTGCCCGGGTATGGCGGGCCGGTGCGGATCGGGCACCCGAGCGGGTGCACCGTCGTCGACGTCGTGCTCGGCACGGGGCCGGACGGCAAGACGTCCGTCGAAAGGGCGGCGTACAGCCGCACTGCGAGACGGCTATTGGACGGCACGGCGTACCTGAAGAAGGCAGCGCTGCGCCCGGTACCCGAGGGGGTGGCATGATCCTTCAGCCCGAGTTCGAGTCCCTGCCGCGGCCTCAGCTGCAGGCCCTGCAGGCGGAGCGCCTCTCGGAGGTCGTCCGCTACGCCTATGAGCGGGTGCCCTTCTATCGCGAGCGCCTCGACGATCTGGGTCTCAAGCCTGATGAGGTCAGCGGGACCGACGATCTCACGCTCGTGCCCTTCACGCGAAAGTCCGACCTGCGTGACCATTACCCCTTCGGCATGTTCGCGGTCCCCATGTCCGAGGTGGTCCGCATCCACGCTTCGACGGGGACCACGGGCCAGCCGACCGTGGTCGGCTATACGCGCCACGACCTCGAGATCTTTGCCACCGTCTGCGCCCGCACCCTTGCCGCGGCAGGGGCGCAGCCCGGGATGATCCTGCACAACGCGTATGGCTACGGGCTGTTCACCGGGGGTCTCGGCTTTCATCATGGGGGCGAGCATCTTGGCCTCGCGGTCCTGCCGATCTCCGGCGGGGGAACGGTCCGCCAGGTCGACCTCATGCTCGACTTCCGCCCCGAGGTCCTCGCGTGCACGCCGAGCTACGCGCTCACCCTCGCCGAAGAGCTGGCGCGCCGGGGAGTGTCGCCAGAGGACGTGCCCATCCGCATCGCGATCCTCGGCGCGGAGCCGTGGACCGAGTCGATGCGGGCCGAGGTCGACCGGCTGCTCGGCGCTCGTTCGACGAACGTCTACGGCTTGTCCGAGATCGTGGGGCCTGGCGTCGCCTCCGAGTGCACCGAGGAGCGAGCGGGCTCCCACGTCGCCGAGGACCACTTCCTTGCTGAGGTCGTCGATCCCGAGACGGGTGCCGTGCTTCCCGAGGGCCAGGCCGGCGTGCTCGTGGTGACGACGCTCACGAAGCAGGCGCTTCCGCTGCTCAGGTACTGGACGGGGGACGTCACGAGCCTGTCGTCAGAGCCCTGCGCGTGTGGGCGCACCCTGGTCCGGATGGCGCCGCTCAAGGGTCGCACCGACGACATGCTCATCGTCCGTGGCGTGAACGTCTACCCGACGCAGATCGAGGCGGTGATCGGGTCCTTCGCCGAGCTGACGCCGAACTACCGGCTCGTGGTCTCGAGGCCCGGCCGCCTCGACGAGCTGTGCGTAGAGGCGGAGCTGAGCACGGCGTTCCTCCTCAAGGTCGTTGCCGAGACACCGGGTGAGGTTGCCAAGACGTTGTGCGAGGAGCTCGTGGATGCGAACCACGCGCTGAGGTCCGTGCGCGAACGGCTGGCTCAGGCGATCAAGACGACGGTCGGCGTGAGCGTGAAGGTCCGCCTCCTCGAGCCCGGGGCGGCTCCCCGGTCAGAGGGCGGAAAGATCGTGCGCGTGGTCGACGAGCGCCAGCTCGTCTAAGCCGCAGGCGCCTGCGGGCGCCTAGTGTCCCTCGACGTTCACACCGATGGATGGTCGTCGGACGTGCAGGACGTGCACGGATGAGCGTGGGGCAAGGAGGGGCTGCGGTGCCGGAACCGTTCAATGCCAGCGTGTACCTGGTCGATCGCCACGTCGAGGCCGGCGACGGCGACCATGTGGCGATTCGCTGCCAGGAGGGGGAGATCACCTACGAGTCGCTGCTCGCGCGCATCTGCGACGTGGCGTCGGGGCTGGAGGTGCTCGGCGTGCGGCCCGAGGATCGCGTGATTCTCGTCATGGCGGACAGTCCCGAGCTCGTCGTCGCGTTTCTCGGGGCGATGCGCCTCGGCGCGGTGCCGATCCCCGTGAACACGATGCTCACGTCCGCCGAGCTGTTGAAGCTCGCTGAGAACAGCCGGGCACGCTTCGCGGTGACGAGTGGCTCCTTCAGCGCGAAGAGCGCGGTGCTGGCCGACGCGGCCCCCGAGGTCGAGCACCTCGTGGTGGTAGGCGAGTCGCTGCCAGAGGTCGGCACGGCCGAGGTGCATGCGTGGAAGGAGGTGATGACGGGTACCGGCGCCTTCAAGGCACCGTATGCAACCTGGGACGAGTCGCCCGGGTTCTGGCTCTACACCTCCGGGACGACGGGCCGCCAGCGTGGGGCGGTCCATCGCCACGTCGACATGAAGGTGACCGTCGAGACCTATGCCGACACCGTGCTGCGGCTCAGACCCTCGGACCGGTGCTTCTCGATCGCGAAGCTGTTCTTCGCCTACGGCCTCGGCAACAGCCTCACGTTCCCACTGGCCGCCGGCGCGAGCACGGTGCTCGACGCCGAGCCGCCCGCACCCGCATCGGTGCTCGGCACCCTTCGGAGCCATGAGCCCACGCTCTTCTTCGGGGTGCCCACCTTCTATGCGGCGCTGCTCGCGTCCGATCTCCCCGACGACACGTTCAGGAGCGTTCGCTACGCGGTTTCGGCCGGCGAGCCGCTGCCGGCGCCATTGTTCCACCGGTTCAAGGATCGCTTCGGCGTCGAGATCCTGGACGGGATCGGCTCGACCGAGGCACTGCACATCTTCATCTCGAACAAGCCCGGGATGATCCGCCCCGGCACGACTGGCACGCCCGTCGAGGGCTACGAGCTGCGCCTGGTCGATGACGACGGCAACGTCCTCGAAGGCGCCGCAGTCGGTCATCTCGAGCTGCGCGGCGACTCCACGGCCGTCGGCTACTGGTGCGACGCAACGAGCACGCGCTGGTCGTTCCGGGGCGACTGGCTGCACACGGGAGACGTCTACTCGCGCGCAGAGGACGGCTATTACACCTACCTTTCACGGTCCGACGACATGATCAAAGCCGGCGGGATCTGGGTGTCGCCCGCTGAGGTGGAGTCGGTGCTGCTCGAGTGCCCCGGCGTCTTGGAAGCCGCGGTCGTCGGCTTCCTCGATGACGAGGATCTCGAGAAGCCCGCAGCTTTCCTCGTCCCCCTGCCCGGCGAGCACCTCGAGGTGGACGCGGTGGCCGAGTTCTGCCGGGAACGCCTCGCGCCCTTCAAGCGCCCGCGCAGGATCGTGGTGACCGAGGAGCTGCCGAAGACGGCAACGGGGAAGATCCAGCGCTTCAAGCTGCGCGTGCTGGTCACCGAGGCGACGCGGACGCCGCCTCCCGCTTGATGGAGGGAGGCCGCGGGTCAGGCGCGCTGTAGGTACGGTGTGGGATCGAAGCATGCCGAGCTCACGCGGCGCCTCCCGCCCGGCCGCCGCGTGAGGGCACCGTGTCTCCGTCGGCTGGTGCAGCGTGTGCGCCGTTCGCCTCCACGGTCGCTGGCGCGAGGACGGGTCCTGTGACCGTGCCTGCCGAAGGGCGAAGCGTTGCGCGGCGCTCGAGCCTCGCCGGCACGAGGCGCTTCGTGAGGCGGGAGGCGAGGCCGACGACGCCGTCCGGCATGAGCCTGAGGAGGGTGATCAGGATCAGCGCATAGACGCCCTCGGAAAGGACGTTCGGGAGCTGGGCCGGGAGTGACGGCCCCGTGCCGAGCGAGGTCAGCACCTGCGCGATGACCGTGACCACCGCCGCTCCGACGAACGCGCCCGAGACCGTCCCGAGACCTCCGACGACGACCATGATGACGAACTCGATCGAGAGCATGACCGAGAAGGCGTCGGGGGAGATGTAGGCAAGGAAGAAGGCGTAGATCGCGCCGGCGAGACCGGCGTAGGCCGCGGACAGCGCGAAGTCCCTGAGCTTGTAGCTGACGACGCCGACCCCCGCGGCCGCAGCGGCCGACGGGGACGTGGCCATCGCGCGCAGCCCTCTCCCGGGCCTCGACCTCGTGATGTTCCGGCTCACGAGGAGCACAGCGGCGGCGACGATCCAGACGAAGTAGGCGTACGAGCGGTAGCCGGAGATCGCGATCGGGCCGAGCGTCAGCGCAGGGATGTTGGTGAGCCCGATCGCACCGCCGGAGAAGCTCGGCGTCTGGCTCAGCACCGAGAGGAAGATGAGCTGCAGGGCGAGCGTGCCGAAGGCGAGCGCGTGCCC
The DNA here is from genome assembly GCA_021803085.1 of Actinomycetes bacterium. Lineage (GTDB taxonomy): Bacteria > Actinomycetota > Acidimicrobiia > Acidimicrobiales > RAAP-2 > JAJYVT01. The sequence goes on from JAJZMD010000178.1 coordinate 18,290, forward strand.
TTCGAGCCGGAGCAGCAGGGCGCCGACGGCAGCGGCGACGGCGGCGGTCAACACCACCGCGGCGACGAGGGCGACGAGGGGCGGCCAGCCGTGGATCGCCAGGATCGCGGCGGTGTAGGCGCCAAAGCCGTAGAAGGCGCCCTGGCCGAGCGAGACCTGCCCGGCGTAGCCCATGAGGAGCGAGAGGCCCGCGACGACGATGGTCGCGAGGCCGATTGTGACGTAGGTGATGAGGTTCGGGGCGCTCAGAACCTGAGGAAGGACGAGCGTCGCCGCGCCGATCACGAGAACGCCGACGGTTGCTGGCGGGTTCGCACCGAGGAGGTTGCGCGGGCGTCTCATATCAGCTTCGCAGCCTGCTGGCGACGTTGGGACTGCCACAGCAGCAGCAGGATCATGAGGGCGAGGGCGACCGCCGTCTCGTTCGCCTGGGACCAGTAGCCGGCGACGAGCTCCTCGGCGATCCCGAAGATGAGCCCGCCCGCCAGGGCGAGAGTTGGGCTCGTGAGCGAGCCGACGATCGCGGCGGCGAAGCCGAGGATGGCGAGGTTCACGTCGCTGTCGTACGTGATGGGGAAGAGCGGCATGATCAGGACGCCGCCGACGCCGCCGAGCGCGCCCCCGATGGCGAAGGAGAGCAGGCCCATTGCCTTCACGTTGATGCCGGTGAGGCGCGCCGCGTACGGGTTGGACGCACAGGCGGTCATGGCCTTGCCGACGTAGGTGCGGTCGAGGAGCAGCCACAAGCTGGCAAGGACGACGAAGCTGACGCCGATCAGCAGGAGGTACTGCGGCTGGACGAAAATACCTCCGAAGCGCAGGTCATGGCCGCTCAAGCCGGAGTAGGTGAGCGGCGTCGTCCCCCACACAAGCATCGCGATGGCCTCGCTCAGGAGTGCCAGCCCGATCGTGGTGATGAGCGAGGCGATGGTCGACATCCTGCCGAGAAGCGTGACGACCCCGAACAAGAGCCCGATCGCCGCGCTTGCGAGCACCGCCAGCACCTCGGACAGGCCCTGGGGGACGCCGGCGCCGAGAAGCGAGTAGGCGATGAAGCCGCCGAGCACGACGAAGGCTCCTTGGGCGAAGTTGACCACCTTGGTCACGCGGTAGATGACCACGAACCCCGTCGCGAGCAGGGCGAAGAGGAAGCCGCGCGAGACGCCGGTCACGAGGTACTGAAGCAGCACGCTCATGTCGCGACATGTCCTCCCAGGTAGGCGCTCCGCACGGCTGGTTCGTCGCGCAGGAGCGCCGATGGCCCATGGGTGGCGACCCTCCCGGTCTCCAGGACGTACGCGCGTGCGCAGAGCTCGAGCGCGAGACGCGCGTTCTGCTCCACGAGCAGCACGGAAAGCCCTGTCTCGGCGTTGAGCCGCACGAGGTACCGTCCGATCTCCTGCACGACGATGGGGGCGAGGCCCTGCGAGAGCTCATCGATCGCGAGCACGTCCGGCCCCGCCATGAGCGCCCGCCCGATCGCCACCATCTGCTGCTCGCCGCCGGAGAGATAGCCGGCCTTGCGCCGCGAGAGGTCTCGCAGTTTCGGGAACAGCTCGTAGATCCTTGCCGGGTCGCGCGAGGAGGCCTTCCACGCGCCGAGTCGCAGGTTGTCGTCGACACAGAGGTCGAAGAAGAGCTCCCTGCCCTCGGGGACGTGGGCGAGCCGGCCTGCGCACCGGATGGTGCCCGCGCTCGGCGCGAGGATGCCCGAGAGGGTGTTGAGCAGCGTCGTCTTGCCTGCCCCGTTCGCGCCGATGAGCGCGACCATCTCGCCGCGACCCACCTCCAAGCTGACGTCCTCGAGGGCGATCGCGGCGCCGTAGCGCACGACGAGCCCGTCAACCGAGAGGATCGGCGCCGTCGCAGCACCGGTGCCGTTCATGCGCACGCTACCGGCTGATGGCGCCGTCGTCGGCTGGGACCGATCCGAGGTAGGCGACGATCACGGCCTCGTTGGCCCGCACCTCCGCCGGGGACCCTTCAGCGATGACGCGGCCCATGTCGAGCACCGTGACGCGGTGGGCGACACGGCTCACGAACCCGATGTCGTGCTCGACGAGCAGCATCGTGAAGCCCTCCTCGCACAGGCGGGCGAGGAGCTCGCTCAGCTCGCGGCGCTCCTCGCCGCGCAGTCCCGCGGCCGGCTCGTCGAGCAGGAGGAGCTTCGGGTTCCCGCAGAGCGCCCGGGCGATCTGGAGCGCGCGCTGGCGGCCGAGCGGGAGAGACTCAGCGGGGACGTCCGCCCACGGTTCGAGGCCGGTGCGTGCAATGGCGCCGCGCGCGCGCTCACGGATCTTGGGCTCCTCCCGGAAGTGGCGCGGCAGGCGCAGCGCCGCCTCGACGAACTCGTGGTCGGTCCAGGAGTGCGCACCGACCATCACGTTCTCGAGGGTCGTCATGCCGCGGAAGAGGTGGACCGTCTGGAAGGTGATGGCGATCCCGAGGCGGGCGCGCGCCGCGGGGCGGAGCCGCTCGATCCGTCGTCCCTCGAAGTTGATCGAGCCCGCCTCGGGCCGGAGATGGCCGGCAACGAGGCTGAAGAGCGTCGACTTGCCGGCGCCGTTCGGCCCGATGAGGCCTCGCAGCTCACCCGCGTCGACCGACAGCGAGACGCCGTCGACGGCTCGCACAGCGCCGAAGGTCTTCACCAGGCGCTCGAGCTGGAGCACAGACACCCCCTCCGCCCCGTTTCCCGAACCGATCCTGTTCGCCGGCCGAGCTGCGCTGTGGTCCGAAGCTTCCCGCTTCGGACCGCCACGAGCGGGTTCCCGCAGCCGGTCGCAGACCAAGCGTCCCCGTGACCGTTTCGGTGGACGAGCTTCTACAACGTATTGAATGTCACTTTAGGTATGGAACCTTACTCCGGGTCAAGTCAGGGCGTCCATGAGAGAGCTCGGCGCGGCGGCCCTTGCCGTCTCGAGCTTCTTGAGGTCTCGGTCCTGCTTCGCCTCGCGTCGCGCGCCACCGTGCCAAGGACCCGGTAGGGCGGCGGGCGCCGTGCGGCGCGCGCGGTCCAAGGGGCGCCGGCGGCCTTGGTTCGCCACGGCGCCCATGCCCGATCTGACGGAGCCGAACCCCGAGGTCCGCGCAGGGCGAGACCTGCCGCTGCGTCCGCGGGCCGGGCGGGTGCCGGATCGAGTGAAGGAAGGAAAAGGAAGGAAAAGGAAGGTAGGAAGAGGAGGACCGTGACCGGTCTGGGAGACCTTGCAGCACCCGCCCTCGAGCCAGCCGAGGGCCCTGGGAAGTGGGCGACTGTGGGGTGCCGCCCAGCAGCAGGACGCGGGGCATCTCCTGGTCAGAGCCGGCATCCCCGGTTGACGGCTCAGGATGCTTCTGCTACGAAAAGGTGACGAGCTGGTCGAGGCAACTACCGCGGAGGTCATGGCATGGGAGCGTTGGTTGGAATGCGTGTGCGGGCATTGTGCGGGGCGGCTCTGGTGGTGGGCTCCTTGAGCGGTCTGGTCGCCTCGCAGACCGAGGCGGGGGCGGCCACGACGCCCGGTGTGCTCCACGTCGCGCCAGGCGGAGCCACATCGGGAAACTGCATTACAGCGACACACCCGTGCGGGACCCTAGGGTTCGCGCTGTCACAGGCGGCCTCCACCAACACCATCCAGCTGGCGGCTGGGACGTACAAGGAGACGTCGGACCCAAGTGGCACGTCCAACACCATCACGAAGGCTGTGACGGTCGAAGGCGTCGTGACACATCCGACGACAGCGGTCGTCACAGCGACGGGTGAGCCGTTCGGCCTGGTCGTGAACGCCAGCACAAGCGTGGTGGAGGACCTCACCGTCGAGAACGCCGGGCGCTCCGGCGTGCTGGTGTCTCCGAAGACAACAGCCGCCGCCCCCGCCACCGTCGCCAACGTGAAGGTGCTGACAGATCACATCGTGACAAACGACAAGTGCGCGACGACAGCGACACTCCACAAGACGGCAGCCACAACGTTCTGCAAGACACCGACACCCGAGAGCGACTTCGGCGAGGGTCTCCACCTCGTGAGCGTCTCGCACTCGACAGTCCGGGGGAACGTCGTCTCGAAGAACTGGGGCGGCATCCTGGTGACCGACGAGCTCGGGCCGAACTTCACAAACACGATCGCGACAAACCAGGTGTCGACAAACCCCGGCGACTGCGGGATCACCCTGGCCAGCCACAACCCCGGAGCGGTGCACACGAGCGGGGCGACAATCGGCAAGCCCGACCCCACAGCGGGTGGTGTGTACAACAACACCGTCAAGGGCAACACCGCCAACAACAACGGCGCCGCGGGCCTGCTGGCGGCGACGCCCTTCCCCGGCACCGGCGTGTACACAAACACCTTCGAGACAAACACGGCCGATGGCAACGGCCTGGCCGGCATGACGATCCACAGCCACGCGCCGTTGCAGGACACGAGGGGCAACAAGGTGCTCCACGACACCTTCAAGAACGACGCGCTCCACGGGAGCCCGTCCCGCGGCCCTGGCACAGTGACAGCACGGGTAGCCCAGACCATCGGGGTCGAGGTCTTCGCCGCCGCCGGACCGACAGACGTCGCCGGCACCGTCATCACCGGCAACACGATCTCGACAGTGTTCTACGGCATCTGGCTGTCGCCGGGCGTGCTCCATGTGGCGACGATCCAGACAAACACGATCAGCGTGAGCGCCGGCGGGACCCAGGTCTACGCACAGCCGGCGTCGATCACGACGGTCTACGGCCAGACAGCCGACGCCACCGCGGCGGCCGAGTTCTCCCGGGCCTTCCCCTCCACAAGGGGCTCGTGCCCCGCGACCCGCTCCGCGGTCGTGGCGACCACAAAGGTGTACCAGGACGCGCTCAGCAGCCAGTTCCTCGCCCAGTCCCTCACAACGGGGACCCTCCTCACCCCGACCGAGAGCCTGTCCCCGGTGACCGCCACGGCGCTCAAGGACGAGGGCATCGCGACCGTCTACGTGGTAGGCGGGCCCCTTGCGATCACCACAACAGTGGTGAAGTCGATCGAGGCCCTCACAGCCTACGAGTGCGGCGGGAAGGCCCGTGGGGCCACCACAGGGAAGATCGCGGTCGAGCGCATCTCGGGCACAACCCAGTACGGGACGGCCGAGGCCGTGGCCGAGCACGTCGGCAGCGCAGCCGCCAAGTCCTTCGCCGGCGCCTACGCCACGACGAACGCCGCAGGCGGCAACGGCAAGTACAACGACACCCCGGGGACCGGCACCGCCGCGCCGACGGGCTCGGTGCCGACGGCCATCCTGGCCTCCGGCGTGGAGTTCCAAGACGCGCAGTCGGCCAGCGTGATCGCCTACCGGACAAAGCTCCCGCTGCTCCTCACCCCTGCGACGACGCTGTCCACAACAGCGGTCGCAGCCATCGAGAAGCTCGGAGTGAAGCAGGTGATCCTGATGGGCGGCACACTGGCGGTCACCAACACAGTCGAGCAGGCCCTCGTCGCGAAGACCGGCGTCTCGGTGCTCCGGGTCGCAGGGAAGGACTACACCGACACCGCAGCACAGCTCGCACGCTTCGAGGTGGCGGGGGCGACAGCCGGTCTCGGCTGGACACCAGGGCACCGGATCATGGTCGCCCGGGGGAACGGCTTCACTGACGGGCTCTGCGGCGCGGTGCTGGAGAATGCCGGCAACGTCTCGACAGGCGCGACCGGCACCGCGCGTCCGCTGCTCCTGACCGAGACATCGACAGTGGTGGGCACCTACCTCACCACATTCTTGAAGGTGACAGGTCACACAGGGATCGGCAAGACACCGGCGAAGACGGTCACGGCCCTCACCGTCCTCGGCGGGCCGCTCGCGGTGAGCACAGCGGAGATCGCCGCGATGGAGACAGCGCTCGGCGGCTGAGCCGGCAGGCTGGCTGGTCGGCTGTCTGGCTGACCAGCCAGCCATTGGCTGTCCCGCCGGAGGCGGCCGCCGTTCCGATCCGTCGCGGGCTTGTACGCGTGCCGGCGACGCGCGGCCTGTGGGATTGGGCGGCGCTACGCCGCCGCCGGCTCGTTGCGCCGGAGCAGCGCTCCTGCCAGCGCGATCACCGCCGCGATCAGGCCGACGATCGCGCCCCACTCCAGGCTGGCGCCTGTGGGCGTCGTGGCGACGCCGATGATGACGAGGAGCAGCATGACGCCGGTCGCGCCGAGGAGCGCCTGCCAGTGGGGAACGGGAAGCCGGACATCGACAGCGGCGAGGGCTGCGAGGTACCCGACCGTCGCGAGGGCGAGGAGCAGGGTGATGTACATCCATCCGTGCCACAGCCCGTCCACGCTGAACCCGAACACCCCTGTGCCGTACCAGGGCAGCAGCAACGCGATGAACAAGACGAGCGATCCCACCCCGACGATGCGGTCGCCGCGCGTGAGGCGGGCGAGCTTGAAGGTGATGGTCTTCGGTCCCGACCCTGCCCCTGCACGCGCCGTGGCGACCTCGGAGTCTCCAGCACCCGCCGGTGCGTCGACCAGGGTGCCGCAGGCCGCGCAGCGCGCGTCTGCCGCATTCAGCTCAGCACCACAATTACGACAGCTCACTGTTCGCTCCTGTCCAAGGCTCACAATGCGTCCTCACGCTCTGGGGAGCCCGGTCAGCCACTGGAACGTGGTGAGCTCGCCGTGACCGCACGTGAGCACGTATGTCTTGACGATCAGTTTCCTGACAATCGGGTTAGTGACGCCTCCTCCGGCGTCCTCGTTGGTGATGTGGCTGTTGCCGTGTACGCACCGTCTACTCCGTCGCCGTTCGTCCAAGCGCCCGCTCCTTGGCCCCTGGTAATCCCGGTCATGCAGCAAAAGTAGCGGTTGGCGTGCTCGACGGTCTGGATCCCGCCGGGTCGGGCTCGACGATCTCAGGTTGCCTTCGTCGTCCTCCTTCGTCGTCGAAGTCAGCCTCGACGATCGGGTGTCGGGGGCGAGGGGGGAACGACGAGGGCCCGGGATCCTGGGACCGCTGCCCGTAAACCGTCACGGCGGCCTGCGGCGCGCCGCCGGGGATGTCCGTCCGCTTCCCCTGCCGGGCATGGAGCGGGCACGTCTCGGGGACCGCGTCTACCCGCCGGCGTGGCGGTGACCGGACCTCCGGGGATCGCGTCTACCCGCCGGCGTGGAGGTGACCGGACCTCCGGGGAACGTCCGGCTCCTCGGGCCTGCGGCCGCCGTAGATCACGAGATCGAGCTGCTTCCAGTACACGTCGATGCCCTCGAAGCCGGCCAGCCGCAGGAAGTCGAGCTGGGGTGCGAGCGCGATCATGTAGCGGACGTGGTTCTCGTGCCGGACCTTCTCCTCCGGCGTGGGATGCTCGCGTCTCGTGGCGGCCTCGGGATCCTGGCGGTCACCGGCTCTCAGCCAGGCGGTCGCCACGACCGGGTCGTCCGTCGTGACCGGGTCGTAGTTCAGATACCAGCCGCCGGGTGCGAGGTGTTGCCAGACCTCTGCGAACAGCTCGCGCTTGCGCCGGTCGGGAAGGTGGTGCACGCACAGGGAGCTGATCACCGCGCCGACGCCGGCCGGCACCTCAGGGGGCCAGTCACCGTGGGACAAGTCGAGCTCCACGTACTCGAACCGGCCCGCGTAGCCCGAGAGCATGCGCCGGCCCTCGGCCGCCATCTGCGCCGAGTACTCAGCCAGGACGGCCTCGGACCGGGGGAACCTGTCGAGGACCACCTGGGCCGCAGTGCCGGTGCCGGCCCCGAGGTCGACGAAGGTGAACGCCTCGTCGTACGCGAACGGCAGGAGGTCTGCCATGAGCCGACGCTGTTCGGCCCGGCGCCGCTCACGCTCTGTGGCGGTCGCAACCCACTGGGCAACCATCCGGTCGGACTTCCATACGCCCTCGTTGGTGTCGGGGCCGTCGAGCATGGCCGGAAGAATATCGGAGCCGTCACGAACCCGCGTGTGCGTCCATTTTGTTCGAGTTCGTACGCACTATCCACTGTAAATACCAAGAACTGTTGCAGATGCGTCCGCGGGCCGACTAACGTGCGCACCAATGGGGAACCAGTCGAGAGGCCCAACGTGCCCTCAGATCGGTGTCCGTGCCGCCAGCGCTGCCTTCAGCGCGCTCCTCGTGGCGGCGGGCTCGCTCGCGGCCGTGGTCGGGCCTCCCCCGGCAGGGGCAGCCACGAAGCATGCAGGAACCGTCATCGTGCTCACCGCCGGGTCCCTCGAGACGATCATGAAGACAGCCGTCGAGCCGGGGTTCCACAAGGCGACCGGGTACACGGTGACAGACATCCCGGGCGGGTCGACAGGGCTCGCGCAGGACATCAAGGGGGGCATCCACAGGGCGGACGTCTTCTGGAGCGCAGCGCCCACATCGGACAGGCTGCTGATGGGTGCGAAGAACGGCAACTGGGTGACCTGGTACCTCACGTTCGCGACCACGTCCCTCGTTCTCGGGTACGAGCCGAAGGACAGGTTCGCGTCCGCGATCAGGCACGGGCCGTGGTGGAAGGTGGTCACCGAGCCGGGGTTCCGGATCGGGCGGACCAACCCCGTTACAGACCCGAAGGGGCGGCTGACCGTCGACGCCCTGAGGAAGGCGGCGCGCCAGCATAAGGATGCTGCGCTCGCAGCCATCGTCGAGGACGAGGCCACCGTGTTCACAGAGACAAGCCTCGTCGGGCGACTGCAGGCCGGTCAGCTCGACGCGGGGTTCTTCTACGCGGTCGAGGCCGCGGCCGCGCACTTCCCGACGGTGCCGCTCGCCGGCGTCGGCGAGAAGGCGGACTACACGCTGACCGTCGTGGCGAAGGCTCCCCATCCTGCGGCCGCCGACGCCTTCGTCGCCTGGCTGCTGTCGCCGGCCGCGAAGAGGCTGCTCGCAGCCCACGGCCTGGACGAGCTAGGCAAGCCGGTGCTGGCGGGCAAGAAGTCGGAGGTCCCGGCGAGCTTGAAAAAGGTCGTCGGGTAGTGGGCCGGGGGGGGCTCCGGAGCCCCCTCCCGTGGCTCGGGGTGCTCCTCGTCGTCTACCTGGGCGCGCCCATCGTCTACTTCTTGGTCCGCCTCGCCACTACCCACGCGCGCGGCTTTCACACAGCGGGCTTGTTCCCGGCGTTCTGGGTGTCGCTGCAGGGGGCCACCATCGCGACCGCCGCCGTCACGGCGCTCGGTGTGCCGCTCGCCTACGTCCTCACCCGTCACCGGGGGCCGGTCGTCGCGGTGGTGGGGACGCTCGTGATGGTGCCCCTCGCCGTCCCCCCGGTGATGAGCGGCATCCTCCTCGTCTACGTGATCGGGCCGTACACGCCGCTCGGGAGCTTCTTCGGCGGGCACCTCTCCACATCTCTCGTCGGGGTGGTGCTCGCCCAGTCGTTCGTGTCGGCTCCGTTCCTCGTTGTCACCACCCGCGCCGCGTTCGGTGCCGTCGACCCTACGCTGCGCGACACGGCGGCGACGCTCGGCCACGGCACCCTGGCGCGGTTCTTCAGGGTGGAGGTGCCGGCGGCGGCGCCAGGGATCCGAGCGGGGATGGTGCTCTGCTGGTTGCGAGCGTTCGGCGAGTACGGCGCCACGGTCGTGGTCGCGTACCACCCGTCGTCGCTGAACGTCTACACCTACATCCAGTTCGCGTCGAGCGGGTTGCCGGGCACGATCGCGCCGACGGCGCTCGCGCTCGGGATCGCGGCCGTCGCGGTCGCGGTGAGCCGGCTCGTGGTCGTGCGGCACCGACGGCGTCGCCGCGAGACGGGGGCACTGCCGGTTCCGACCCGGCCTGACCCGCCGGCGGTCGCCCCGCTCCGATTCGACGTGGGCTGGCGGCTCGGGGAGTTCCACCTGTCGGTGGCCCACGACGCCAGGGCGCTCCGGCTGGCCGTGCTCGGGCCCTCCGGTTCGGGCAAGTCCGCGCTCCTGCGCTGCCTCGCCGGGCTGTACGGCCCTGGGCCGGGACCCGTCGCCTACGGCGCGCGGCGCGTCGAATCGATCCCGGTCGAGCGGCGACGCATCGGGTACGTGGGCCAGGGCTTCGGGCTCTTCCCCCATCTCAGCGTCTGGGAGCAGCTGCTCTTCGCCCGCGGCGCGGATCCAAGGATCGCGGCGTACTGGCTCGAGGCCCTTCACCTCGGAGGGCTGGAACGCCGCCTGCCCTCCGAGCTGTCGGGTGGTCAGCGACAGCGTGTTGCCTTGGCCCAAGCTCTCGCCCGCTCCCCCGACGTGTTGCTGCTCGACGAGCCGCTCTCGGCGCTGGACGTCCCGGTCCGCCTCGAGCTCCGCAGGGAGCTGCGACGCCTCCAGCGTGAGGTCGCCATCTCGACGGTGCTCGTCACCCACGATCCCGAGGAGGCAGCCCTCCTCGCGGACGAGGTCATCGTGATGGTCGGCGGCCGGGTGTTGCAGCAAGGGACGACCGTCGACGTCTACGACCGCCCGCGCTCGGCACGTGCAGCCGAGCTCCTCGGCGTCCGCAACGTCGCCCCGGCCACGGTCGCCGGCGACGGCCGGCTGCACTGCGGCGAGGGAGTCCTGCTCCGAGCGGAGACCGGCTCCTTGGCGCCGGGCACCCGCGTGCTGTGGCGGGTCCGTCCCACCGACGTCTCGGTGTCGGCAGGGAACGAGCCCGAGCAGGATGGCGAGGTGCTCCGCGCACGACTGGAGGACCTGTCCTGGCTGGGCGGGCGAGTCGAGGCGAGGGTGGCGCTCACGTCAGGCCTGGTGCTCGAGGCGGACGGTGAGGGCCTCGACGGGCTGGCGGTGGGCGCCCCGGTCCAGGTTGCCTTCGCCCCCGGCGCCGTGCGGGTCTGGGAGGTGGACGTGGAGCAGGACACGACGCGGCCGCCACCGGCGGGCGTCCTTACCGGCTGACGGCCCGGTGGGGCGTCCTCAAGTTTCGCTCCTCCTTGTAGCGTGCAAGGGCCATGCCGCTGCTCTCCTCCTCCCAAGTCCCGCCGCCCTGGCCCCCGGCGTCCGGCGACCCGGCCGCGCCGTCCTCGATCGCGCAGCTGTTGGCGGGGGTGGTGGGGGCGGCGCACGTGCTCGCCGACGCCGACGTCGTCGCCGGGTACACGACGGACTGGACGGGGCGCTTCTCCGGCCCCGCCTCGCTGGTGGTGCGGCCCGGGGCCACGAGCGAGGTGGCCGGCGTCCTCCGAGCCTGCCTCGGGGCGCGCGTCCCCGTGGTCGTGCAGGGAGGGAACACCGGTCTCGTCGGGGCATCGGTGCCCCCGCCCGCAGGCGCCTCGCCGCCCCCGGCGGTGCTGAGCACCGCCCGGCTCGACCGGATCGGGCAGGTGGACGAGGCGAGCTGCCAAATCACGGCCGGGGCGGGGGCCACCCTCGCCGCGGTGCAGGCCGCCGCTCGCGAGGCAGACCTCACGTTCCCCGTGGACCTCGCTGCGAGGGACTCCGCCACGATCGGAGGGATGGCGGCGACCAACGCCGGCGGTGTCCACGTGCTGCGTCACGGGCCGATGCGCAACCAGGTCGTCGGTGCGGAAGCGGTGCTGGCCGACGGGAGCGTCCTCACCCACCTCGCGGGTCTCCTGAAGGACAACTCCGGATACGACTGGCCTCAGCTGCTGGTCGGCAGCGAGGGCACCCTCGGGGTGATCACCGCCGTGCGCCTCCGCCTCGTGCCCCGCCACCCCGAGCGGGCGGTGGCCCTGGTGGGCGTCGAGTCCACCGCGGACGCGGTCGAGCTGGCAGCCGAGATGCGGAGGCTGAGCGACGGGCTGAGCGCGGCGGAGGTCTTCTACGACGACGGCCTCGACCTGGTGTGCCGTCACGGCGGGTTCGACCCGCCGCTGCGCACGAGGCGCCCCGTCTACCTCCTGCTCGAAGCCGTCGGGCGCCGGAGCGTCGTCGACCAGCTCGCGGCCGCTTTGGCCGAGGCCGACGTGGACGACGCGGCGACGGCGTTGTCCGGCGACGAGGCGGGCGTCGCCCGGCTGTGGGCGTACCGGGAGCGCCACTCCGAGGCCGTCTCGAGGATCGGGGTGCCGCACAAGCTCGATGTGACGGTGCCCGTCTCGGCGCTCGCCGACTTCGAACGTGCGGTGCGCGGCCTCGTGGCCGAGGGTTGGCCCGGGTCCACCCTGGTCCTCTTCGGGCATGTCGTCGACGGGAACCTGCACGTGAACGTCGTCGGGCCGCCGCCCGAGGACGAGTCGGTCGACGGGGCGGTCCTGGAGCTCGTGGCGAGCTTCGGTGGCAGCATCAGCGCCGAGCACGGGGTCGGGCGGGCCAAGACCCCATGGCTCGGCCTGTCCCGGACCCCTGCCGAGCTGGCGACCATGCGGGTGATGAAGGACGCGCTGGACCCGGCAGGCATCTTGAACCCCGGGGTGCTCTTGCCCGCGCGCCGCAACGCGCGCGGAGACGACGACCGGATCGACGGGTAGGCGGCGATGAACGAGGAGTCGGCCCGCGACGCGCGCCGGGCGCTCTTGCTCGAGAACATCCATCCCGACGCGGTCTGTCTGCTCGAGTCGGCGGGGTTCGAGGTGGAGACGAGCGAGCGGGCGCTCGCGGAGGCCGAGCTGTGCGAGCGGCTGGCCGACGTGGACGTGCTCGGCATCAGGTCCCGCACGCAGGTGACCGAGGGCGTGCTCGAGTCGGCGCCCCGGCTCTTGGCGGTCGGCGCGTTCTGCATCGGCACCAACCAGGTCGATCTCGTCGCGGCGGCCCGCCGCGGCGTCGCGGTCTTCAACGCGCCCTTCTCGAACACGCGCAGCGTGGTGGAGCTGGCCATCGCCGAGATGATCGCCCTCACCCGGCGCCTCACCGACAAGAGCAGCGCCATGCACGCCGGCGTGTGGGACAAGTCGGCCGCGGGCAGCCACGAGATCCGCGGGCGGCGGCTCGGCATCGTCGGCTACGGCAACATCGGGAGCCAGCTCTCGGTGCTGGCGGAGACCCTCGGGATGGGGGTCTGGTTCTACGACACGGCGGACAAGCTCGCCCTCGGCAACGCCCGGCACTGCGGGACCCTCGAGGAGCTGCTCGAGTCGGTGGACATCGTGACCCTGCACGTGGACGGCAGACCGACCAACCGCCAGCTGTTCGGCGAGCACGAGCTGTCCCGGATGCGCCCCCGGAGCCTGTTCCTCAACCTGAGCCGGGGGTTCGTGGTGGACCACGCGGCGTTGCGTGCCCATCTCGTCTCGGGGCACCTGGCGGGCGCGGCGATCGACGTCTTCCCGCACGAGCCGGCCAGCAGCTCGGAGCCGTTCGTCTCCGAGCTGCAGGGGTTGCCCAACGTCATCCTTACCCCGCACGTGGGCGGGTCCACGGAGGAGGCGCAGCAGGACATCGGCAACTTCGTCGCCGGCAAGCTCGTCCGCTTCGTGGGACAGGGGGCCACGTCGCTCAGCGTGAACCTCCCGCGGGTGGACGTGCACGAGCCGCCCGGCGCGTGCCGGCTCCTCTACGTCCACCGCAACGTGCCCGGCGTCCTGGCCGACGTGAACTCTCTGATCGCCGACCACGGGCTCAACGTGGAGGGGGAGCTGCTCGGCACCCTGGGCGACCTCGGCTACGTGGTCACCGACATCTCGGCAGAGCCGCCCGAAGGCTTGGTGAAGGGGCTCGAGGCGCTCGGGGCCACGGTGCGCCTCCGGGTGGTGGAGGGGAGCCGTCCCCCCCTCATCCCGGGGACCAGCTCTTGAGCCGACGGAGCAGCGGCACCTTCTTCTGCTGGTGGGTCTCGGCCCGGCGCAGGATGTCGTCGAGGGCGACGACCGCGTCGACGATGAACGGTCCCTTGTTGAGCATGACGCACTCGGCCCGGGCGCCCATCACCGCGTCGGACACCTCGGGCCTGGACGGCTGGCCGGTGCGGGCCATCTGGTCGAGGACCTGGGTCGCCCAGACCACCGGGACGTGCGCCGCGTCGCAGAGCCAGAGGATCTCGTCCTGGACCTCGGCGAGCCGCTCGAACCCGCACTCGACGGCGAGGTCGCCCCTCGCCACCATGACGCCGACCCTCTCGTTCGACATGCCGGCGAGCAGGAGCTCCGGGAGGTGCTGGAAACCGCTCGCGGTCTCGATCTTGAGCACGACCCCGGGATCTCGGTGGCCGAGACGCTCGAGGCGCCGCTGGAACCCTTCGATGTCGGACACCCGCTGCGCGAAGGAGAGCCCTGCGAGGTCCGCGTGCTCGGCGATGAACGCCACCGTTGCCTCGTCCTCGTCCGAGATGGCCGACAGGTCCCGGGCGCCGTCGGGGAGGTTGATGCCGCGTGCGGCTCTCAAGTTGACCCCGTTCGCCGGAGCGACGGTCACTTCCACGTCGATCTCGTCGTCGCGGACCGCCCGGACTCGGCCTCCGATCTTGCCGTCGTCGAACCAGACCTGATGACCGGGACGCGCGGCCCGCAATGCCTCCGGGAGGGTGCAGCCGATCCGGAACCATGACTCGCCGCCATGAGGACCCCTGCGAGGCAGCGGTGTGGCCGGAGCCAGGTCGCTGGTGAGCGTGATGACGTCGCCGGGCCGTACCCGGAGCGCCTGCTCGATCGGTTGGAGCGCGCCGATCCGCGTCGTGCCCTGCGGGCCGGAGATCGCGAGGCCGGGTTCGACGTACGTGGTGTCCCACACGTCCACGGTCGCCGACGACGTCCCGACCGTGACGACCTCGAGCGACCGGGGGGAGCGCCGGGTGTCGCGCATGCCGAGGCGGTCGCCGGGGCGGAGCTGTGAGAGCCAGTGGACGTCGACGGGGATGACGGGGCCGTAGGTGAGGTCTCCCGGTGCCCCGCGCGTCGGCTCGCCGTCCCCGGCGAGGACCGCGTGCGCAGGGCTCAGCGGGACGCCCCTCGCGTCGCGACGCGGGCGGAGGCGCACCACGGCGGGCCCGTCCGCGATGGGCCCGGTGCGGAGCTTCGGCCCGGGCAGGTCCATGAGGATCGGACAGGCACGCCCGGCCTCGCTCGAGGCCTTCCGGATGTGGGCGACCATGCGCTCCCAGTCCTCGGGGCCGTCGTGGGCGCAGTTGATGCGCGCGCAGTCCATGCCCGCCTCCACGAGCCGGCGGGCGATCCGCGGGTCGTCGGCCGCCTCGGTCGACATCGTGACCATGATGCGGGTGGAGCGGCCCTCCGGAGCCGGGCCCATGAGTTGGAGCGCGTTCTCCTGGAGGGTGCGCCGACCCTCCCCGAAGGCGACGGCGGACTCCGTCCTCCGGCCTTCGCGCTCGCCGGAGAGGGCACGGAGGACGTCGATCACCTGCTCGACCGATCGCATCACGTGCTCCTCCGCGCGGCCGAGCGAAGAGACGCCCAGCTCGGCGAGCGAGGCCTGCAAGGGCCGGATGTCGTGGCTCCGCAGCGTGAGGTAGTCGACCAGGTTCTGCGCGCTCCGGCGGTGATGCGGATGCACACGGTCGAACGCGCCCAACGACGCGACGTGCCGAGCCCGCATCTCGTCGCGCAGCGTCTCGAGCTCGCGGATCAGCCTCTTCGGTGTCGGCATCGTCTCGACGCGCTCCGGGGTCGTGCCCTCCGGGCCCGCGTCCTCCAGGCCCGCGTCCTCCGGGGTCCGGGCGGGTCGCCCTGCCTTCGGCCTCGTTGTCGCTCGAGCGGTCACAGGTGGATCTCCCGGGATCGTCGCGTCGGGCTTCCGCGCGCGATGCTTGGCGACGGGGGGGCAGGCGAGTAGAGGCATTGGACCCCGACGAGCGGGAGTGCCGATCGCGAAGGCGGGCCGGTCTCGTGAGGAACGACACGAGCGTGCAGACCGACGACGAAGGGCTTCAGGTGGTGCTCGAAGGACACGAGCCCGATGGGACCACGTGGTCGGTCGGCGTCCGTCCGGATCCGACCTGTGACGACGGGCTCTACACCTTCGTGCGCCGGACCGCGGCCGACGGGCGCTCGGCGCGATCGGGCATGGGCGGACCGAAGCTGTACGGCGACGACGTCGTGAACGTCTGGGCGGGCAGGAGCGACGGCACGCCACCGTTCATTCTCATTCGGGGGATCCCGTCGATCGAAGAGGCCGCGGTCCAGACCACGGGAGGGAAGATCATCCATGTCACGCTCTCGCCGGAGATCGAGGAGTTCGGGATGCGCTTCGGTGCCGCGGCCCTCCCGAGAGACGACCCACCCGAGACTCTCACCGTGCGACTTGGTGACGGACGCGTGATCGAGGGCGAAGTCCCGTGGCCCAGACGTCCACCGGACCCTTGATCCGTCGTCCGTGACCCATGTTCCCTGTCCGCGCGAGGGCCCCGACGTCGTGCGCATCGATCGCCGATGGCGCGCGCCGTCCGATTACGGGACCGCACGGATGCGAGGAGTCAGCCACTCGACGACCTCATGCTCGCTCCAAGTGCCGCCGGCGACGTCGAGCATCAGGAGTTCCCCCTCGTCGACCGACGGGTAGGGCGACCACTCCCAGTCGTTCAGCTCGATGAAGACCCGCAGGGCCACCCAGGCTGCCCGCTTGTTGCCGTCGGGAAGAGGATGGTTCTTCGTGAGGCGAGTCACGAGAACCGCCGCCTTGTCGACGAAGTCGGGGTAAAGGTCGGTCTCGCCCCAGCCGGCCTGTGGGGCGTGGAGTGCCGAGTCGGCGAGGTCGAGGTTCGTGACCTGGATGGCCGTCTCGATGTCGAGGCCGGTCACCTCCGTCACGATGGCCAGGTAATCGGCGAGATCCAGGTAGTAGACGATCACCGAGCAAGGCGCTCGAGCAGCTCCCGGTCCTCTCGTATGATCCGACGGACTCTGGCCTTGAAGGCGGGGTCGCGCCGACGACGTTCAACCGCCTCGGCGAGTGCCCGCCGGACCGTCTCGTTGAGGCTCACGCCCTCGGCCCGAGCCAGAGCCTCGGCGTCGGCTGCATCCTCGTCGGAAAGCCGCACCGTGAAGTTCTTGGGCATGGTGTCATGCTACCGCCGCACCAAGGTGAGTTACTAGCGGACGTCTCGATCGTTGCCGTCGCGGACCGGGCCTCGTGTCCCCGGGAAGTTGCGCCCTTTCGTTGTGCCCTTTTCCGCCCCCCGGTCCGAAAAGCCCTGGTGTGGGACGCTTGCGCCATGGACGTGCACCTCGTCGACGGCACCTACGAGCTGTTCCGTCACTACTACGGGTCTGCGGCTCGGCGCGGCGCGCCGTCGGGGACGGCCGCGACGCGAGGGGTGCTGACGACCGTCGTCGCGCTGCTCGAGGAGGGCGCGACGCACGTCGGCGTCGCGACGGATCACGTGATCGAGTCGTTCCGCAACGAGCTGTGGCCGGGGTACAAGACCGGCGAGCAGGTCCCATCCGAGCTGCTGGGCCAGTTTGCGCCGCTCGAGGAGGCGCTCGAGTCGCTCGGCGTCGCGGTCTGGCCGATGGTCGAGCTCGAGGCCGACGATGCGCTGGCGTCGGCGGCGGCCGTCGCGGGAGCAGACGGTCGCGTCGGGCGCGTCTTCATCTCCACGCCGGACAAGGACCTTGCGCAGTGCGTCGTCGGCGAGCGGATCGTCCAGGTCGACCGGAGGCGCAAGCTCGTCATCGACGAGAGCGGCGTCCTCGCGAAATTCGGGGTCCGCCCGAGCTCGATCCCGGACTGGCTCGCGCTCGTCGGCGACGCCGCCGACGGGTTTCCCGGGGTCAAGGGCTGGGGTGTGCGTTCGGCATCGGTCGTGCTCGCGCGCTATGGCCACCTCGAGGAGATCCCCGCGAGCTCCACGGAATGGGACCCCGAGATCAGCCGTGTGATGGGTCGTGCAGAGCGGCTCGCGGCCGAGCTCGCGGCATCGCGCGAGCTCGCAGACCTCTTCAAGGTACTCGCCACGCTCCGGGTCGATCTGGCGCTGCCCGGCGGCGTGGACCGGCTGGCGTGGCGCGGGCCGCTTCCGGGCTTTGCGGCCGTCGCCGACGCGATGGGCGCCCCGGGGCTCGTCCAGCGTGCGGAGGCCGTTGCCGAACAGCGCGAGTGAGCCGGCCCGCCCGCCCGCCCGCCGGCCGCTCACCCGCCCGCGGCGAAGACCGTCGACAGCTCCGCCGGGACCGGGGCGTCCAGCTGCTCGTAGGTGCACGACGCGGGGTCGCGGTCGGGTCGCCAGCGCCGGAACGTGGTGGCGTGGCGGAAGCGGTCGCGTTGGAGATGGTCGTAAGCGACTTCGCAGACCCGCTCGACGCGCAGCGGTTCCCAGGAGAGGTCCTTCCCGGCGTTCCACCGGCTCTGCGCGCCGGGCATCCGGGCCCCCGCGTGCTCAGATGCTCGGCCCAGCCCCGCCACGGATGCCCGTCCAGCGCGTCTTCGCGCAGCGAGGCGAGCTCTTCGGCGAACGCCCGCCGCTGCGCGGCGGCAAAGCTGGACGCGACGCCGACGTGGTGCAGGGCGCCGCGCCCGTCGAAGAGCCCGAGGAGCAGCGAGCCCACCCCTCCGTCCTTGTGCCACCGGAAGCCCGCGACCGCGCAATCCGCGGTCCGTTCGTGCTTCACCTTCAGCATGGCCCGCTCGCCTTCGCGATAGCGGAGATCGGCCGCCTCGAGCTTGGCTCGGCGGCGCGCGTACGGCTCGGATCGGACGTCTTCGTCTCCGACGGCTAACAGATCGAAGGCGACGAAGGACGCGGGGGTCGTCTCGGCGAGGAGCCTCACCCTCGAGGCTGCGGTGTGGATCCGTTGCGTCAGGGCGTCGAAGTCCAAGCCCTCCGCACCTGCGATCACCACCTCGCCGTCGACGACCGCCCGGGTGGGGATCTCCCTCAGCAGCGGGCCGACGAGCTCGGGGAAGTAGCGGGTGAGCGGGCGCTCGTTGCGGCTGCCCAGCTCGACGCCTTCGGCGTCCCGGAACACGATGCAGCGGGAGCCGTCCCACTTCGGCTCGAAGTAGAGCCCCTCTGCGTCGGGCAGCTCGCGGACGAGCTTCGCCAGCATGGGGGAGACGGGAGCAGGGACCGGGAGGCTCACCGCGGCTCAGCTTGGCCTGCGCGCCCGGCTGGGTGCGACCCTCACCGGTTCGTCGGGAGCCTTCGGGTACTCGGGGGGCCACGGGGCGTCCGGGAGGCCCGAGGCGCGGTCGGCGGCTGCGAGCTCGAGCAGCGGGTCGAGCGACTGCGGCTCCGCAGCGATGCCCTCCCAGGGATCGCCGAGCGCCGAGAGGCGGGCCGGGACCGTCGCGAGGGTCAACGCCTCCGGATCGATCTCGTCGAGCTCCTCCCAGCCGAACGGCGTGGAGACATGGCCGGTCGTGCGCGGCCTCACGAACCACGCGCCGAAGACGGTCTTGTGCGGCGCGTTCTGGTTGAAGTCGACGAACACGCGGGGGCCCCGTTCCTCCTTCCACCAGCTCGCGGTCACGAGCTCCGGGTGTCGGCGCTCGAGCTCTCGGGCGAGCGCCACGGCGGCCGCCCTGACGGCTGTCGAGTCCCAGCGTGGTCGGAGCCGCACGTACACGTGGATGCCGCGGCTGCCCGTCGTCTTGGGGTAGCCCACGATCCCGAGCTCCTCGAGGATCGCATGCGTGTGCCGGGCGACTCGCCGCGCGTCGTCGAACCCGGTGCCGGGCTGCGGATCGAGGTCGATCCTTAGCTCGTCCGCGTGGGCCGCGTCGCTCGCGCGGTAGGGCCACAGATGGAGCCCGAGGCAGCCGAGGCTCGCCGCCCACAGCACGTGCGCGACGTCCGCGACCACGAGGGCGTTCGAGCGCGTGCCGTTCGGCGTCGAGACGATCGTGGTCTGCACCCACTCGGGCACGCCTGGGGGACGCGCTTTTGGAAGAACGACTTGCCGCCGGCACCGCCGGGGAAGCGCTCGAGCAGCGCGGGGCGCCCGCCGGCGGGCCTGGCGCGCTGCGGATGGGGGGCCTCCACGTCGGAGTACCGGGCGTACCACGACGACGAGTGGGGGCTCGGAACTGCTCGCCGGTATCCTCACAGACGTGAGCGAACGTATGTACGCTAGAGCGCGTGAAGCTCGCCGCGTAGGCCCGTTCGTACGGCGTCCACCCCCAGACCGCCTATCGGTGGTTCCGCGAGGGCACGATGCCGGTGCCCGCACGCAGGCTCCCGTCCGGCACGATCGTGGTCGAGCAGGGTCATGCCCAAGCATCCAGCGGTCGGACCGTCGTCTATTGCCCGGTGAGCTCCCACGACCAGCGAGAGGATCTCGAGCGCCAGGCCGGCCGCGTGAGCCTGTGGGCGAGCGAGCACGGGCTGTCGGTCGACGAGGTCGTGGCCGAGGTGGGTTCTGGTCTCTGTGCGAAGCGCCCGCTGCTCGCCCGGCTGCTCGCCGACGCGAGCGTGACGCGGATCGTCGTCGAGCACCGGGACCGCCTGGTGCGCTTCGGTGTCGAGCACCTCGGAGCCGCCCTCTCGGCCCAGGGTCGCGAGATCCTCGTCGTCGATGCGGGCGAGGTGGACGACGACCTCGTGCGCGACATGACCGAGGTGCTCACCTCCTTCTGCGCTCGCCTCTACGGGCGCCATGGGGCGCGCAACCGAGCGCTCCGGGCGATCACGACGGCGAAGAACGGCGAAGCTGCCTGATGCTCGTCCACCAGGCGTTCCGCTTCGAGCTCGACCCGAGCACTCGGACCCGGTCCGCGCTCTCCTCGCACTGCGGGGCGAGCAGGTACGCGTTCAACTGGGGTCTCGGACTGGTAGAGGACCAGCTCGCGGCGACGCGCACGCTGGGAGTCCTCGCTCTCCGCCAGGGCGCGAGCACGAAGGAGGCGAGCGCGTGGGCTCGCCAGGTCACGGGTCCGGTCCCGTGGTCGCTCCCGGCGCTGCGCAGGGAGTGGAACCGCCAGAAGACGGCGGTCGCCCCCTGGTGGAAAGAGAACTCGAAGGAGTCCTACTCATCCGGCCTCGACGCACTCGCCAGAGCGTTGAAGAACTTCAGCGATCAGAAGCGGGGGACCCGAACCGGGGCTTCGGTCGGCTTTGCTCACAAGAAGAAGCGTTGGGCCCGCCGGAGCTGTCGATTCACCACCGGGGCCATCACCGTCGTCGACGACCGACACGTTCAGCTCCCGCGCTTGGGGTGCATCCGCACCAAGGAACCAGCCGTGAAGCTCCGTCGCCTCCTCGATCGAGGCCAGGCCCGCATCCTCTCGGCCACCGTCTCTGAAGGGGCCGGGCGGTGGTTCGTCTCTTTCACCTGCGAGGTGGAGCGCCAGGACCTGCCCGCGACCGATCCCGCTGCAGTGGTCGGGATCGACCTCGGGGTCAAGCACCTCGCGGTGCTGTCGAACGGCGCGGTGATTCCGAACCCGAAGGCGCTGGGCCGCTACGAGCGCCGCATGCGCCGGCTCCAGCGGGCGGCCTCCCGGCGCCTGAAGGGCTCACGACGCCGGGCTCGGACGAAGGTGCAGTTGGCCCGGTGCCACCGCAAGGTGGCGGGCACCCGTCGGGATGTCCTGCACCAGCTCACGACCCGCCTGGCCACCACCTACGGCGTGGTGGTGGTCGAGGACCTGCACGTAAAGGGCATGACGGCGGCGCCCAAGCCGGCCGAGAACGGGGACGGGACCTACGCCCGAAACGGCGCCCGAGCCAAGGCCGGGCTCAACCGGGCCGTGTTGGACACCTCGCCGGCCGAGCTCCGCCGCCAGTTGACGTACAAGCTCGCCTGGCACGGCGGCCGCCTCGTCGTGGCCGGCCGGTTCTTCCCGAGCTCCAAGCTCTGCTCGTCGTGTGGAGAGACGAAAGTCAAGCTCTCCCTCGCCGAGCGCTCCTACCGCTGCGAGCACTGCGGTCTCGTCATCGACCGCGACCTGAACGCAGCCCTCAACCTCGCCGCCTACGGGCGTCGAGCGCTGTCCGTCGCCGGGAGTGGCCCGGAGACACAAAACGCGCGTGGAGGGGCACACCCCCGGCTTCGGCCGGACGCCCCGATGAAGCGCGAAGACGGCACCGGGAGACCGGGCAGGACCGTCACCGCCTCGTCGCAAGGCGAGGCTGCCTGACCATGCTCACGTTTGTGCAC
>JAJZMD010000119.1 GCA_021803085.1 Actinomycetes bacterium
CGCATTTGACGGGTGGCCCTTCCCAGGAGACGGAAGGCCGCAGTCGCCGCCCGTGCTGTGCACGGGCCAATATCCACTGGCACAGTCGCGCACACCCGAAATCTCCTGATCGGAGTACCCATGATCACCCAGCGACGCCGACTTTCGGAACAGGAGATCTAAAATGTTGAGTATCAAGGCGTTGCTGGTGGCCACCCTCGCCGGCGACGACGCCTGACCCGCGGTGAGCGATGCGGGGCGCCCGAGCCCCCTCGGCGACTCCTGTCCCTCACCGAGGGCGTGGGCCGCCGCGCCGGGTGGGAGCGACGGAGAGCGGCCTCGGGCATCGGATCTACACTTGCCCAGCGTGGCCGCTGACCGACGGAACGGCCCTGCAGGAGGTACGCAGTGACCGAGGTGGACACCGATGCGGCCCGCGACGCGATCCCCCAGCGGAGGGTCCTCGTCACCGAGATCCCAGGCCCGCGCTCGAAAGAGCTCGCGTCGAGACGTGCGCGCGCCGTCGCGGCGGGCGTCAGCAGCACCATCCATGTGTACGTCAACGACGCCTCAGGGGCGATCGTGCGCGACGTCGACGGCAACTGCCTGATCGACCTCGGGTCGGGCATCGCCGTCACCGGCGTCGGCCACGCGGCGCCGGCGGTCGTGCAGGCGGTGAGCGAGCAGGTGGCGCGCTTCACCCACACGTGCTTCATGGTCGCGCCCTACGAGGGCTACGTCGCCGTCTGCGAGGAGCTCGCGGACCTCTGCCCGGGTGACCACGAGAAGCGCTCCGCGTTGTTCAACTCCGGTGCCGAGGCGGTGGAGAACGCGGTCAAGATCGCACGCCACGCCACCGGCCGCCAGGCGGTCGCGGTGTTCGACCACGCGTACCACGGCCGGACCAACCTGACGATGGCGCTCACGGCGAAGAGCTTCCCCTACAAGGACAGGTTCGGCCCGTTCGCGCCGGAGGTGTACCGCGCGCCGATGTCCTACCCGCTGCGGGACCCGGAGGGCATGACCGGGGAGCAGGCCGCAGCCCGTGCGATCGAGCAGCTCTCGGTGCAAGTCGGGGCAGGCAACCTCGCGTGCGTCCTCATCGAGCCGATCCAGGGTGAGGGAGGCTTCATCGTCCCGGCGCCGGGGTTCCTGGCGGCGCTCGCCTCATGGTGCGCCGAGAAGGGGATCGTGTTCATCGCCGACGAGATCCAGTCGGGCTTCGCCCGGACCGGCGCCTGGTTCGCGAGCGAGCACGAAGGCGTGGTCCCGGATCTCGTGACGACGGCGAAGGGCATCGCCGGGGGGATGCCGCTCGCAGCGGTGACCGGCCGCGCCGAGATCATGGACTCGGTCCATCCCGGTGGGCTGGGAGGCACCTACGGCGGCAACCCGGTCGCGTGCGCAGGCGCGCTCGCGGCGATACGCACCATGCGCGAGCTCGATCTGCCGGCAGCCGCTCGCCGGATCGAAGCGAATGCCCGGCCCCGGCTCGAGTCCATGGCGAAGCGGCACGCTGCCGTCGCGGACGTGCGCGGGCGCGGCGCGATGCTCGCCATCGAGCTCGCCGATCCCGACGGCCTCCGCCCCGACGCGGCCGCAGCGCAGGCGGTCGCGCGCGCGTGCCACGCGAACGGCGTGATCGTCCTCACGTGCGGGACGTGGGGCAACGTCATCCGCCTGCTCCCCCCGCTCGTCATCGGCGACGACCTCCTGGAGGAAGGGCTCGACGTCCTGGAGCGCGCGGTCGACGCGTTGCTGCCCTGAGCGTCACCGGCCGGCTACATCCTTCCGGCGCTCAGCACCCGTCCCAAGAAGCGCTTGGTCCGTTCGTCCCGCGGCGCGTCGAGCACCTGGCTCGGCGGCCCTTCCTCGACGATGACGCCGTCTTCGAGGAACACGACCCGAGTCGCGGTCTCGCGCGCGAACCCCATCTCGTGGGTCGCGATGAGCATCGTCATGCCCCCGGCAGCGAGCTCGCGGATGACGTCGAGGACCTCTCCGACGAGCTCAGGGTCAAGGGCGCTGGTCACCTCGTCGAGGAGCATGAGCTTCGGATGCATGGCCAGTGCCCTCACGATCGCCACGCGTTGCTGCTGGCCGCCGGAGAGGCGGTCCGGATAGTCGTGTGCCTTGTCCGCGAGCCCGAACCGGGCGAGGAGAGCCATGGCCTCCTCCCCTGCGTCGGCAACCGTCATCCCGAGAGCCTTCACCGGCGCGAGCGTGATGTTGCGGAGGACGCGGAGGTGCGGGAAGAGGTTGAAGGACTGGAACACCATCCCCATCTGACGACGCACGAGGATCTCGTCGACGGCGGGGCTGGTGACGTCATGCCCGAAGAAGACGACGCGACCCGCGTCGATGGTCTCGAGCAGGTCCACGCAGCGAAGGAGGGTCGACTTTCCCGAGCCCGAAGCGCCGATGAGGCAGATGACCTGGTGGGTGTCGACGGCGAGGTCGACGCCTTTCAGCACGCGATTGGCACCGAAGGCCTTGTGGACGCCCTCGATCCGCAGCGCCGTCCCGGTTGCCGCAGCCTGCGAGGTGCCGGACGACGCCGTACCGGCCGCAGCCGTCCGGGGCGCGGGACGGATCACGTCGCCCCCGCGAGGCGCCGGGTGCGGTCCCGCGCGATCAGGTGGTCCGTGAAGCGCGCCAGCGGGATCGTGAGCAGGAGGAACAGGAGGGCCGCGACGGTGTAACCGGAATAGTTGAAGACCGTGCTCGAGTAGATCTCCGCCGCGCGGTTCGCCTCGATGACCGCGCCGAGCACCGCGACGAGGGCGGTGTCCTTCTGGAGACTGATGAAGTCGTTCAGCAGCGGCGGGATGATGGTCCGCACCGCTTGCGGGAGCACCACGTGGCGCATCGCGGTGCGCGGGCGCAGGCCGAGTGACCGGGCAGAGGCGACCTGGCTCAGCGGGACCGAGTTCAGGCCCGCACGGTAGACCTCCGAGACGTAGGCGCTGTACGCGAGCACCAGGGCCAGCACGCCGTAGACGAACGCCGACTGCGACGACACGACCGGGAGGTAGAGCGCCGGCAGGCCGAAGCCGATGGCCAGGATGACGAGGATCAGGGGAACCCCCCGGAAGAAGTCGACGTAGGCGACGGCGATCATCCGCAATGGGAAGAGGACGGGCGACTTCGACTGGCGGACGAGAGCGACGAGGAGCGCCAGCACCAAGATGAGGACCTCGCCGATCGTGAACATCTCGATGTTCACGACGAGCCCCCTCCCGACCGAGTAGAAGCCCTCGTGAGGGTCACCGATGAACGCCCGCCACATGTCGTGGACGTTGAAGTAGGTCGCGCGCACGGCGCGGCTCCCGGGGGCGAGGAGGAACGCCGCCACGACCGCGCCCAGCACGACCAGCGTGCTGGCCGTCGACGTGACCACCGCGCCGCGCGGCGAGCGGAGCATTCGGCTCCTGCGGCTCCGCGAGAAGGCGCCCACCCCCAGCTCGCCCACCGCACCGCCTTCGGATAGAGCCGGCCCGCCGCCCGCGGCAACCGCCGGGCCGCCGGTGCCGGGCGGTGGCGTCCCCGTCACGTCGGCCCCCCGGTGCAAGCCCGAGGGCGCACCATCGCGCTCAGGGCTTGATGACGGGGATCGAGGTGTAGACGCGCAGGTACTTCTCGACCAGCCGGCGCAGGACCCCGGCGCGCTTCAGGTGGACGATCGCCTTGTCCACGCACGTCGCGAGCTTGTCACCCTTCTGGAACAAGAGCCCGTAGTGCTGACCTGTGACCGGGAACTGCCCGACCACCGTGGCGTGCGGGATCTCTGTTGTGGCGATGTACTGCGAGGTGGGGGTGTCTGTCACGAACGCGGTGATCCGGTGGTCCTGGAGCGCGGACTTCACGTTGTTCAGCGTTGTGAACGTCTCGGGGGTGTGGATCGGGTGGATCTTCTGCTCGATGTACTGGAGGCTCGTCGTGCCGATCTCTTCGCCGTACACGTAGGACCGAAGCTCCTTGGGCGAGTGGTGCTTCACGATCGGCGAGCCCTTGAGCGCGACGAGCGCTTCCTCGTCTGTGTAGTAGCCGGTGCTGAAGGTCACGGCCTTGGCTCGTGTCCGCGTCACCGAGATCTCGTTGATGTCGAAGTCGAAGTGCTTCGGGCCCGGTGCATAGGACGCGTTGAATGTCTCCACGACCCACCGGACCTGGGAGGCTTTGAACCCGAGGCGCTTCGCGACCGCATAGGCGACGGCGCTCTCGTAGCCCCTGCCGTCCGACGGCCGGTTTGTCTCGAACCAGGGCGGGTAGGCGGGCGCGTCGGTCGCGATCGTGAGATGCCCCGCGGAGTAGAGGAAGGGCTGGATCGCCGAGTACGAGCAGGAGGCGAGCCGGGCGGTGTTGCCGGGACCGGAGGAGTCGGGTGAGGCGGTGCTCACGGTGGTGAACCCCAGAGCCCCCAACCCGGTTCCGGCCACCAGCAGCGCGCCCGCGATCACGAGACGGGGAAACGCCATGCGAGGAACGATACCGCAGCGAGAGCGGCGCGAGGGCCCCCCGGCCGGCAAGGGGCAGTCGGGCCGTCGGTGACAGGATCGTCGGCGTGGAGTCCGCGAGGGTGGACCAATGGCTGTGGGCCGTCCGGGTCTTCAAGACGCGAGCCGACGCGGCTGCGGCGTGCAGCGGCGGGCACGTGAGGGTGAACGGCACCGCTGCGAAGCCCGCGACCAGGGTGGTGCCCGGAGACCGCGTCGCCGCTCGAGCCCGCGGCAGGATCCGCGACCTCGAAGTCGTGGACCCGATCAAGAAGCGCGTCGGCGCGGCGATCGCCGCCACCTGCCTCGTCGACCGCAGCCCGCCCGAGCCGCCGGAAGGCACCCCCTTCGCGCGGGCGCGCGGGAGCGGCCGGCCCACCAAGCGCGACCGACGGGAGCTCGACCGCCTCCGGCGATGACCCCCGCCTCCGGCGATGACCCCCGAGCCCGGCGATGACTCCCGAGCCCGGCCCGGGGGCGCCGGCGCCGTCGCACTCAGCCCACGTACTCGCCCCGGTCCACGAGGTGGTGGACCGCCTCCCCCCTGAGCGCTCTCACGACGTTTGCCGCGGCCAGGCGCGCGGCGTCCACCATCGAGGTCTCGGTGATGCCCGAGTTGTGCGGGGAGCCGAGCACGTTGGGCAGGTCGAGGAACGGCAGCCGCGGGGAGAACGGGCCGCCGCCCCTGGGCTCGTCCCACCACACGTCGATGCCCACCTGGAACGTCGGGTGGTCCACGAGGTGGCGGAACAGCGCGTCTTCGTCGACGATGGCCGCCCTGGCGACGTTCACCAAGACGGCGTCGGGCCTCATGAGCGAGAGCTCGCGCGCGCCGATCGCACCATGGGTCGCTCGGGTGAGCGGAAGAGCGATCACCACGATGTCCGCACCAACGAGCGCTCCGTCGAGGGCCTCGGCGCCTCCCACGTGCTCCACCCAGTCGTCGGCGACCGGTGAGCGGGCGACGGCGCGGATACGCGCGCCGAGGGCCCTGAATGCCAGCGCGCTCGCCCGGCCGATGCCGCCGTAGCCGAGGATGCTCACGACCGAGCCGCGGATCTCCCGGTTCGGCGTCCGCTGGTCGAAGACCCCGGACACGAGGTCGGAGTGCCGCTGAGGCAGGTGCTTCGCCAGCGCGAGCGCCATCGCCAGCACGTGCTCGGACATCGGGCCCGCGTAGCTCCCGGCGTTCGACGCCACCGGCACGCGCTCGGGGATCCGCCCGAACGGCACCTGATCGACACCCGCGGACAACAGCTGGACGAGCCGCGCGGAGCCCAGTTCGGCGAGCTCCTCCGGGCTCCTGAGCTCCCGGTCGGGCATCCAGGCCATCACCGCGTCGGCGGCCCCGAGCGCGTCCGCCCGTGCCGACAGCTCGAGGTCGGGGAGGTACCCGACGTCGGCCAGCGAGCCGATCGTGGCGGAGATCGCCTCGCGCATGGACGGCGGCGACGAGAACGTCACGAGCACTCGGTGGTCGGCCACGTCCAGATCAGACGACGGTGACCAACGTCCCGATCGGGGTGTCGGGCCAGACCCGCCCTGCTGTGGAGATCGGCATCTCCACGCAGCCGTTCGACTGGGGGAAGCCGTACGCGGCGCGCGGATAGCCGTGGAGCGCCTGGCCGCCGTGGAAGTAGCTCGCCCAGGGGACTGTCACGTCGTAGCTCGTCCCTGTGACGTCGGTGCCGCGCATGTTGGACACCGCCACGTGCTCGAACACCTCGTACGTGCCGACTGTGGTCGCCGCGCCAGGGACGCCCGTGTTGCAGGGCACGTGGGCGAAGGTGAGCACGCCGTTCACCCAGACTGTGAGGTGCTCGGGCAGGGTCATTGTGACGAGCACGTACGTCACGGGCTCGGCGTCCCTCTTGCCGGCCGCGACGTCGGCGAGCAGCGCCGACCAGAGCGCCGGGCCCACTGTGCCGTCGGCCTGGAGGCCGTTCTGTGTCTCGAAGGCCATGATCGCGCTTTGCGTGATGGCGGTGACCCGTGTCGGCGACCACTGGCTCGTGTACGCCTCCGGGAAGCCCCGATCACGCCAGACGAAGGCTCCGGGCTGGGCGATCGCCATCCCGGCGGGCACGGGTGTCGGCCCGGTGAAGGCGAGGGGGAGGTAGCCGAGCTTCGCGAGGAGCTGCTGGAGCCGGAGCACGCTCCCGGCCGCGACCGTGAAGGACGACGTGACCGAGTGGGCGAGCACGGACCCGCTGCGCGCCCGGACTCCGGTGGTCCCGCCCGGCACCGTGACCGTGTACGTCGTCGACGGCACGAAGGACGCCTCGGGCGTGAAGAGCAGGTCCAAGCCCACCACCTGCCAGGTCCCCTTGACCGCCGGGCTCAGCGACGGGTACGGAGAGCCGGGAGCCGACGGCTCCGAGAACCGCACCGCGATCGTGGTGTCCGGGGCCACTCCCGTCGAACCGCTCGACGGCGCGACCGAGGTGACCACCTCCGGCTGCGGACGGGCCGTCGAGCGTCGGACGTGTCCCGGCTTGCGGCCCGAAGGATCCGGAGCGCCCCCCGCCTCCCTCGAGGTGGACGTCGCGTGCGAGCGGCTGCCGACCGTACCCGGGACGGCGAGCGGGATGGCGACCCCTGCACACGTGAGGAGGCCGACGAGCACGACCATCGCCTGCATCGCGCCGTGCCTGCCGTGCTTCGGGTGAGCGGGCTCGTCGTCCGGCGGCGGTGCCGCGCTCGGCACCGAGGTGCCGCTCGCTGCCCCCATCGGCGCCGCGTCGCGGTCCCCTGCCCTGGCCCGAGCGCGCCTCACCACGGCCCTCACCGCCACGACGACCAGGGCGCCCGACAGCGCGAGGCCGAGGGACCTCCGCATCGGCCTCACCGGTCGTCGCTCCCGCTCGGCCGGCGGCCCTTGAAGGTCAACCACCGCCTCATTTCGCACTCATCATGCCCCGATCACGGCGACGGGCGACGCCGCCCCTCCGCCCGCACCAGGCTGACCGGCTTCTCGAGGTGCCGAGGCGCTGTGGCACGACCGGCGTGAACGGCGCGAACGGCGCACGAGAAGGCTTCCCTTCGCCGGCATCACCCGGATCAGGTCCCCGAGGGTTGCTCATCCCTTCACCACCCCTACGGGTCGCAGCCGCGCGACCCGGCGCGCGAGCCCGGCGCGCTCGCACGTCATGACCACCTCGTCGACGTCCTTGTAGGCGAGCGGCGCTTCTTCGGCGAGGCCCCGAACAGAGGCAGCCCTGACGGCGATGCCACCATCTTCGAGCTCACGGCGCACGGTCTCTCCGCGTACCCGGCGCAGGGCGGCCTGGCGGCTCATCGTCCGCCCGGCACCATGGCAAGCCGAGGAGAAGGCACCGCCGGGATCAACACCGACGAGCACGTACGACGCGGTGCCCATCGAGCCCGGCACCAGGACCGGCTGGCCGACCGCACGCAGGTCGTCCGGCAGGTCCGGGTGTCCCGGTCCGAGCGCGCGCGTCGCCCCCTTGCGATGGACGCACAGCAGCCGGGCCACTCCGTCGACGGCGTGCCGCTCCAGCTCGGCGAGGTTGTGGGACACGTCGTAGACGAGCACCAGGTCGCCAGTGCCCACCGCCACCTCGAACGCCCGACGTGCCGCGACCGCCAGTGCCTGACGGTTCGCCCTGCCGTAGTTGGCAGCAGCCGCCATGGCGCCGAGGTAGGCCTGGCCCTCGGCCGACCGCGCGGGCGCGCACGCCAGCTGGGGATCGGGAACCGTGATGTGGTACCGGTGCATGGCGGCGAGCATCGTGCGTACGTGGTCCGAGCAGATCTGGTGCCCGAGCCCTCTCGAGCCGCAGTGGATCATCACGCACACCTGTGAGGAGGAGATCCCGAGCACGTCTGCGCATGCGGCGTCGAAGACCTCCTCGACCACCTGGACCTCGAGGAAGTGGTTGCCCGATCCGAGGCTCCCGACCTGCCCCAGCCCTCGGGCGCGTGCCCGCTCGCTCACCTGCGAGGGGTCGGCCCCGGCGACGGTGCCGCCGTCCTCGCAGCGGGCGAGGTCGGCCTCGGTGCCCAGCCCTGCCTCGAGCGCGGCGCGCGCACCGCGCCGCAGCACCCTGTCGAGGCTGCGCCCGTCGCGCAGGTGCCACACGCCGCCGCGGCCGAGCCCGCGGGGGATCGCGGCATCGAGCGCGTCCATCAGCGCGCCGAGCTTCTGCCCGAGCTCCCCGGCGGACAACGGCGACGCCAGCAACCGGACCCCGCAGGAGATGTCGAAGCCGACGCCGCCCGGCGACACCACCCCGCCGGCATCGACGTCCGTCGCGGCCACGCCCCCGATGGGAAACCCATAGCCCCAGTGGACATCCGGCATGGCGAAGGAGGCACCGACGATTCCCGGCAGCGTCGCGACGTTCGCGACCTGGCGCAGCGCCTCGTCGTCGACGGCCTGCTGCAGCAGCGCTTCGGAGGCGAACACGATCCCCGGGACCGACATCGCGCCGACAGGGTCGATACGCCACTGGTCGCGTGCGCCCGCCACGCGCGAGAGCCGCAGCTGCGTACGAGCGGAGGCCGGACGGGTCACACGTCCACCAGCGCCCGGCACCGCCACCCTCCGCCGAAGGGTGCGACCTGAAGCGCGTGGTACGACACGCCCTTCGGCACCGGCCCCACGAGATCGACTCGACTTGCGGGCACCACCTCCATGTCCCCTGCAAGGCCACCGTCCTCCGCCTCGGCAAGGTGGAACCGGATCGGCACGACGCCGAGCGCGTCGACGAGGTAGATCACCTCTTCGAGCAGCGACACGAGCGCGTCCTCGGCACCGCTCGCAGGCGTCGCGAGCGGCAGGACCTCGGTGGTCACCGAGTCGTGGACTTCGGCGAACGTGTCGACGAGTGCGAGCAGCGCCTGGGTGAGACAGGTCGCCCGGTCCGGCCCCCATGCTTCGAGCAGGCAGTCCGCGGCGTGGGGCAACTGTCGATGGCCCGGTTCGCGGGCGGTCAGCGGGGCACCCCCCCACGGACGACGACCACCGGGCACGGGGCATGCGCCGCGCAGCTGAAGCTCACCGAGCCCAGGAAGGCGCCGGCGAGACCCCCGTGGCCGCGGCTCCCGACGACCAGCATGTCCGCGCCGCGCGCCCGATCGACGAGGACCTGCGCGACGTGACCCTCCACCACCTCAGTCGTCACCTCGACCGGTGGACGCTCGCCTCCCGGTGGACGCTCGCCGAGAACGCTCGACACCGTCGTGTCCAGGGCGACCCGGAAGTGCGCCAGCGGATCCTCCGTCCGGAGCTTGGGCAGCCACATGTCCCGGTACGGGTTGTCCCACACGTAGACGACCTCGACGACGTCTCCTCGCCGCTCGGCCTCGTCCGCGGCCCAGCGGAGTGCCTCCTTCGCGGAGGCCGACCCGTCCAACCCGACCACGATGCGGCCCACGGGACGATCTTGGGCGCCAGGGAGGGCCGGCGCCATGGAACAAGGTCACCATCCGCGCCAGCGCCGCTGCCCCCTGGCGGCTCAGAGCTTGTAGCCGATCGTCCGCAACAACGCCTTGCGCGCCGACACGTCGGCCGCCGTCTCGACGCCGGCCGGGGGCATGCCGTCGATCACGCCGAGGACCGCCCTGCCGAACTCGGTCTGCGCCACGACCACCTCGAGCGGGTTCGACGTGGCGCAGAAGACCGTGCAGACCTCCGGCACGGCCTTGATCGCGTTCAGCACGTTGATCGGGAAGCCTCCACGCAGGTAGACGACGAACACGTGTCCCGCTGCGATCGCCTCCGCGTTCCTCGTCGCGAGCTCCACGAGCTCGGCGTCGTTGCCCGACCGGCGGATGAGGCACGGGCCCGACGCCTCGGAGAACGCGAGGCCGAACTGCAGGTGCGGCCCCGCGCCCGCCATCGCCTCGTGGAGGTCCTCCACCGTCTTGATGAAGTGGGACTGGCCGATGACGACGCTCACGTCCTCGGCCAGCTCGATCGGTACCGCGCTCAGCTCCAGCATCGCTCCTCCTCACACCGATGTTCCCTCTCATGTGCCCTCTCACCCGCGTGCCCTCGCGCCGCCTCGACTGCCCGTGCCGCACAGGGTCGTTCGACCCTTGGACGCTCGTGGCCCGTGTGACCAGCATGGGCCCATGAGCAGGGTGAGACCACGTCACCGGTCCGGGGCGCACACGCGAAGGGGCGCGCGAGGACGCACCAGGGCGCACGTCGACCGGGCTACCCACGACCAGGCGCCCGTGTGCGAGCGGTGCGGGGGCGCCGACGACGTCCACGCCGGCCTGTGCAGGCGATGCCGTGCCGCCCTCGAGAGCGAGATCCGGCAATCGGAGCAGCGCCAGACCCCCCACCAGGCTGTGCAGAGAACGCCGGTCAACCCGCCATGGCGGAGGCGCGGCGCCTGAGCGCCGGAGCCCGGGGCGTGGCCCCGCGAGGCGACCGGCCGGGTCGCGGCCGGCCGATCCTCGGCACCAGCGGAGCGAGCACCCGGGCTCGCGCGCAGCCGGTCAGGACCCCTGCGCCGTAGGCCAGCTCACCGAGGACGTCGTCGACGAGCAGGCGCCGAGCGCCGCCGTCCGGACCGGCGCCGCCGTCCGGACCGGCGCCGCCGTCCGGACCGGCACGTCTGGCCAAGAGCGCCGAGCCGACCGCCAGCGAGAGGACCCGGAACGTCCGGCGAGCGGGGCGACGACGCGACCCGAGCGCAGCGACGACCAACAAGGGCGCGCCGAAGGTGGTGCACCACCGGCCGAGCCCGAGCCAGCAGTGGAGCACCTGTCCGACCGACAGCCGGAGCGCGAAGCGCCTTCCGACGCCCAACGGCCGCAACTGCCAGGCGAGGCGCGCCGACGTGACCGTCCATGCGAGCACCGCGAGGCCGGGGGAGCCGAGAAGGACGCTCCCGACGGTGCACGCCGGCCCGACGCCGACGGCGAGGTGGTCGATGGCGCCTCGATGCGCCCGCTCGAGCGGACCCGCGGAGGTCCCGTACCAGAAGCGTCGCCGCAGCCGCGTCAGGGCGGCGGTGGGGTCTTGGTGGCGGACCTCGACACCCGGCTCGTACCTGATGCGCCAGCCGGCTTCGACCAGGCGCCAGACGAGGTCCACGTCCTCTCCGTAGCGGAACCCCTCGTCGTAGCCGTCACCCAGCGCATCCCGGCGGAACACCACCGCCGCTGCGGGGACGAACGGCACCGAGCTGCCGGGGCGGACCGGCGCCGGGCGCGCGCCCAGGTCCAGGAGGGAGGCGCCGTGCCCCGCTGCTTCGGCCACGATCCGCGGCGCGACGCCCACGACCAACGGGTCGACGAAGTGCCCCGCCAGGCTGTCGATCCACCCGCGACGGGGGAGGCAGTCGCTGTCGCAGAAGGCGACCAGCTCCGAGGTGACCGTCCGGAGCCCGGTGTTGCGGGCCGCGGCCGGGCCGCCCGGGACTGCCCGTCGGACGACGTCCGCGCCGTGGAGGTAGCAGATCGCTGCCACCGCGTCCGGGTCGGACGACCCGTCGTCGACGACGACGACCCGATGGCGGCTCCCGAGCGACGCCAGGCAGTCGGCCAGCTCCAGCGGACGGTCGCGGACAGGGACGACGACCGTCACGTCGACCGGCGCGCCCCTCGGGCCGGGGCGGGGGATGGCCATGCCGTCGTCGGTGAGCCTGCGGGCCAGCCGGGCGGACGCCGCGTCGCCGACGGGACCGGCCTCGAGCGCGGCGACCAGCGCAGCGCCGCGCCGGCTGAGGCGCAGCAACCGTGGCGGCGTCCCGCCGAACAGGACGGTCGGGGTCGGCCGCTGCACGCCGGGGGCGAGGTCCACCCGCACCCCGTGCGGGAACGGCTCGTCGGGTCTGCGACCGAGCCCCGAGGGGCCGACCACCCTGCAGCCGCGCTCCCCGGGCGGACGGGGGTCAGAGCGAGAGCCCACCGTCGACGCGCACCACCGCGCCGGTGATCCCGCCCGACGATGCGTCGGCCAGGAAGACGAGCACGCGGGCGACCTCCTCGGGTCCGAGCAGGCGCCCGACGGGCTGCTGGGCGGCGAACGAGCTGGCGGCGGGAAGCCCGTAGAGCTCGGCCGACGCCTCGAGCATCGCCGTGTCGGTCGACCCAGGGCTGACCGCGTTGGCCGTGACGCCGTGCCCACCCAGCTCGACCGCCAGCGCGCGGACGAATCCGGTGACGCCGGACTTGGCCGCGCAGTAGGCGGCCAGCATCGGCAGGCCCCTCGTGGCAGCCGCGGACGCGACGGCCAGGAACCGTCCGCGCCGGGGCGCCGGCCGGCGCAACATGGCCGGTACTGCGGCGCGCGCGAGCGCGAGCACGCCGCCCAAGTCGACGTCGAGCACGGCACGCTCGACCTCGAGGGGGAGCTCCCACGCCGGCGCGCCGCCGGCGATGACGCCGGCTGCGGCCACGGCGGCGTCGACGCCGCCCCAGCGCGCTTCCGCGTCGTGCACGACCTCCGTGAGCGCCGCCCGGTCGCGCACGTCCGCGATCGCCGCCATCACGTCGGGCCCTGCCTCCTCGACCACGCCCTCCAGATCGGCCCGGGTGCCCAGCCGGTACGGCACGGCCGGATCGTCCTCGCACCGGTCGACGGCGACGACGCACCAGCCCTCGGCCGCCAGGCCGCGGACCGTGGCCGCGCCGATCCCCCGAGCGGCGCCGGTGACGACGGCGACCGGCTTCACCGGCGCGACCCTGCGAGCCAGCCCGAGCACCGGTCCACGAGGTCGGCCGCCATCGCGTCGAGCAGCGCGGCCCCCTCTCGGGCGGTTGCGCCGGCCGGGTCGCCGAGCACGCCGTTGCCGCTCACGGCACGCAGCCCGGCGGACTGGATCGCGGGCATGAGAAGGTCGATCGGGCGGCGGTCGCCCGCCTGGGCCCGATCGAGCCGCACACGGTCCGGGTCGATCGCGAGCTCGAGGGACGTCTCGGTGCGGCCTGCATGCGCGTCGCCGTCCCAGGTGGCCGACCACACGAGCACGCGCCGACCCTCGCGCCGCAGCCGCCGAGCCGCCCGAGCGAGCGCGAGGCCGTTGCCGCCGTGCGCGGAGACGACCACGACGCCCGGGAAGGTGCGCGTGGCCGACCGGCAGAGCTCGACGACGAGCGACTCGAGCGCGTCGTGGCCGATGGAGACGGTTCCTGCGAAGTCCTCGTGCTCGCCGCTCGCGCCGTACGCGAGGGCGGGGCCCACCACGACGCTCGGGTGTGCGGCGGCGAGGCGCGCGCACAGCTCGACGGCGATGTCGGTGTCCGTCCCGAGCGGCAGGTGCGGGCCGTGCTGCTCCGTCGATCCGACGGGCACGGCGAGCACGGCTCCGGCACCGGACCGATCGCCCGCCTCCGGCGACGTGAGCAGGGCGAGCTGCATCTCAGCCGAGCTGCCGGAAGAACCCGGCGGGCACGACGACGTCGTCCTCGCTCAGCTCGTGCACCGACGACCTCCCGATGCCTCGCAGCGTCGAGTCGATCCCCGCGCGAAGGACGTCGAGCACGTTCTCCACGCCGGCTCGCCCGTTGGCCGCCAGGCCCCAGAGCGGCGCGCGGCCGACCATGACCGCACGGGCGCCCAGCGCCATCGCCTTCACCACGTCCGAGCCGCGCCGCACCCCGCCGTCGAGCACCACCTCCACCCGGTCGCCCACCGCGCGGGCCACGGCGGGAAGGGCGCGGACGGTCGCGGGCGTCCCGTCGAGGTTGTTGCCGCCGTGGTTCGACACCGAGATCGCGCTCACCCCCGCGTCCACGGCCCGCTTGGCGTCGTCGACGCGGATCACGCCCTTCAGCATGAACGGCCCCCGCCAGGTCGCGACCATCCACGCCACGTCGTCCCACGTCGGCGGCGGCGTCTGCATCCACTCCCCGTAGGCGCCGAAGAAGCTGGGCGCGGGCTGCCCTGGACCCGCCATGTTCGGAACCGTGAGCTCGGGCAGCGTCCCGGTGCGCAGGTACGACCAGAGCCACGCCGGTCGGGCGATCGCCTCCGGCGCGAGCCGCAAGGCGGCGCGGACGTCCAGCCGCTCGGGGATGTACGGGCTCCCCCAGTCCCTGGCGGTCGCGAACGACCAGTCGAGGGTGGCGATCATGCCCACGCACCCCGCGGCACGAGCCCGCTCGATCCTCCTGGCGATGTCGTCGCGGCTACCCGACCAGTACAGCTGGAAGAAGGTCTTCGGGTTCGCGGCCACCACCTCTTCGACCGGCCTGGACGCGAAGGAGCTGAGCCCGGCAGCGACGCCCCTGCTGGCCGCCGCCCGGGCGATTGCGACCTCGCCGTCGGGGTGCACCGCCTGGACCCCCGTCGGGGAGACCACGACGGGGAACGAGATCGGCTGGCCCATGAGGGTGGTCGCAAGCTCCCGGCTCGGCGGCTGCCCGGCGACCGTCGGCGCAAGGCCGAGCTCGGCGAAGGCGGCGACGTTGTCGTCCATGGTCGCGCCGCGCTCGGACCCGGCCACGAGCGCTCGGTAGACGGACCTCGGCAGGCGCCGCCTCGCTCGCCGCTGCGCGACGGCCACGCTCTCGAACCAGCGATCGGCCACCATGCGCCCCCTCAGGCGCCCGACCGGGACCGCTGCGCGACGGGGGCCCGGCGAGCCGGTGTCCTCGACAGGGTGGACAGGGTGATCGGCACCGGCCGCGCGCTCGAGTGGTCGACCGTCGGGCGCGGGACGCCGTTGGGGCCGACCCGCGCCAGCGACGCCTGTCCGTGGCCCTTCACGCACTCGGGGTCCGGGCCGTCGAGGCGGAGGCCCGTGAAGTACTTCGACGCCATGCAGCCCCCCCGGCAGGCGCCGAAGGACGAGCAGTCGTTGCAGGCGCCTCCGTCGGACGGCGAGCGCAGGCCGGCGAACAGGGCCGATGACCGCCAGACCTCGGTGAAGCCGCCGGGAGACCGGACGCTCCCGGCGCGGAAGTCGTCGTGGATGGTGAACGGGCACGCGTAGACGTCCCCGACCGGGTCGATCAGGCACACGACGCGCCCCGCGCCGCAGAGGTTCAACCCCGGCAGCGGGTCCCCGAAGGCGCCGAGATGGAAGAACGAGTCGCCGGTGAGGACCCGGTCCCCCCGGGCCTGCAACCACTCGTACACGACGCGCTGCTGCTCGGAGGTCGGATGCAGGCGCGCCCAGACGTCCGCGCCCCGCCCCGAGGGGCGGAGCCGCGTCACGCGCAGCTGGGCGCCGTGCTCGTCCGCGAGCGCCTCGAGCTGGTCGAGCTGGTCGACGTTGTCCCGGGTGACGACCACCGACAGCTTGAACCCCCGGACTCCCGCCTCGGCGAGGTGCACCATCGCCCGCCTCACCGTCGCGTAGGAGCCCGCCCCCCGCACCGCGTCGTTGACCTCGGCCGTCGCGCCGTCGAGCGAGAGCTGGACGTCGACGTAGTCGTTGGCCGACAGCCGCTTCGCCGCCGAGGCGTCGACCCGCGTGCCGTTGGTCGAGAACTTCACGCCGACGCGGTTGGCAGTCGCGTAGTCGAGCAGGTGCCAGAAATCCCGCCGGATCGTCGGCTCGCCGCCGCCCACGTTCACGTAGAAGACCCCGAGCGCCACGAGCTCGTCGATCAGCGCCTCGCACTCCCGGGTCGACAGCTCGCGGGGATCTCGCCGACCGGAGCTGGAGAGGCAGTGGACGCACGACAGGTTGCACGCGTAGGTCAGCTCCCAGGTGAGACAGATCGGAGCCTCGAGGCCGAGCTCGAACCTGTCGGCCAGCGACCGGCCGGGGGCGGCGCGCGCAGCCTCTCGGACCGGCCGAGCCCCGGCCACGCGAGCAGGGCCGCGCGCCTCGGCAGGCCGCCGCACGACCGGAGCAGGGCCGCGTGCCTCGGCGGGCCGCCGCACGAGCATCCCGGTCTCCGCGAGCCGCCGCAACCCCGCCCCGAGCGCCTCGAGCTCCCCGTCGTCGATCCCCGCCTCCCTGCAGGCGTCGAGGGCGGAGGGGTGGTCCCCGAGACGGCGGAGGAGGTCGACGAACCTCGGGTGCTTCAAGAAGGAGAGCCGGCGGGTCGAGAAGTCGTACGCCATCGCCCCGAAGGGCTCCGCCCGCAACGCAACGCTCGGGCTGAGCGCCCACGCGTCCTCCAGCACCGGCCGTGACCCGGCGTGGCGGGTCTGGCTCAATAGACGCCGCACATGCCGTCGATCGAGACGTCCTCGACGAGGACGTCGTCGACGATCGGGTCGTCTTCGTGGCCTTCGTCGGTCGGGTCGGCCTCGGGCGCCGCCGACACGACTGCTCCGTACCGTGCTGAGGAGTCCGCCATCTGTGCCCCCAATCGTCGGACCGGCCCTGACGGCGTGACCATACCGAATAGTGGCACCTGGTGACAAATATCGGCCCGGCTTTTGTACGCTCGTGCTCGTGAGCGTCGGGGGACCAGCTCGGACGACGGGCCGCCCACCGGTCACGTCGCGGGCGGAGCTCGAGCACATCGCGCTGGCGCTCTTCTGCGAGAAGGGGTTCGAGTCCACGACGGTGAAGGACATCGCGCGCGGTGCCGGTGTCAGCCGGCGAACGTTCTTCCGCTACTACGCCTCGAAGAACGACGTCGCGTGGGGCGACTTCGACGAGCACCTCGCGCGCTTCCAGGCCCATTTCGACGCCGTGCCGCCAGAGGTCCCGACGGAGACGGCGCTGCGCGAGTGCATCCTCGCGTTCAACGACTTCTCGGACGACGAGCTGCCCTGGCTCCGCCAGCGGATGTCCCTCCTGCTCGGAGTCTCGGCGCTGCAGGCCCACTCGGTGCTGCGGTACGCGGCATGGTGCGACATCGTCGCGAACTTCGTCGCCCAGAGGACGGGTCACGCGCCCCGGACACTCGTGCCGCAGGTGCTCGCGCGCTCGGCGCTGGCGACGGCGGTCGCCGCCTACGAGCGGTGGCTGGAGGACGGCACGTCGGAGCTTCGCGAGATGCTGGAGGCGGCGCTGTCCATCTGGCTCCGGCCCTGGACCAGCTCCCCTGCGGGAACCGGGGCTCGCTTCGCCCGCGGGCATCGGTAGCAACCGCTACGGCGCGCGCCGGCGACTACCCTCCCTCGGGATGGCCGAGCCGCCGCTCGACGTGGTGCAAGGAGTCCCCTGCGCGCAGTGGGCACGGGCACAGGAGATCGACCCCGTCGGGACCGCCGGCAGCCATGCCGGCTACGTCGTGGTGGAGTGGCCGCTGCCGTGGCCGCGCGACGCCGCAGACGTGCCGGCCCTCGACGCGGTGCGCGAGGTCGTCGCAGGGCGCGGGTTCCGGATCCAGCTTCTCGTGCCCGAGACCGATCGGTGCCGGCGCGTCGCCCTCTACCGGCGGCCGCCCGGTCCGTTCACCCGCTTCGAGGGCCGCGAGCTGCAGGTGGATGTGGACGACGTCAGACCGGGGGATCGCACGGCCCTGGACCGGGCGGTGGAGGACCCCGCGATCGGCGACGCCCTCGGCCGCGCGACCGACCGGCTGCTGGCGGGCGCCGGCGAGCCGGTCGAAGGGTCCGAGGTGCTGGTGTGCACCCACGGACGCAGAGACCGCTGCTGCGGGTCCGCCGGCACGAGGCTCTGGGAGCAGCTCCGCGGTTCCGGCCTCGAGGGCGCCGGAGTGCGCCTCGCGCGCACCAGCCACACCGGCGGCCACCGCTTCGCCGCCACGTGCGTCGTGCTTCCGGCCGGCACGGCGTGGGGCTTCCTCGACCCGGACGCGCTTGGCCGGATCGTGCGGCGGGCCGGACCGCTCGACGACCTCCTCCCCCGCTACCGCGGGTGCAGCGGGCTCGACTCGCCGGCCGCGCAGGCGCTCGAACGTGCGGTGCTGGCGGAAGTCGGTTGGCCGCTGTTCGACTGCGCACGGAGCGTCGAGGACCTCGGCGGCGGACGCCTGCGCCTCGTCGCATCGGGACCGGCGGTTGTCGGGGCGTGGGAGGCGACGGTCGTCCCCGCAGCGACGCGTCCGGTGCCCGACTGCGGCCAGCCGCCCGAGCTCTCGACGAGGACCGAGACCGAGCACCGCGTGGAGGGCCTGGCGCGGCTCGGGTGAGCACACCGACGTGCCGGCGCGCCGCCGCGGGTGCCGAGGGTGGCGCGGGCCGTGGCGCCGGGTCAGCCGTCCTGCGCGAACTCGAACCCGAACCGGCCCTTCACGCACAGGTTGCCCGTCGTCACGTCGTGGTCGAGGGGCGAGGTGACCTTCACGATGCGGTTGTCCTGGACGTGGAGATCGAGGTTGCAGCCGACGCCGCAGTACGGGCAGACGGTCCGGGTCACCTCCTGGCGGCTCTCGTCCCACTCGCCGGCGGCCCGGAGGTCGTGCTCGCTCACGAACATGAGCGCGCCGGTCGGGCAGACGGCGATGCAGTTGCCGCAGTACACGCAGGCCGAATCGGGGAGCGCCGCGTCGAACTCGGTCGAGATCCGGGCGTCGAACCCCCGCCCGGCGACCGCGATCGCGAAGGTGTTCTGGGCTTCCTCCCCGCAGGCCTCGACGCACTTGTAGCAGAGGATGCACTTCGCGTAGTCCCGCACGTACTGGTCGTTGTCCCGCTTGACAGGCTGGGTCGTCGTCGCGGCCTTCCCGTCTGCCGGGGGATCGTGGTGGCCCGCGTGGGCGTGGTCCCTGTCGGCCGCCGGCGCCGGGGGGCCGTGGCGCTCCGGGCGGGCGCCGTACTCTTCGATCCAACGGTGGACGTCGCCACCGGCCGTGGACAGGTCGACCGAAGAGGCGAGCAGCTCGAGCACCATCCTCCGGCTGGCGCGGACACGCGCAGAGGACGTCTGGACCACCATGCCCGGCGCCACCGGGCGCGAGCAGGAGGGCACGAGCGCCCGTGAGCCCTCCAGCTCGACGACGCAGACCCGGCACACGTTCACCGGCGCGAGCGTCTCCAGGTAGCAGAGCGTGGGGACCTCGACGCCGCGGGCGCGGCACGCCTCGAGGACCGTCGAGCCCTCCGGGACGCTGACCTGCTCCCCGTCGATGGTGACCTGCACGCTCCGACGCAACGTCAGCGGGGTCGGCGCGGGCGCGGGCGTGCTCATCGTCTCCTCCCGTTCGAGGTGTGCGCTCCGTCGCCGATCAGGCCCTGGCGCAGCGCGGAGGTCACGGCGCTGCTCGCAGTCTGCCCGAGCCCGCAGATCGACGCGTCCCGCATCACCTGGTCGAGGTCGGCCAGGAGGGCCAGCTCGTCGTCGACCGACCCGAGCGGCCGGCCGGAGGCCAGGCGGGCGACGGCCTCCTCCTGGCGCTGCGTGCCGACGCGGCAGGGCACGCACTGGCCGCAGGACTCGTCGCGGAAGAACCGCGCCACGCGGCCGACGAAGGCGTTCATGTCGACCGTGTCGTCCAGCACCACCACCACCCCCGAGCCGAGCGTCGTGCCGGCCGCGCGCGCTGCCTCGAAGGAGAGGGGGAGGTCCAGGTCACCGGGCCCCACGAAGCTGCCGGCGGCGCCTCCGAGCAGCACTGCGCGGAGCGGACGACCGCCCGCCACCCCTCCCGCCATGTCCAGCAGAGCCCCGAGGGTGGTCCCCATCGGGACCTCGTAGAGCCCGCGGCGCGCGACGCGGCCCGACAGGCAGAACAGGCGGGTCCCGGTGGAATCGGCCGTCCCCAGCTCTGCGTACGCGCTCGCGCCGATCGCGAGGACCTCGAGCACGCAGAGCAGCGTCTCGACGTTGTTCACCCCGGTGGGCTTGCCGAACAGGCCCCGGTCCACGGGGAATGGCGGCTTGTTGCGGGGCTCCGGCCGGCGACCCTCGAGCGAGTTGAACAGCGCGGTCTCCTCGCCGGCGATGTAGGCGCCGGCCCCCCGCCGCACCTCGATGTCGAAGGCGATCCCCGAGCCCATGACGTCGATGCCGAGGAGGCCCCGGCCCCTGGCTTCGGCGGCGGCGTGCTCGAGGCGGGCCGCGGCAAGGGGGTACTCGCCCCGCAGGTACACGAACCCCTTCTCCGCGCCGGTGGTGACGCCGGCGACGGTCAGCGCCTCGACGAGCGCGTAGGGGTCGTGGTCGAGCAGGACCCGGTCCTTGAACGTGCCGGGCTCCGACTCGTCCGCGTTGGCGACGAAGTAGTGCGGACGGACCGGGTTGCGCGCGACCGCCTCCCACTTGGCGCCGGTCGGGAAGGCGGCGCCGCCGCGCCCGAGCAGCTTGGCGTCCTTCAGCAGCGAGACGACCTCTTGCGGGCCGATCTCGAGCGCCCGGCGGAGCCCCTCGTAGCCGCCGGCTGCCCGGTACGCGTCGATCGACGTGGGGTCCACCCTCCCGACCCGGCGAAGCAGCCGGGTCCCCTCCGCGCCGGCCTGGGGCACGAGGGCGAGGGGGACCGAGAGGTCGGCGGGAACGAGGTCGGCGCCGAGGGCTCCGAGACGGTCCAGGTCGCCGGGGGCGAAGGGCGCCAGCGACGCCCGGCCGCCGCGCTCTCCTGCCGCCTGGACGAGCGCGGCGGACCCGTGCTCGCAGTGGCCGAGACACGGGCTCGGGCGCCACGTGACGGCCGTGCCCGACCCCGCAGGCCCGTAGCGGCGCGCCAGTTCCCCCGCCGGGTCGCCGCCGGACGCCGCGAGACACGCCACGTCGTCGCAGACGTGGACGACGACCGGGGGCCCCGGCTCGAAGGTGAAGAGCGCGTAGGCGCTCGCCACCCCGTACGCCTCAGCCGGCGGCAGGTCGAGGCGGGTGCAGAGATAGCCGAGCCCGGCAGGGGTGATCCAGCCCACCCGCTCCTGGAGGGCGTGGAGCGCCGGCAGGAGGAGGTGGCGCCGGCTGCGGGCGAGGGACAGGCCGCCGACGGCGACGTGCCCGTCGAGCGGCGTGCGCCTGCCCCCGAACCATCCCGATTCGGGCGGTCCGAGGACCGAGTCCACCGCGAACCGCTCGTCGGCGCTCGGGGCCGCCTCGGTCGTGCGCAGGTCCATCAGGCGACTCCGGCCCCGGCGACCGCGGTCCCGGCTCCGACGCGCTCGGTCAGCCGGTCGACCCGGATCGCGGTGGCCTTGAACTCGG
Source organism: Actinomycetes bacterium (assembly GCA_021803085.1). Taxonomy (GTDB): domain Bacteria; phylum Actinomycetota; class Acidimicrobiia; order Acidimicrobiales; family RAAP-2; genus JAJYVT01. The sequence goes on from JAJZMD010000119.1 coordinate 21,428, forward strand.
CCGTGCCGGACTTCGGGTCCCAGGTGTCGAGGGTGAGCACGTTGGTGTCGACCTGGTCGGGGAAGTGCAGCGTCAAGAACGCAAGCCCCGGGCGCAGCGTCCGGTCGAGGTGGACGCCCACGGTGATCGAACCTCGCCGAGAGCTCACCTGCACGAGCTCGCCCTCGGCAACCCCGAGCGACGCCAGGTCCTCGGGGGAGAGGCCCAGCATCTCGGGCCGCCGCAGGGGCGAGGCGTAGCCGCCGCTCTGGACGCCGGTGTTGAACGAGTCGAGCCGGCGCCCGGTGGTGAGCCGGATCGGGAACTCTTCGTCGAGCTCGTCGAGCGGCGGCTCGAACGTGACCGGGCTGAACGGGGCGGCGGGCCCGCGCGCGGCCGGGTCCTCCTCCCACAGCCTGGCGTGGAGGAACAAGGTGCCTGGATGGTCCTCGGACGGGCACGGCCACTGGATCCCGCCCAGCGCCTCGAGCCGGTCGTAGCGCATCCCGGCGTGCATGGGGGACAGGCTGCGGCACTCGTCCCACACCTCCTCTGCGCCCGGGCGGCCCCAGTCGTGGCCGAGCCGGGCGGCGAGCGCGCAGACGACGTCGATGTCGTCGCGGGCTCCCTCGGGCGGGCGGAGCGCCGGCCGGAGCCGCTGGACGCGCCGCTCGCTCGAGGTGACGGTGCCCTCGGTCTCGAAGGCGGCGACGGCGGCGGGCAGCACCACGTCCGCCAGCTGCGCGGTCTTGGTGAGGAAGATGTCCTGGACGACGAGGTGGTCGAGCCCTTGGAGCAGCCGGACGGTCCGGTGGTTGTCGGCCTCGGACTGGGCCGGGTTCTCGCCGAGGACGTAGAGGGCCCGGAGGTCGCCACGCTCCATCGCGTCGAACATCTGGGAGAGGTGCCAGCCGCGCGCCGCGGGGACGGTGACCCCCCAGCGGGCCTCGAACCGTGCGCGCACGGTGCCGTCCTCCACGTCCTGGAAGCCGGGGAACTTGTTCGGCAGCGCACCCATGTCCCCGCCGCCTTGGACGTTGTTCTGGCCGCGCAGCGGGACCAGCCCGGAGCCGAAGCGCCCGACGTGGCCCGTCAGCAGGGCGAGGTTGCAGAGCGCGAGGACATTGTCGGTGGCGGTGTGGTGCTCGGTGATCCCGAGCGTCCAGCAAAGCTGCGCCCGGCCCGCCCGCGCGTAGGCGTGCGCCAGATCCGCGATGGCGTCGGCGGGCACACCGGTCAGGCGCTCCCCCTCGGCGAGGGTGAAGGGCTCGACGGAGGCGGCGTACTCCTCGAAGCCGGCAGTGGCCCGCCGCACGAACTCGGTGTCGACGAGACCGGCCCGGATGATCTCCCGCCCGAGCGCGTTGGCCAGGGCGATGTCGGAGCCGACGTCGATGCCCAGCCAGACGTCGGCCCACTGCGCCGAGGTGGAGCGGCGGGGGTCGACGGCGTACAGCTTGGCCCCCCGGCGGAGCCCCTTCAGCAGGTGGTGGAAGAAGATCGGGTGCGCTTCACGCGCGTTCGACCCCCACAGGACGACGAGGTCGGTCTCCTCGATCTCCAGGTAGGAGCTGGTGCCGCCTCCGGCACCGAAGACTGCCGCCAGACCGGCGACGCTCGGTGCGTGTCAGGTGCGGTTGCAGGAGTCGATGTTGTTCGACCCCATGACCGAGCGGGTGAACTTCTGCGCGAGGAAATTCACCTCGTTGCTCGACTTCGAGCAGCTGAACATCCCGAATTCGTTGCCGCGGTGATCGGCGAAGCCGGCGGCGGCCCGATCCAGGGCCTCGTCCCAGGAAGCCGGGCGGAGGGCCTCGTTCTCCCGGACGAGCGGCTGCGTCAATCGGGCGTAATGACGAGGCATCGCGTCCTCCTTCTCTCCTCTGACAGGCACCGACTCTCCGGTGACAGGCACCGGGCGCGTGCTCCCGACGTTAGCCCCGGGCGGGCCCCGCAGGCCGGGTCACGGCGCGAGGGGAGGGCTCGGGCGAGGGACCGGCGGTCCGCGCCGGGCGACGAGGGCACGCACGGCGTGGGTGCGGCGCAGGCCCTCACCCCCGCCAGGTGGAATCGCGCCGGGCGGCGCCGTAGATGCGGTCGACCGCGTCGGGCCGCAGGACGGTCGGGCGGCGCTCCATCCACCTGCGGAGGTCCCTGCGTCCGACGACGTGCACGTCGCCCGGGCGACCCCTGACCCGGAGCTCCCTGCAGATCACGACGACCACGGGCTGCACGTCGACGGGGAAGCGGCACGCAGCCGACAGTCGCTCGCATGCGCGACGTGCCTCCGTCCTGGACTTGGGGAGATACGGGGTCTTCTGCCCGTTGACGAGCACCGCCTTGTCGTACACGGTCACCTTGGAACCTGCGTGGTTCTTCGTGTTGAGCGTGTAGACGCCTCCAGGGCCGATCACGACGTGATCGATGTCCGTGCCGTTGTCGTTCAGCACGACGCTGTGAATCACCTTCCAGCCGCCTCCGAGGCGCGCGAGCTGCCGCGCGACCTCCTCTTCTCCGTCCGCACCGATTCTCCATGCACGCTCCTCGGTCTTGATCCCGAGCAGCCGTCCGAGGAACGCCTTCACCGGTGCCTGCTTCCTCACCTCGGCGGCCTTCCGGCGGAGGGCCTCTCCCGGACGATTTGCCGCGAGGTCCCGCCACCCGGGCTCGGTGGCGGCAACAGGCGCGCCGGCCGACGGAGCGGGCGGGGCGTCCGACGCCGCACGCGCGGGCAGGTGCTCGGACCTCCACGCCGCAATGGCGCGGGTGCACTCGTCCTTGAGTTCAGGACGATCGATGACGATCTTCTCGGTGTCCAAGTTGATATGGCCTACACTCGTGCCGTCGTTCAACTCGATGTACAGCATGTCGTGGCCGTAGATGTTCCGGCGATGTGCAACGACTCGAGCAGGCGAGCCGGCCAGCGGCGCGACGTGGCCCGTCCACGCTGAACCGTCCCAGTAACGAAGCTGGTCCGCGGTGGTCGGATCTCCGTACCAACCTGGCGGCGGAAGAGGGGGACTCATTGGATTCACCATGCAGATATCTTGCACCACAGGGCTGTTTTCCCACCTTGCACCGCACCGAGCACCGGGCGTCGACAATCGGGTGCCGGGCGCTCCTCCCCGCCCTCCACCGTGCGTCGCCGTGCGTCGCCGTGAGTCGCCGTGCGTCGCCGTCGGTGCGCGACGACCTCGTGCCGGCACCCCGGAAGCGCAGTCAGCTCCTTGCCCGCCGTCGACGAGTGCAGGCGTTGCCGCCGGTGCGGAACCGGCATAGACTGAATGTTCAATCAACACGATCAGTCCGATCAACACGTCCAATCGAGGTCCGGGGACCTCGGGAAACGGAGTTCACCCGTGGTCGTCGACGACAGGACCACCCCGGCCGCCGCGCGTTCCGCCGCTCGCGTCCAGAGCCCGACCACGATCGACCGCCTGATCGGCGAGGAGGAGGAGCGCTTCGTCGCGCGCCAGCCGCGCTCCCGCGAGCTGCACACCCGGGCGCTCGCCAGCCTCGCAGGAGGCGTGACGAGCAGCTGGCAGATCACCCGGCCACAGCCCGTGTTCATCTCGCGCGGGCACGGATCCAAGATCGTCGACGTCGACGGGAACGAGTACGTGGACTTCCACGGAGGCTACGGAGCAGGTCTCGCCGGACACGCGCACCCGGCGATCGTCGAGGCGGCGACCCGCCAGGTGAGGAACGGGACCCACTTCGCCCAGCCGAGCGAGGACGCGGTGATCGTCGCCGAGCTCCTCGCCCAGCGCTTCGACCTCCCGGTTTGGAGGTTCACGAACTCGGGGACTGAGGCGACCATGGACGCGGTCCACCTGATGCGCGCGGTGACCGACCGAGATCTCATCGTGAAGGTCGAGGGCTGCTACCACGGCCACCACGACTCGGTGCAGGTCTCGGTCGCCCCGAGCGAGAGCGAGGAGATCGGACCTGCCGGCCACCCTCTCGGACGCCCGGCGTCGTCCGGCATCCCGGCGGCGATGACCCGGCTCACCCTTGTCGCCACCTTCAACGATCTCTGCAGCGTCGAACGACTGCTCGACGAGCAACCCGGCCGGATCGCCGGGATGATCATCGAGCCCATCATGATGAACGCGGGGATCGTCCTCCCTGTGCCCGGTTACCTCGAGGAGCTCCGGTCGTTGCTCCACCGCCACGGCGCGCTGCTGTGCTTCGACGAGGTGAAGACGGGGCTCACGGTCGGGCCGGGCGGCGCGACCAGGCTTCTCGGCGTCGCCCCGGACATCGTGTGCCTGGCCAAGTCGATAGGCGGCGGGCTCGTCACTGGGGCCGTCGGCGCCACCGACGAGGTGATGGCGCATGTCGCGTCGGGCGAGTACGAGATGGTCGGCACGTTCAACGGGAACCCCCTTTCGATGGCTTGCACCCGCGCGGTGCTCGAATCGGTCGCGACCGACGCGGGTTACGAGCGCATCGCCGCGTTGCGCGCACGGCTCGAGGTGCCCGTGAACGCCGCGATCGAGCGACACGGACTGAGGGCGCACCTAGTCTCCGTGGGTGCGAAAGGCTGCATCACGTTCGCGGACGCGCCGGTCCGGAACTACCGCGATTTCCTGCTGGTCGACGATCGCTTCAACCATCTCCACTGGCTCGTCCAGCACAACCGAGGCGTGTTCCTCCCCCCGTGGGGGAAGACCGAGCAGTGGATGCTCTCGGTGCAGCACGGCGATGGAGACGTCGACATGTTCGTCCAGAACTTCGAGCAGTTCGCGGCTGATGCGGGCCACGCGGTGCGAGCCTGAAGCGAGCGCCACACGCTGTCGGGCTGCTCGGTGCGTCGCACGCACCGCCGCGGCTCGACTGGTGGCGTCACCCCCGCGCCCTGGGCAGCCGAAGGAGGGGTAGGAGTGTGCCGCTCCGCGGGTCTCCCGCCTGCCCGAGGAACCGCACGCGGTACAGCGCCTCGATCGTCCGCAGGATCCCGGCTCCGTCGACCGGGGCCGCCATTCGGGCGCCGGGCAAAGTCCGCGCCGACACGACGAACGTCGCGATGTGGCCACCACCGGCTCCGGTGCAGCAGCCGGCGTCTGTGCCGACTGTGCTCTCGTCGAAGGTGACGATGACCACTCCGTCGTCGCGGTACCACGTCGAAGCGAGCACGTTCGTCAGCACTGCGCGCAGCCACGCGTCACCCTGCGCGACGGTCCCTGTGTGCATGTCGTGATGAACGTCGGGCGTCACCCACACGAACGCCGGCAATCTACCGTGCGCGAGCGCGGGGGAGAACGCGCTGAAGGGCTCCACCCGGTCGCACTCCGCACGATCTGCCACGACGTGGGGCGCATAGACGAACGGATCGTGGTGCCGGTCGAACAGCGGCGCGTAGCCACTGAACCAGGCGGTCGGAGCGGCTCCCATGTATGCGCGCCAGCCGATGTGCGCCCGGTCGAGCTGGTCCACGAACTGGGTCGCGTTGGCGACGCACGTTGTGCAGTCCGAGCTCACGCCCTGGGTCGACCCGGAGACCAGCTCGAGGTAGTTCGGAAGGCTCGGGTGCGTGGTGGCGTACGACGAGGTCGCGAGGCCGTAACGCCGCGCGAGGTGGTTCATGTACGGCGCTGTGGGGTTGCCGATGATCTCCTCGTACCCGTGGTTCTCCATGACGATCAGCATCACGTGCGGCTCTCCCCGGACCGCCCTTCGCGGCGGGTGCCGACGCCGCAAGACCGTCGCGGTCGGGGCAGACCCGTGACGAGCCCCCGCGCGCCCCGACTGTCCCAGTGCCGCCACAGACCCGGCCCGCGAGCCAGCGGGACCGGCGGCCGCGACGACCCCTGCCCCGAGCAGCCCCGCCGGCAGTGCGAGCCCGAGAAGGAGGAGCATCAGGCGACGGGAGGAGCGCACGGATCGATCCTCGCGGCCCGGTCGGCGGAGATGGGCGCGGCCGCGTGCGTGAGCCCGGCGCGGCCGCGTGCGTGAGCCCGGCGCGGCCGCGTGCGTGAGCCCGGCGCGGCCGCGTGCGTGAGCTCCTCAGCTCGAGAAGTACCACGTCGTCGGGTCAGGGTCTCCGTAAGGGTTCAGCTTCCACCCTTTCAGGTTGCCCTTCACGACGACGACTGTGTCGAAGAGCGGCCACCACAGGGAGGCCACGTTCTTCGAGAGGTAGTCCTCGGCCGCGTACAGCGCACGAAGGCTCGTTCCCGGGCTGACGGAAGCGGCGGCAATGAGCCGCTGCGCCGTGAGCGATGTGTACCCTCCGGCCCAGTAGTTCCCCTTCCCGAACTGGACGTTCCCGCTCGGGATGATGTCGATCGGCCCGTATGTCCACATGTAGTCCGAGTAGCCGACCATCCCGTACGCACACGGCGGTGTGGACGGGCACACGCCGGCGATGGAGAACATCGTCGTCTGGGTCTGACCGTCGAGGACGATGTCGATCCCCACCTTCTTCGCAGCGGCTGCGAACTCGGCAACCTGGTCGGCGAAGGCTGTTGTCCCCGTCTCGTAGATGAACCGCAGGCTGAGGGCCTCCCCCTTCTTGATCCCGGCGCCGCACTCGTGAGCGCCGGCTCCCGGACGGGCGCACACGTCGGTACCGTTCGACCGCACCTTCCAGCCGCGGGATCTGAGGAGGTGCGTCGCAGCGGACAGGCTGTAGGGGTACGGGTCCTTCCGCAGGGCCGGGCTCACGTAGGGCGATCCGGGGTACGCCGCGATCGGCCCGTAGTCGACGAGCCCGTAGCCGTGGAGGGACGTCCTGATGTACAGCTTCTCTGTCACGAGGTGCTGGAGAGCCTGGCGCACGTAGAGCTGCTTCACAAGTGGCCCCCATGTCCTGGAGGTGTAGCCGAACTCGAACGCCATGTCGTAGAAGTGCATCTCCGGCTTCACGCTGTACCCGTGGCTCTCGAAGTACGCGACCTCCTTGTACGCGCTCAACGGGAGCGAGCCGACGGTGAGCGCTCCTGACCGCAACGCATCGAGCTCCGCGGTGCCTGTTGTGAAGCTGTAGACCTTGTAACCGGAGAGCTTCGGCTTTGTCGGTCCGGTGTAGTGCGGGTTGGCGGCGAAAGACGCCTGATAGGTCACCGGGTCGAAGGACTTGATCACCCACGGACCGTCCACCGTCTTCCACAGGGGATTGGTGCCGTAGGTCGGGAGGTCCTTGGACTGGGAGAACAGGAACTTGAACACCTTCTTCGCCCCGGCAGGGGTCGCAGCCGCGTCGCTCACGCGGCAGGCCGCGCACGTCTTGTCCCACGACTGGGCAGGGAGCGCGTAGATCCACAGGAGTTGGTTGCCGGTGAACCAGGTCGGGTTGTAGCTGTGGTCGAGGCGCAGCACGATGCGCGTCGGGCTCGGGTAGGTGATCGAGCGCAGGTTGTCAGGCAGCAGGCCGGGATGGTACTCGCCCAGTGTCCCCTTCCCGGCCTCGTCCAGCTCGAAGAAGAACTTCACGTCCGCGGACGTGACCTTCTGCCCGTCGGACCACGTGTAGCCGGGGTGCAGTGTGATGGTGACCTTGGTGTCGCCGTCGGAGTAGACGGGCGGCTTGGCGAGCGACGCTGTGTAGTCGATGCCGGTCGTCGACCCCCTGCCGTCGAAGTACAGGGGCACCCACATGCCGTTCGCGATGTAGCGGTTCCACGATTCTGTGTTCGTGCCAGGCTCGAGCGGCAGGATCCACGAGAAGTCGGCGCCTGTGGGGAGCGCGTAGCTCGCGACGCCGCCCCTCGCCCCCGCAGACGTTGAGCGGGTGCCCCCGACGCTCCTCGTGCTGGTGAGGTCTGCCCTCACCGCCCTCGGCGATGCCCCAGCGTTCCCCGCAGTCGCCCACGGCGCGGCGGTTGCGATGGTCGCCGCGACCCCCATGACGAGCGGGAGCATGGCGCTCCGGCGGGATCGAATCCGCTTCACGTGACCCCCCTTTTTCGCCGGCGAACATGGCCGAAGGCTTCGCCGTTCAGTGACCGCAACACCCTCCCAGCGGAATGCGTTTGAATGTTCAGTCAATAGCTAACCATGGGTGTTTCGTCGATGCAACAGAGAACGGGGGCATCCCCGGCGGCACCGACCACGCACGGCGCGATCCTTCCCGTGCGCTGGCGCAAGACCCTCGCTCGCCTGGCCGGGACTAGCCGCGCGGGCCTGCGAGACCGGTCAGGCAGATGCTCCCCTTGCGCGCCTCCGGAGCGCGGCGCGGCTGCGCCGTGCATCCCACACGAAACCGAGCTCGCGCGCCGCGACGCGCATCGACAGCTCGAACGCGCGGCGCCCGTCGACGACCGGATCGTCGAGCGCGATCTGGATCGCGAGGCCATCGAGCAGGGCGGAGAACCCGACCGAGAAGTCGTCCACGTCCGCGCCGACGAACTCGCGGCGCTCGACCCCGAACCTGACGATCTCGCGGATGGTCTGGCGGAAGTGCTCGTCGAACTCCTCTCGCACGGCGCGCACGACGGAGTCCCGGAGCGCCCGGACCCACAGGTCGAGCCAGATCGCCCAGGAGTCCTCCGGTGTCCCCGGATCGCCCGACAGCCCGGAGAGGAAGGTCATCGCCACCACCTCCTCGAGTCGCCCCGAGCCGGTGGGGATCCGTGCAGTGCGGCTGGCCATCTCCGCGTACCAGGCGTCCTCGGACCGCCTCATCGCCTCGGCGAGCAAGTGGTCCTTGGTCTTGAAGTAGTACATGACGAGTGCAGGGCTCACGCCCGCCTGCTCGGCGACGTCCGCGATGCGGGTCTCAGCGAAGCCGCGCTCGGCGATCACCGCGAGCGCGGCAGTGAGGATCTGCGATCCCCGAGGCTCCTCGTCACCGGTCACCGTTTCACATCCCTTCCGCCAGACCGCGCCGGCCCGGAGAGCCGCTCGCTCCGGCCACGGCTTGTGGAGGATAGCAAGCACAATTAGACTGAATGATCAGTCAACACACGGTCGCCGGCTCCCCGCGCATGCCGAGGTGCCTGGGGACGGGAGCCCGGAACTGGAGGGACGGTGCAGGGGCACGACGCCGTCGTGGTAGGAGGCGGGCACAACGGGCTGGTCGCGGCGGCTTACCTCGCGCGCGCGGGCATGCGGACGGTCGTGCTGGAGGGGCGCCACAAGACCGGCGGTGCCGCGGCGACCGACGCACCGTGGCCCGAGGCGCCCGAGATCAAGGTCACGCGGCTCTCGTACGTGATGAGCCTCCTTCCGCCCACGATCGCCAGGGATCTCTCCCTCGAGCGCCACGGGTACAAGGTGTTCCCGATGGGTCCCTACTACCAGGCCTTCCCCGACGGGACCTCCATCAAGATCTGGTCGGACGACGCGGCGAAGAACTACGAGGAGATCGCGAAATTCTCGAAGCCCGACGCAGAGGCGATGCCCAAGTGGGACGCCTGGCTCTCGGGGCTCGCGGACGTCATCGGGCCGATGCTGCTCGAGGTGCCGCCGAAGATCGGCTCGAAGCGCCCAGGCGACCTCGCCGACCTCCTCCGGATGGCTTGGCGTCACCGGGGCGTGGACGTGCACACCATCGGCGACGTCACCCGGCTGATGACGACGTCGATCGCGGACCTCCTGGACGACTGGTTCGAGTCGTGGCAGGTGAAGGCGCCGATCGCGGTGAACGGCGTGATCGGGACCTGGGCGGGTCCCTACGAGCCGGGCACCGCCTACGTCATGGCGCACCATTCGATCGGCGACGTGGGCGACGGGCACCTCGGCAGCTGGGGCTTCCCCGAAGGCGGGATGGGCGCAGTCGCCGACGCGATGCGCCGCGCCGCAGAGAGCTTCGGCGCGGAGGTGCGCACCGGGGCTCGCGTCGCCAGGACCATCGTGCGCGGACACCGGGCGGAGGGCGTCGTGCTCGACAGCGGCGAGGAGGTCCGGGCTCCGATCGTGGTGACCACGCTTCACCCTCGGACGGCGTTCCTGGAGCACATCGGAGCTGCCAACCTCCCCGACGACTTCGTCGCCGACGTCGAGCGCTGGAGGTCGCGCAGCGGCGTCGTGAAGATCAACCTCGCGCTCTCGGAGCTCCCTGACTTCGTGGCCGACCCAGGATCGCACCTGCAGCCGCACCACACCGGCTCGGTGGAGATGGCGCCGTCGCTCGACTACATCGAGCGGGCGTTCCTCGACGCCCGGGAGGGACGGCCCGCGACGCTGCCGTTCTCGGACTCGGTGATCCCCACGACCTTCGACCGGACGCTCGCACCCGAAGGCGTGCACGTCATGTCGCTGTTCACGCAGTGGGTCCCCGCCACATGGGCCCAGGAGCCGCACACCGCCGAGCTCGAGGCGTACGCGGACCGGCTCATCGACCAGTACGACGAGCTTGCACCCAACTTCAAGACGTCGATCATGCATAGGGACATCGTCGGGCCCTACGAGCTGGAGCACGAGTACGGGCTGGTGGGCGGGAACATCTTCCACGGCGAGCTGTCGGTGGAGCAGCTGTTCCACATGCGACCGGCGCCGGGGTACTGCGATTACAGGACTCCGGTGCCGGGGCTCTACTACGCGAGCTCCGCGACGCACGCAGGGGGAGGCGTGTGCGGGATCCCTGGCTGGCAGGCGGCGCGCGCTGCGATCGCCGACGTGCGCTCGCAGCGGCGACGGGCCTGGGCGAGAAGGCTGCCGCCGCGGGTGTGAGCGGAGACGGCACGGGGCGGGGGGCCGGCGGCGTCAGGGCCGCGGCCGTCCCAGAGGGAGCCCGACAACCGTCGGACGAGCAGCGTCGGCGCGCGCTCGACGCGATGCTCGGGGCGCGCTCGGTCGCGCTGGTGGGAGCGTCCGCGAGACCCGACAGCCTCGCGTACCGCTCGCTGGTGGAGCTCGAGCGCAGCGCGTGCCCGCCGGTCGTCCACCTGGTGAACCCTCGGCGGGCGGGCGAGAGGGTGCGGGAGCGCCCCGTGCTCGCCTCGCTCGAGGAGATCGACGGACCGGTGGACCTCGTGCTCTTCGCGGTCGCCGACGACCGGCTCGAAGGTGCGCTGCTCAGCGCGGCGCGCAGGGGCGACCGCAGCGGCGTGATCTTCGGGAGCGCGTTCGAGCGCGCAGCCGCTTCGCCCCGGGGGGCGCCGAGCCTTCGCGAGCGGCTCGCCGCCGTCGCGAACGACGCGGGCATGGCCATCTGCGGCGGCGGGTGCATGGGCTTCATCTCCAAGACCCTTCGCGCCGTCGGCTACCTCGAACCCGCTCCGCTGCCCGTAGGAACGATCGCGCTCGTCACCCATTCGGGCTCCGCCTTCTCCGCCCTGCTGCGAGCGGACCGCCCGTTCGCCTGGGCGCTGGCAGTCTCCTCGGGACAGGAGCTCGTGACGACCACGGCCGAGTACGTCGACTACGCGCTCGACCTTCCCGAGACCAGGGTCGTGGCGCTGGTCCTCGAGACCCTTCGGGACCCCGGGCGGTTCCAGGGCGCGCTGGCGCGCGCGTCGAAGGCAGGGGTGCCCGTCGTCGCACTCGCGGTCGGCTCGTCCTCCCGGGGCCGGGCGATGGTGGCGGCGCACTCGGGCGCGCTGGCAGGGAGCGACGCGGCATGGGAGGCCCTCTCCGACCGCTACGGCATGCTGCAGGTGCACGACCTCGCCGAGCTCTGCGACACCGTCGAGCTCCTTCAGTCGGGGCGCCGCGCGCCGGCTCGCCGACGGGTCGCGCCGCACGGCGACCAGAACGGGATCGCTGCAGTGCTCGACTCGGGTGCCGAGCGGGCGCTCCTGGTCGACGTGGCCGACGCACTCGGCGTGCCGTTCGCCGAGCTCGGGCCCTCCACGCGAGCTCGTCTCGTGGCCGCGCTCGACCCCGGCCTCGACGTCGACAACCCGCTCGACGTCTGGGGGCGCGGCCGGGCGACCGAGGCGCTCTTCACCGAGGCGCTGCTCGCGCTCGCGGACGACGAGCGCGTGGACGCGGTGGCCCTCGCCGTCGACCTCGTTCCCGAGTACGACGGTGACGATTCGTACCGCGTCGCGCTCCTCGCGGCGCGCGAGCGGACGGCTCACCGGGGCGTGCCCCTGTGCGCGCTCAGCCACGCCCCGAGCTCCCTCGACCGCGACGCGGCCCGGCGGCTGCGCGATCGGGGCGTCCCGGTCCTCGAGGGGACCCGATCGGGTCTCTGCGCCCTCCGCGGCCTCCTGGCCCTGCGCGACCACCTCGACCGCCCTCCTCGGCGGGCAGCGGCGCTGGACGAGGCACGGGGGGACCGCTGGCGGACGCGTCTGACTGGGCACGGCGCCGGTGGCGGCGCGCTCGCCCCGGCGCTCCTCGCCGCCTACGGCGTCGCCTTCCTCCCCGCGCTGCCCGCGGCGTCGGCCGAGGAGGCGGCGCTGGCTGCGGCGCGGCTCGGCTATCCCGTCGTCGTGAAGACCGCCACGGAGGGCGTGCCCCACAAGTCCGACGTCGGAGGTGTCGCCCTGCATCTCACGAGCGCGGAAGAGGTGGAGGCTGCCTACCTCGATCTGTCCGCGCGGCTCGGACCGCTGGTCACCGTGTCGGCGATGGCTCCTCCGGGGGTCGACCTGCTGGTCGGCATGTTCCGCGACCCGCTTCTCGGCCCCCTCGTCGTCGTCGGTGCCGGGGGCACCCTGGTCGAGCTGCTCGCCGATCGCGCGGTCGGCCTGCCTCCGGTCGACGCCGGGGATGCACGGCGCATGGTCGACCGTCTGCGCGTGAGGAGGCTGCTCGCAGGCCACCGCGGGTCGGAGGCCTGCGACCTCGACGCGGTCTACGAGGTGATCGTGGCCCTCTCGACCATGGCGCTCGAGCTCGGCGACGCCGTCGGCGCGGTCGAGGTGAACCCGCTGCGCTGCACGGCCTCGGCAGCGGTCGCGCTGGACGCCCTGGTCGAGGTCGACGAGACGACGGGCGCCTCCAGGCACTCCTGACGCCTGACGAGCGGTGCGGGCGAGGCCGAAGCCCGGGCCCGCGAGCGACGAGCCGGCGCGGCGGGGTGCGTCATGCGGAGCGGACCGCCGGCGCCGGGCGACGAGCCGGCGCGGCGGCCATCAGAAGATCGCGTAGACCTTTCGCAGCGTCTCGTGGAGCTCCCACGTCCCCGTCCACCCCTTGGGAAACATGAGGACGTCCCCCGGACCGGCCTCCGTCGGCTCCCCGCCGTCCGCGGTGACGGTCATCGAGCCGCTGAGGACGTGGACGAGCTCGTTGGTCTCGAGGGTCCAGCGTGACGGTCCCGCCGTGCACTCCCAGATGCCGGTCTCCGACCCGGCTCCGTCCTGCCACAACGTGAGGCCCGCGGTGCGCATCTCGGGCCCCGTCGCCTCGGCGAGCGGCCCCCAGTCCTCGAGGTCCGGGCGTGCCGTCGCGTCGTGCAGCACAGGGGTCAGGCTCCCGGCGAGGTCGTCGATGTCGGTCATCTCTGCGTGGTCCCTTTCTCTCTCGTCGCTGCCACCTCGGGCTTCGCCGTCGTCCTGCTCGGGAACGGGAGCGCGATCGGATCGGGGACCAGCCGGCTCCGGCCGTCACGGTCGAAGCGGTCCAGGCCGAGGTCCGATACGTCGAGCACCTCGGACGTCCCGGACGTCGCGAGGTCGGCCGCGATCTGGGCGACCGCAGGTCCCCACATCATCCCGTGGCCGCCGGCCGACGCGACCGTCACCCCCACGATCGGTGCACCACCCTCGTCCAGTGCCGGTCCCAGGATCGGCAGGTGGTCCGGCGTGTAGTCGATGGTCGCAGCCCAGACCCGTCGAAGGCCGAGGCCGGCGGTGCCCGGGACCAGCTCGGCCACCCGGTGCCGGACCTTGTCGAGATAGCTCCAGTCGATCTCCGTCGCCGGCCCCGGCGGCTCGAACGGATTGCTCATGCCGAACAGGAGCCCCCCGTCCTCCGGTCGCCAGTACACGCCTTCGGAGAGATCGAAGGCCATCTTCACCTGGTCCGGGGCGAGCCGGGGGTCCGGCTCGGTCACCGCGACCTGGTGGCGCGCGCCGCCGACTGCGACCCGGGTCCCAGCCCGCGCTCCGACCTCGGCCAGCTCGGGCCCACCGGTCAGGACGACCCGACCGGTGGAGATGAGACCCCCGGAGGTCTCCACGCCCTCGACACCTCCCCCCGTCCCCCGCCGGAGCCCGAGCAGCTCGGTGCGCTCGAGCACGACGACGCCGTCGCGCACGCACGCGGCGATGTAGGCCGCCACGTTGCGGGCAGGGTCGACGTAGCCATCCCCGGGTGCGTAGGAGCCGCCGAGGTGCCGGCCCGGCGCCATCGCCGGGAGGAGAGCGTCGGCCTCTTCGACGGACAGCCAGCTCACGTCCAATCCGAGCCCCGACTGCATGGCGACACGCGCCTTCGCCTGATCGACCTGGGCTTGCGAGAAGGCCGGCATGAGGTAGCCCAGCGCGACGAAGCCCGAGTCGACGCCGGCCCGCTCCCGTTGGGTGCGGTAGAAGTCCTGGCTCCACATGCCGAGACGCACGGCCCAGGCGGTTCCGCCCTGGGCCCGGACCATGCCGGCCGCCCGGCTGCTCGCGCCCTTGCCCAGCTGCGCCCGCTCGACGAGCACCACTCGCGCCAGCCCGGCACGCCGCAGGAACCACGCGCACCAGCCACCCACGGTTCCCCCGCCCACCACGACCGCGTCGGCGACCTCGGCACCACGCACGGTTGCACCCTCGCATAGACTGAACCGTCAGTCAAACGCTTTCACCCGGGGGAGCCATGTACGGATTGTCCGCAGCGGATCTCGAGATCCAGGGCCGCGCCCGGACCTTCATCGACGACCTCATCCCCTACGAGGCCGACGCCGAGGCGAACGGCGGGGCGCTGCCGGCCGACGTCGACCAGAAGATGCGACGCCGGGCGAGAGACGAGGGGTTGGCCGCCACCAACATGCCGGAGGATCTCGGCGGCGGCGGCTGCTCGATGCTGCAGCAGGTGCTCGTGCAGGAGCAGGCCGGGCGCGCGACCAACGCGCTCGGCTGGATGCTGACGACGCCGCCCCGGTGGTGGGTCGACGTCGCGACCGATCACCAGCGGGACCGCTGGCTCGCGCCGACGGTGCGCGGAGAGGCGGTCGAGTGCTACGCGATCACCGAGGAGCACGCGGGATCCGACGTCTCGCTCCTCAGGGCGACCGCCAGACGGGTGGGTGACCAGTACGTGCTCGACGGGATCAAGTGGCACGTGACCTCGTACAACGAGGCGACGTACGCCTTCTTCGAAGCCGTCCTCGCCGACGGTCCCCACGCGGGCTCCCACGCGATGTTCGTCGTCGACCTTCCCGCTGACGGCGTGCGCGTCGTACGCGTCCCCGCGTACTCGCACACGATCGCACACGACCACCCCATCGTCGCGTTCGAGAGCGTGAAGGCCCCCGTCTCGCATCTCGTGGGTGAGGAGGGGAGCGGGATGGACTATGCGTACGAGTGGTTCCGCTTCGAGCGGTTCATGGTGGCAGCGAGGTGCCTCGGAGCGGCCGAGCGCCTGGTCGAGGAGGCGGGCGCGTTCGCGGCCGAGCGTGCCGTCTCGGACGGCCCGCTCATCGGCCAACAGCTCGTCCAGGCGATGCTCGCCGACAGCCTGACCGAGCTCTTCGCCGCTCGGTCCATGCTCTACGAGGCGGCACGCGGCGTCGACGAGGGGCGGGACCGCAAGGTGCAGCACGCGCAGGCGTCGATGGCGAAGCTCTACGCGTCGGAGATGGCCGGACGGGTCGCCGACCGCGCCGTGCAGATCTTCGGCGGTCGCGGCTACATGCGCGAGAACGTCGCCGAGCGCTTCTACCGAGAGCTGCGCGTCGAGCGCATCTGGGAGGGGACGAGCGAGATCCAGCGCCTGATCATCGCGTCGCAGCTCGCCAAGCGGGGGCTCCGCTCGCTCGCGTGAGGGGTCGCGCCTGCTCGCGTCAGCCCTTCCCGGCGTCAGACGTGGCCCGGGCAACCGCGGCGCTCCCCGCACCGGCGAGCGCCGCGGCGGTGGTCTGCGGTCCAGTCAAGCGCCGAGCGGCGGAGACGCGGGCGGGCTGCGGCGTCCTTCCGGCGTAGCCGGACGCGACCATGGTCACGAACTGGTAGACCCCGTCTTCTTCCCTGGAGAGCGGCCCGGGGAGCGCGAGCGGGTTCGAGAGCCCGCGCTGGACGGCCTCGCACGCGCTCCAGTCCTGACGGTTGGTGACGTCCCAGAAGTCGACGGCGAAAGACGGGTCGAAGCCGTCAGGCCCGGCGTCCTCCGGCGCGAAATGCCACTCGCAGACGACCCTGGTGCGATCGGGAGCGACCGGCGTGAGGACGTGGGTCATCACGTAGTCGGGGTGGAGGCTCACCAGGAGATTCGGGAAGATCACGACGTAGTCAACGATCCGCCGCCGGAACCCGTCGAGCCCGCGAAGGGGCGACGCGCTCGACCTGCCGTCGAGGGACATCGTCTCGAACCCCTCGCGGAGCTCCATCCACCCCTCCGCCCAGGCGCCTGCCGGGTCCGGGTGGTTCTTCCCGCTCCGCGGGGGGCTCGCCGCGCACAGCTCGGGGTGGATGACGGGGCAGTGGTAGCACTCTTGATAGTTCTCGACGAGCACCTTCCAGTTCGCTCCGACCACGTAGCCGTGGTGACCCCGAGTGGCGAGCCGCGCGATCTCGTACGGGGCGACGTGGTCCGCGAGCCCCGCGACGTGGGCAGAGAAGTCGCCTGCGGTGCCCGACGGGTTCACGAAGACGATCCCGTGCCACTCCACGCACGCCAGCTCGACCAGTCCGTGGGCCGAGGTGTCGAAGCCTGCGGCGTCATCGAACCCCGGTGCGCGCCGCAGGCTGCCGTCCAGCCGGTACGACCACGCGTGGTAGGGGCACGACACGAAGGATCGGTTGACTCCGCCCGCGCCGCACGGCAGCAGCTCGTGGTTCCGGTGGCGGCAGGCGTTGGCGAAGGCGCGGACAGCGCCGTCGCCACCGCGGACGAGAAGGACCCCGGCACTCCCCAGCGCCTCCGCCCGCTGGTCGCCGGGCGAGGAGAGGAGAGCGGAGACACCGGCGCAGCTCCAGCCCTCGTCGAAGAAGTGACGCCGCTCCCAGTCGAGCACCGCGTGGCTGGTGTACGCCTCGCCGGGCAGCATCCGGCTCTCGCCGAAGGGGCGGAGGGACTGCGCGAGCGCCTCCGGGTCAACGGGCGCGGCACCCGCGTCGGGACGCTGTCCTGTTTGACTGATCATACAGTCAACCCTAGTCTGTGGCGGTGCCCGCAGCAGCGAACAGGCTCGCGGCCCGCGACCGGGCGCGCGAAGAGCGAAGACACGGAGGAGGAAGAGTGACTACCCAGCAGGTCCTGACCTCGCCGGACGCCGCGGCCGCGACGCTGTACTTCGGCCCGTGGTACCGGCGGTCACCGTTCTTCGACGCGACTCGCAGGTGGGGGTGCAGCGCGTACGACATCTACAACCACATGTACCTCCCCGCCTACTACGACGACCCGGTGACGGAGTACTGGGCGCTCGTCAACGACGTCACGCTGTGGGACGTCGGGGTCGAACGGGTGGTCGAGATCAGCGGCCCCGACGGCTTCGCGCTCGCCAACGCGCTCACGTGCCGGGACCTCACGCGCTGCGCCGTCGGACAGGGGAAGTACGCGATCATCACCGCTCCCGACGGCGGCATCGTGAACGACCCGGTGCTGCTACGGAGAGACGAGGACACCTTCTGGCTGTGCCTGGCAGACTCCGACGTCCACCTCTACGCGATGGGACTGGCTGAGGGCATGGGGCTCCGCGCGACCGTCTCGCTCCCTCCGGTCCACCCCGTGCAGATCCAGGGACCCAAGGCGCAGGCGCTCATGGTCGACCTCGTCGGCGAGGCGATCACCGAGGTGCGCTACTACTGGACCCTCGACGCTGCCGTCGGCGGGGTCCCGGTCGTCATCAGCAGGACCGGCTGGACGGGGGAGGTTGGCTACGAGGTCTACCTCACCGACCCCGACCGGGGCGACGACCTGTGGGAGGCGATCATGCGTGCGGGCGAGCCGTACGGGATCCGACCGATCGCGCCGTGCGAGGCGCGGCGGATCGAGGCGGGCATCTTCAACTACAACTCCGACTTCACGCTGGAGAACAACCCGTTCGAGGTGAGCGGGCTCGAGCGCCTCGTCGAGGAGCAGGAGGCCGACTACGTGGGAAAGGCGGCGCTCGAGCGGCTGCGCCGTGAGGGAGTGCGACAGAAGCTCGTCGGAATCGAGCTATCGGGCGAACCGCTGGCCCATGAGATCAGCGAGTGGCGGCCCGCGCTCGCCGGAGACGAGGTCGTGGGACGAGTGACCGACCTCGTCTGGTCGCCACGCCTCGAGCGCAACATCGGCTACGTGTGGGTCCCGATCGAGCTCGCCGCCCCGGGCAACAAGCTCGGGGTGGACCTCGGCGGGGGGAGGGTCGCCGACGCGCGGACGGCCGAGCTCCCCTTCCTCGACACTGCCAAGCGCACCCCGCTCGGCGCACGCTCCTAGACGCACCGGGGCCCTGGCGCGTCACGACCTGGTGCGCGCCGATCCCGCGCCCGGTGGCCCAGGGACGTGGACGGCGCTGCAGACGTGCCCCGACCGCGTGGGCTGGTCGCTCGCCGGGGTGAGGGAAGGGCGACACGAGCCACGTGCGGGCACCCCGGGGCCGGCGCCTCCAGCTCCGGCGGGAACCGTCCGTCCGGTTGGTTGCTCTCCCGCCCGGGCCCGGCTAGAGTGATTCCTGCATTTTGCAATGCCTGTGCTGAATATCAGCA